>JAZNFC010000027.1:0-30831 GCA_045588935.1 Alistipes sp. | reverse complement strand
GGGCAACGACGACGGCACTCCCGTAGAGATGATTCTACGCTTCGGTGCGCAGTCGCCAATATCGACTAACGCAACAACACGTG
Source organism: Alistipes sp. (assembly GCA_045588935.1). Taxonomy (GTDB): domain Bacteria; phylum Bacteroidota; class Bacteroidia; order Bacteroidales; family Rikenellaceae; genus Alistipes. Next base: position 30,748 of record JAZNFC010000027.1, on the reverse strand, counting down.
CTACATTAGCGCATGTGAGCGACGAGTCTCGCATCTATAACATCTACGTCTTTATCTTCGACAGCAATGGCAATAAGGTTTTGGGTCGCTACTTCGACAGCAAGACAAATCTCCATACCTCAGAGGATACGCTTCTAAGCTCTGAGGAGGATGGTTGGTATGTGCATCAGCCAAGCAGTATCGACAATGATGATACGTGGGGTACTGTCAAGTTTGGCACTACTAAGCATAACAACGCTACGGTATTTATCATTGCCAACATCGATTCACGAATGGTAAACATCTCAGCCGAGAAACTCGGCTTGGTACGCAAGCAGAGCGACATTGTGAATATGGTTGCTACGCTCAACCATGCCAGTGTTGAGCGTACGGGATATTTCCCGATGACGGGCTCACTCCAAAACGTAAATACTGTATCGGTTGATACAAGTAAGACGCTGATGCTCAAGCGTATGGATGCCAAGGTGCAGTTCTGGTTTAAGAAGTCGAATACGATTCAGAAGCTTGAGATTAAGAACTGGAAAGTTGTGAGCGCACCACAATGCTCATATATCATGAGCCGTGAGGAGCGCAACAAGTATGGCGGTAATAGCGGCGATGCCGACGTGAGTGGATATTTCGAGACCTCGTATGTGCCCTACGATAGTTCACGCCTTAACGGTGGCAACGAGGAGATAGGCTTCTCGTTCTATACCCTTGAGAATGCCCTCGCGCCCAAGAGTACCCCTGCGGGAGGCTGGGAGTATAAGCATCGTGAGGAGAAAGACTATAAAAATCCCGAGGCAGGCTGGACATACGCTAACGACAACTCGATGTACGTGGTAGTCAATGCCAGCGTGCTTATGAATACAGAGTATGACTTCAATGGCGATGGTGTGCCCGACGTGAATAATCAAGATAAAAACCCTGTGCTCAATGCCGATGTGCAGTATATTATCCACCTTGGCAACTTTGAAGCAGACCTGGGTAACTTCGACACTATGCGCAATACCGTATATACCTACACCATTACTATAGAGGGTGTCGAAGATATACGTGTAGAGGTTGAAACCTCGAACGACGAGACACCAAACATCTACGACGAGCCACTCCCTGGTGCTACGGGCGATGTTACCATATCGTTGCAGGAGATTTTTGAGTGCGATGCCCACTACGAGCAGTGTGTCATCGAGTTCGATCAGCAGTATATTCGTGCCGAAGATGTGACATGGTATGTGCGAACACCATTCTGCGCGGAGGGCCACAACAGCCCAAGCTACGATATCAACGGTACGCCTATCACCCTCGGCTTGGACTTCAAGTGGGTGGAGTTCCGCCTAAACGAGATGTCGGGAAATGAGTATTCAAAGGTGATGCGCCCATACCGTCCGCACCCCACAGCCCGCAAGTATCAGAAGGGCAATAGTGCAGGTGTGCCCTTCGACAACCCTGCTACGGGCTCATTCCCCGATCTCGAGTCCACGGGATATGTCGATGAGCTTGTCGAGTTCTTGCGTGAGCAAAAGAAGTTGTGCTGCTACAAGAGCGTTGGTGGCACTCTCACCTACGACGCTGAGACCTCAAAGGCTAACGGCTGTATGTTCGACGAGAATGGTATTATTCGTGTTACGGCATTTATCAACGAGTACTACTATGAGCGCCACCCAATCTCGGGCGAGTGGATAGATAGTGATAACTCTATCTGGCGTCGTTGTATCAACCAGGATGAGCCACGCATCATGAACATTCTCTCGGATACTAAGATAAGTACCGACGAGGAGAGCAAGATTATCGGTGCGTCATACTCTATTCGCCAGCAGTCGATACAGTCCATCTATAACCACCGTAATCCCGATCTACCTAATGCCTGGGGCGTTGAGCATGTTGACAAGTCGAGCGGTAGGTACCTATATAATAATGGTAGTATCACGGGAGACGGCAAGAACACGAGCTCGACCAATGGCCGATACAATACATTGCACGAGTGGAACTTGGTAGATAACAGTAATAGCTTCGTAAGTGGCAAGATGTGGAGCACCTACCTAAACCTCGAGCAGGAGTTCTCGGCAGATGTGGAGACTCTCAATAATGAATATCAGATGTTGCGCTATGGCTGCATGAAGCTCAACCGTGACAACGATGGCGACGGTGTTATCGACCAGGACGAGATACGCTGGTATATGGCTGCTGTGTCGCAGCTTACAGGTTTGTGGATGGGTAATGACGGTATCTCAGCCTCTGCCCACCTCTATAACCGCTCGCCATTAGATCAGAGTACAATTAGTTATGGCGGCTGGAAGTGGAGACAACATGTTATCTCGAGCACGAGCGACGGAACAAGCTCCGATCCTATATTGATATGGGCAGAGGAGGGTACATCAACAAGTAAGTTGAGTCAGGCCAACACTTGGATTTGGGATAAGCAGGAGGGCAATACTACCGAGGCATTTGCTATTCGTTGCGCCCGCAACGTGAATATGGACGATGAGGAGGGTTATGCTATCGATGCTGCACCTGTCGAATATATCCAGCTCTATTACGATAATGGTAATGCCTTTACCGATACCTCGTATCCAGCCTCCGATAAGGTTGTGTTCGACCTTACCTACCTCGACCCACGTGCCTTCCGTCAGCCTGTGGGCACGAGTGATAACCCCTATGAGCCTAAAGACTTGGTATTTGGCGATGAGAACTCGTCAATGAATCGTCTCTATGAGCGCTTCCAGGTCTATCTCTCAAATATGACACTTCCGTCGGATAAAAGTTTCAATGCGGTAAACAATGCTATTACCACACCTGTTGATCCAACCAATCCTAACCCTTATTGCCCCGAGGGTTATCGACTGCCTAATCAGCGTGAGCTTACGCTCATGTCTATCTATGCTAAGAGTTTTATTGGTGATAACAATCTGCTGACACGTACCTACTACTCACGAGGTGTCCATGGTGATCAAACCGATACTAATAATGGTCAGCGTACTGGCTTTGGTATGGTTGGCTGGAGCGGTAATATGACTGTTCAGCCTGACCCTATGTCGAAGTCACGCTGCGTGAGAGATCTCCTCCCCGGCGAGAACGACTAATTCAATAAAAACATATAAGAAAAGAGAAACAAGCCCTGGCTTGTTTCTCTTTTGTTTATCAGCGTGTTGGCTGACAAAATCGACTAATACTCCTACTCACAATTTCTACTCGACAAGCTCTCGCTCACCAAGATAGCTTATCTCCTTACCACCGGCATCACGATAGTCAACAACAACCTCATCCACCGTATCGTAATAGTTATCCGTACAGGTTATCTCAACCCGGCCCGAGATATTTTTCGATGCATTATAACGTAGCATATCCGATATTGCGACATCCAACATCAGAGGATGAGTCGAGCTATGCTCCTTATCCACCGTTGTCATGTTGCCGGAGAAGCTATAACTAACACCATCCTCAACACTGCGTACTACATCCGTGACAGTAAATGCACCCTGCGTATAGCAGATATACTGCTCGGCAGGCACATCATCAAACGAAACCTCGTAGCCATCCACCGAGGAGGCAATAGTTACATTAGCACGGCTACCACGCCATGTGCCACCCTCCGACAAGAGCTTGCCATCGGTCACAAAATATGAGAAATCCTCATAAAGGCCACTCCACGTTTCGAGCCGCTTAACCTTCACTGTATCAGACTGCATGACAAAGAGATAGCCACGGCTATTCTGCAATATAGCACTTCGTTCCGCATCATCCGTACTACCCAGATACCAATCACCCAAAAGGGCAAGGTCAAAGGGCGTGATGCGTCTATCTATCTCTCTCTCGACATTTTGAACTATATATCGACCAACATCCATGGGCTCACGCTCATATCCCTCGCTAACCTCACACGAGGTCATCGCAACAAGAAGAACCATTAATATATAAATATGCCTCTTCATAGCCATCACTTTTTAGCGTTAAACCTAAAACCAACACCACCACGCACCGAGCCACCGACACCGGCACCCACCTCCACAAAGCCATAAAAGGCTCGACCAAAGGTGATACCCACCAATGCAACATCAAGCATCGGAATAATCTCGCCATAGCGACTATCGAAGTAGCCGGCAAGACCCACAGCAACAGATGAGTACATCTCCATACTCTTGCGTCGCAACCAGCTAAAACGCATATCGAACAGAGCTCCTATGACATATCTGTCATTACTACACACCTCGCGACCACCAATAACACTATAACGGTGTTGCCATACCGCTGCAAAGGTCGCCTTCGCACCTACCGCCAACCAAGGCTTAAGCTGCTGTGTATATCCTACGCCCACAGTAGAGAGCTGCAACATCGGACTCATCGAGGTACGCAACTCATCTATCGACTCACTCATCGAGAAGAGTCGGTCATAAACATCATATCCGACATTGTCGAGGAGCAGCTCCGAGATAAGCCCCGGGGCACCATACCACAACCTCACATCATGCTCCCAACGTATGGTTTGCAGGTTTTTACTCGGCTTGACCTCAATCAAAGCCTCACATTCATCTGCTGCCATCATATATCCCGACACGCGGTCGTAAATAAGCCTATCGGTCACAACCTCCTGCGCCATAGAGATACCCCCTATCATCAACGCCACGACCAATAATATATACCTTCTCATAGTTACTCCACATTACCGTTAAACCTACGGCCAAAGCCTACCGTGAAGATACCGCGCGCGCCATGACCCAACTCGGCAAAGCCTATCCACCGACGGCCGACAGCGATGCCAACATACTTCACATCATAGGCGCAATATATATCGGTAATCATGCCGCTACGCTTAAATGCCCCCTCATTATACCTCTCGCGGATATCTACACCCACGCCGAGGGCAAAGCTCGAGTAGAGCTGCACCATACCTCGACGAAACCACGCCATACGTACCATGGGCATAACCGAAATATAGTGCCGATGAAGTGTGAGGAGCTTTGCATCGTTCTTCTCATTGTAGATATTCTGTACTCCAATAAGGTAGGTTGCCGCGGCACCCACCTCCAACCACTCCTTCAGCCAATAGCCATAGTCAAGCACGATGGAGTACCACTGCTGCGGTGCATATGTCGTAATGACATCAGGGTGATGAACATAAGAGAGCGAGTTACTAGAGTAGTAGGTCGCAGTACCATATCTATCACTACCACCCCATGATGTAGCAAGACGCAGATCATGTGTATTCTGCAGTAAGGGCTTCGAACGCGAGAGCGTGAAGCGCGTCGAGGAGTCATGAGGTGTGAACCTCACCTCGTAGCTACCCAGCGAGTCACGAAAACGATAGGTATGTTGCGCCTGCACAGATGATGCAGAGAGCATAACAAGCATCACGACAACAAGGCTCGATATCAGATATTTCGTGGGTTTCATAGTGTTATGCCGATAAATAAAATAGGATTACTTCGTATCTATATAGTTGATTATCGCCTCGATAGCACTTGGCGAGAACCATGCTATCGAGCTATCGCGACGAAACCATGTCATCTGTCGCTTGGCATAGCGACGTGAGTTACGCTTGATAAGTTCTATAGCCTCCACCATGCTGCATTTACCATCGAAGTAGTCGAACAACTCGCGGTAGCCCACCGTCTGCAACGAGTTGAGATCTCTTTTCGGCTCCAAGGCGCGCACCTCCTCAACAAGACCCTCGGCAACCATCATATCGACACGGCGATTTATGCGGTCATAGAGCACATCACGAGGCATATCCGTGCCAATCTTCACGATATTGAAAGGTCGCTCGGCAACCGCGCCACGACGCAACACCGAGTATCTCTCACCCGTAGTTATGCAGACCTCCAAGGCGCGTAACACACGTGCCTGATTTTGTCTATCCACCACCTCGACATACTCGGGATCAAGCCTGCGCAGCTCCTCAACCAACACCTCCAGACCCTCGCTATCGAGCCTTTGCTTCAGCTCCTCACGCAAGGCATCATCAGCCTCGGGAAGAGCATCCATACCCTCACACAGCGCCTGCACGTAGAGTCCCGAGCCACCCACAGCCACGACATAGCGATGCTCCGCAAACAGACGCTCAAGGAGCGCCAAGGCCTCAACCTCATAGCGACCACAGTTAAACTCATCCTCCACCTCACGGTCGGCAATAAAATAGTGCGTAGCCGCAGCCAGCTCCTCCTCGGTAGGCTGCGCCGTGCCTATAGCCATGCCACGAAAGAGCTGACGCGAGTCGGTGGAGATTATCGGGGCATGATAATGCTTTGCAAGCTCCACAGCCAGAGCACTCTTACCCGAGCCCGTGGGGCCTACAACAACAATCAGTGTACCTCGTTTAGAACTCATCGTCATAGTTGTCGTCCCCATCAAACTCATTGTAGTCGCCCATCATCTCCTCGAAGATGGAGCCCGCCTGCTCCGTAGCCTCGGGATCATACTGATCGGGCACGGGGGCATGCTCGAAGGCTACACGCGGATAGGTAAGTTCCTCTGCAGGACGCTGCATATCTAACAGTTCGATATAGTATGAGCGGTTATTGAGCATATCGAAGGTGTATATCATACGTTCGTGGAAGTCACTCGTAACCTCCATCAGGCGCACATTATCCATAGCACGCGGAGCACCGGGGATATCGTCGCCGAGGTCTATCTCCGAGAACTCCTCTACGGGGCGCCACTCATCATCGGCCTTAAATATCGAGACCATGCAGTCATCATATCCGAGGGCGCGGAGCAAAAAACGACTAAACTCGGCAAGCGTCATATCGGGATACACCTCAAAGTCGCGAACGAAATTATCACTCTCATCGCTCAACATGCGATATTTAAAAACAATATTCATAGTTAATACACATTATTAATAACCATTACAAATGTAAGAATTTATTTGGAAATATTGCTTATCCGCACAAATTTTGCATTCATTTAATACTAAAAAGTTGCTCGGAAATAAAAAAAACATTATATTTGCACTGCTTAAATCAAAGTAAATCCAATCTACCCCACGGTTTTATTAACCTTCTGGAGTAGCACCAAAATCATAATTTTTATGCAAGACATATCAGCATTGGAGGGTAAAACCATCCATGAGTTGCGTGAGATAGCAAAGGTATTGGGTATCGCCCCATCAACCATGAAGAAGAGTGAACTCATAGATAAAATCGTCTCTGTGGCGACATCCGACAGCTCATCAAGCGACAATGGCGAGGCCGCAGTGCAGCAACCCAAGCGTGGTCGTCGTCCGCGCATGAGCAGCATCAAGGTGGGAGGCGACAGTTCGACTATAGCGACCACAGCAGGCACAGAGCCCGCACCGGTACCTGCACCTATGCCTATAGCAAAGGTGGAGAGGGAGGCCGAAGAGAGTGTTATCAACGAGGCTCCGCGTCGTCGAGGTCGCAAGCCCAAGTGGATGCACGAAGCCGAAGCCAAAAGCAGAGAGAAATCAACAACCGAGGATGCAAAGACCGAGGATGCAAAGAGTGTTGCAAATGAGGCCCCCGAGGTAGAGCCGAGAGTCGAGAAGCGTGAGCCCACAGAGGAGAGTGCAACACATAAGTTGGAGCCCGCAGAGGAGGTAGAGCATGCAGCCCCGACACGAGTACACGAGGAGCGCATCACGAAGGATGACTTCACAGCGGTAGTCGAGGGCGAGGGTGTATTGGAGATTATGCCCGATGGCTACGGTTTTCTGCGCTCGGCAGACTACAACTACCTTAACTCGCCGGATGATATATATGTATCACCCGCACAAATCAAGCTCTTCGGACTAAAACCCGGCGATACGGTAAGCGGCGTTATACGTCCGCCCAAGGAGGGTGAGAAGTACTTCCCGCTGGTGCATATCAATACGATTAATGGTCTTCAGCCCGAGTATATACGCGACCGTCAACAATTTGAATACCTGACCCCACTATTCCCTAACGAGAAGTTTTCACTCATGGGTAATGGTCACAACTCGCTCTCAAACCGCATTATCGATCTCTTTGCGCCTATAGGCAAGGGACAACGCGCACTTATCGTGGCACAGCCTAAAACGGGTAAAACCATGTTGTTGCAATCTATCGCCAATGCCATTGCAGATAATCATCCCGAGGTATATATGATTGTTCTGCTTATCGACGAGCGCCCCGAGGAGGTCACCGAGATGGCTCGTTTAGTCAAGGCTGAAGTTGTAGCATCAACCTTCGATGAGCAGGCGTCGCGCCATGTCAAGGTGGCCGAGATGGTCTTGGAGAAGGCAAAGCGCATGGTGGAGTGCGGTCACGACGTTGTAATCTTCCTCGACTCTATCACTCGTCTTGCACGTGCCTACAACTCCGTACAGCCCGCATCGGGCAAAGTGCTCTCGGGAGGTGTCGATGCCAATGCACTGCATAAACCCAAGCGCTTCTTCGGTGCTGCGCGCAACACCGAGGAGAAGGGCTCGCTAACGATTATCGCCACAGCACTTATCGATACAGGCTCGAAGATGGACGAGGTGATTTTCGAGGAGTTCAAGGGTACGGGTAACATGGAGCTCCAGCTTGACCGCAAGCTCGCAAATAAGCGTATCTACCCTGCCGTAGATGTTGTGGCCTCGGGCACACGTCGCGAGGATTTGTTGCTCTCGCAGAGCGTGATGCAGCGCACATGGATACTACGTAAGCACCTATCGGATATGACTACGGTGGAGGCAATGGAGTTTCTGCAGAAGCAGATGGGCCTAACAAAGGATAACGAAGAGTTCCTTGCCACGATGAACCAATAGAGGTTCTATTATATAAGCTCATACAACATAGACGGGTGACTAAAAGTAAAATAGTCACCCGCTATTTTTGTTTGGAGTCTCCTCTCTCCTCTCTCCTCTCTCCTCTCTCCTCTCTCCTCTCTCCTCTCTCCTCTCTCATTTCTCCTTTCTTATTTCTTATTTCAGTTTTTTTTTCTATCTTTGCCAATGAGTATTGCTTGTCGTGAGCGTACACATCCGCACAAGACAGCATAACACACTGAACAGCTGATATATAGCATAACTAACTTAAGAGCAAAACAGGGATAGAGAATAACATTTACATAACAACGAAAATCTAATAATCAATAATTTAAAAACATGAGAAAATTAAATCTGCTATGGACCATGTTGATTGGTCTGCTTATCACGGTGGCTTGTAACCCTGATGATGATAGCACAAACAAGAAACCAAACAACAGCAAGCCCACTGTCGGGATTGAGGTTATCGAGACAACTTGCTCGAGTGTAGTATTTGAGGTATCGGTAAACACCCCTGGCGAGATTGGCTATCTTGTAGCCAATGAGCGACTTGAGGCTCCCGAGGTTATTGAGTGGTTTGACTACAATAAGGCCGAGGTGAAGGATAGCGAGGTATTCACCGTGGAAAACCTTATCGATAACAGCGACTATGTTATATACGTGGTATTACGCAGCTCTGACAATGGTGCATTGAGCGCACCCAAGACGCAGAAGTTCACTACTCCCGATGATGGCGTGGCTAACCCCATTACCATCAATTCCACGACGTATAGCAGTGTAAACTTCACCATCGACATCGCAGGTGATTTCATCTTCCAGGTTATCGACGATGACTACTTAAAGCTCATGCAGCAGACTGCCGAGGAGTTCCTTGCAACCCCCGGTGTCGGTATTCCTGCCGAGAACAAGACTACGGTAGATTGGATTGATAAGAGTTCTTATGGCACCTACGCCTGCAACCTACGCCCCAACACCGACTACAACATTGTAGCAGCCAATGCCACCTTGCAAAGTGACGGTTCAATGGCTATCACCGGCGAGGTATTCATTAAGAAGTTCCGTTCACCCGCAGCACCCGTTAGCAACGCAGGTATCACCATCGAGATCAACAACATCACTTCAACGTCGGTAGATATCACCACAACGCCCGATGAAAAGGTAGCATCATACCTCGTGAGCGTATTCGCTGTTCATGGCGTAGATCACCCCACAGGTAAAGGTCGCGATGAAATTCTCGAGATGTTTGGCGAGGAGATGCTTATCCGTGCTATCGAGCGCTACTACGAAAACGATGGCGTGGGTTGGCCCAACCTTACCGGTGTAAACGAGAAAACATGGGGTGAGCTTAAGCCCAATGTCGAGTATGCAGTATGTGTCGTTGTTACCGACAATGAAGGTCTTAAGGCTATCTCGATGCTCGACTTCAAGACCTTGGCAGCTTCAGACAACGCTCCTGTTGTGGACTTGACGATATCTACACCCAAGGAGAATGGTCACACGACGATCAACGTAAATATGCTCTCAAGAAATGCGAAGTATGTAAATGTTGTCGTGGCTCCCACTGCCGATGCCCAGGGTTGGCGTAAGTCGGGCATGAGCGATACAGAAATCGCAAACACGCTAGGCACGGCCATTGACGCAAAATATGTAGAGGCTATGCGTACGACAGGTTATACGCTTATCGTCGAGGACTTGTGGCGCGACACTGAATATACCATCTTCGTCAGTGTGAAGAATGCCGAGCAGACCGAGACCGTACTCACGCGTACTCACAAGACCGAGAAGACCCCTATAGAGCCGCGCGTAGAGTCAGACCTCTTCACCAAGCTTCTTGGCGAGTGGAATGTTACATACACGGTATTAAACCGCAATAATATTACGGCCACCATCGAGAACCAGAAGGTGACTATTGCACAGGGTGTGGATGAGGCTTCAGAGATAGAGTACCGCAACCAAAACCGCCTTGTAATCACAGGCTGGCCCTTCTCTATTTCGTCACTTGGTACGTTCGAGCCCCAGAACTTCTACACCCCCGAGCAGCTTATCGACCAACGCCCCAACTACTATGAAGGTCACCACTCGTTGGCATACCGCGACTATGGACCCAAGATCTTCTTGCACATTGGCGAGGGCGATGTTATCACCGTGCCTTCATCTCGCGGTGAGTACTTCTACAACTGGTCTGACAATGGTGTATTCTACTTCTTCGGTACGGACCTCGAGAAGGGACAATCTGCCCCTGCGAGCTTCCCCGTAACCCTCTCGGCTGATGGTAACACACTTACCATTGGAGCTCTACAGTCGGGCGAGGAGTTCTTCTTCGGCAACTATCGTCCCTCGGTATGGCTCGACAACAACGGCATGATGATGTGGTCAACTGCAACAACCGATATCGTACTTACACGAGTAAAGTAATCACCAATCAAATTATGTAGAGGGAAAATACCTCTCAATTATTAGTATTATCGAGAAATGAAAAAGTTTTTATTTATTCTCACAGCGATTCTCGGCATTGCAGCCTGCGAGCCGGAGAACAACGAGTTGACGCAAACTCTCACACTATATGCCAATAAGAGTGAGATTAAAGCTAACGGCACAGATGCAGCAACCTTCACAGTAAAGGATAGCAACGATAATATCATAGAGGATGCTACAATCTACTTTGCCGAGACCAACGAGACACTTGCAGCCAACACCTTTTCGACGAAGTATGCCGGGGATTACACCTTCTATGCCAAGAAGGGAAATGCCAAGTCCAACACTTTTGTTATCAAGGCTGTAGAGGATAACGAAGATGGCAACGAAGATGGCAACGAAGGTGGTAATGAAGGTGGCAACGAAGGTGGCAACGAAGGTGGTAACGAAGGTGGTAACGAGGAGAACACCAAGCCCATTATCATCACAGCCTCTACCGACACTATCAAGGCTAATGGTGTAGATAGCGCAAGCATTACCGTGAAGCATGAAGACGGCACTAATGTAACCTCACAGGCGACCATCTATGTCAACGGCGGCACGATGAATGGCAGGTACTTTGCAACAACACAGGCCGGTACATACACCATATATGCCGTATATGGCACACAGACATCTAACGAGCTAACCATCACTGCCGAGGAGGTAACGGCAACAGGCAAGAGCATTGTGTTTGCCGATGGTGTGACTATTTCGTCGGGTTGGTATGATGTAAATAAGGTAGGTCGTGGCGATAACGGTGATATCAACATGTGCTGGGCGGCATCCTCGGCAAATATGATTCAATGGTTCCAGGATCGATACAAGGCTGCAGGTAACACTCTTCCCGCGGGTGCTATCGATGGCCCCGGTACCAAGTATCTCGGCGGCCGCAACCATGTCTATGAGCTGGCTCTTATGGAGATGTTTTGGGAGCAGTGGGACAACAGCGAAAAGGGCGGACAAACATATGAGGCTATTCCATGGTACTTCGAAGGTCACCTCAATGGTGGTGAATATGCTACAGCGGGCTCACAGGCAACACCAAAGACGGACGGTGGCTATTGGAAGAGCATCTGGGATGATGTTGAAAAGGATGTATATACGGGCTATGAAAATATTGTTGTGCCTGGTGTTATTGAGTATCCTGAAATATATACCACAGTCTGGAACAACTACTACCTTTGGGGTAATGGCACCGATCTTCTCGGTGTACAGCGTTTAGCCAAGTTCTCGGAGCTCGTTGTCGAGATTTTTGAGCATGGAATGGCGTCTATGGCAATCAGCATTAACCCCCCCGATATTGCAGGTGCTGCACACGCAACAACGCTCTGGGGTTATGAGATTGACAATGCCACGGGTCTGGTAACACGTGTATGGATTACCGACTCCGATGATCTGGAGACTAACCCCAAGCCGCAGTTGCTCAACGAGTACTCTGTAAGTATTGACGATGGTAAATCATACGTTAAGCTCTCGGGCACAACACGTTATGGAGAGTGCTACGTAACGGCTCTGAATCCCTTCTCAGGCTATGGCTCGGCAAACAAGTAGTAGATAATCTACTACACTAAACAGTGGGTGACTAAAGTAAAATAGTCACCCACTTTTTGTTTGGAGTAAATGGGCCTTTCGAGCACGACGCATTCATCAAAATAACCTCGTCGCACAACTTATTTTTGTTCATGCGCGAATTTTGATTACTTTTGTGGTATGGATTTCAAGTTGGTGGCAGACTATAAACCTACGGGCGACCAGCCCGAGGCTATAGAGAGAGTTGTACGCTCGATAACCGCAGAGGCAAAGCGAGGCACAACACTCCTCGGCGTTACGGGCTCGGGTAAGACCTTTACCGTGGCCAATGTCATCGAGCAGGTAAACCGCCCCACGCTTGTTATCAGCCATAACAAAACCCTCGCAGCACAGCTCTACGGCGAGTTTAAGAACTTCTTCCCGGAGAATGCCGTGGAGTACTTCGTATCCTACTACGACTACTACCAGCCCGAGGCATATCTTCCAACGACAGATACATATATAGAGAAAGATCTCTCCATAAATGATGAGATTGAGCGCCTGCGACTCAAAACCGTAGCAACCCTACTCTCGGGCAGACGCGACGTTATCGTCGTGGCAAGTGTCTCGTGCATATATGGCTGCGGTAACCCCGAGGACTTTCACGCCACGGCCATAGAGCTCAATGTGGGCGACAAGCATGAGCGCAAGGGGTTATTATTACGCCTTGTAGATGCTCTATACACACGTACGGAACATGAGCTCACAGCAGCCACCTTCCGCATCACGGGTGACACCATAGATATCATGGCCTCGTTTGGCGAGTTCGGCAATCAGTGCTTCCGCATACTCTTCGACGATGACACGATAGAGGCAATATCGAGCATCGACCCAAAGACGGGCATGCGCCTCGCCTCACTCGAGAGCGTGACGATATACCCATCAAACCTCTTTGTCACAACACGCGACCATATAAACCGCGCTATACATGAGATACAGAGCGACCTCGTAAAACAAATCGCCTTTTTCGAGCGCGAGGGTCGCGAGATAGAGGCTCAACGCATAAAGCAACGCGTAGAGTACGACCTTGAGATGATTAACGAGCTCGGCTACTGCTCGGGCATAGAGAACTACTCACGCTACCTTGACGGCCGAGCCCCGGGCTCGCGTCCATTCTGTCTGATGGACTTCTTCCCCGAGAACTTTCTCACCGTAATCGATGAGAGCCATGTTACCGTGCCACAGGTGCGCGGCATGTATGGCGGCGACCGCTCGCGCAAGGAGAACCTCGTCGAGTACGGTTTCCGTCTTCCCGCAGCCCTCGACAACAGACCACTCAAATTCAACGAGTTTGCGCAGCTCACAAACCAAGTGATATATGTCAGCGCTACGCCTGCCGAATATGAGATTGAGGCAAGCGAGGGTGAGGTTGTGGAGCAGCTGATACGCCCCACGCATATCATCGACCCGGCACTCAATATACGTCCCTCGGAACATCAGATAGACGACCTGCTGGATAGTATTAACAGCGCAGTACGACGTGGCGAGAAGGCTATTATCACGACCATATCGAAGCGCTCGGCAGAGGAGATGTCGCGCTACCTCGACCGCATAGGCATACGCAACAGCTACATACACTCCGATGTCGAGACCCTGACCCGCATACAGATACTCGAGGATTTGCGCGAAGACCGCATAGATGTGCTCGTAGGTGTAAACCTTCTGCGCGAGGGTATAGACCTCCCCGAGGTTAGCATCGTGGCGATTATTGATGCCGACAAGGAGGGTTTCCTTCGTAATGTACGCGCCATAACCCAGATATCGGGACGTGCAGCACGACACCCCGAAGGTCGCGTACTCCTCTATGGCGATGTGCTCACAAAAACACTGCGACAGTCACTCATCGAGAGCAATAGACGACGCAGCAAGCAGATAGAGTACAACCTGCAAAATGATACCATGCCGCGTCGTGCCCGCAAGAGTAATGCCCAGCAGAGCAACATCCTCGAAAATCTCAATGCCGATATCGAGCGTGCCGACATGGAGCTGCCACAACGCCCCAGCACGAAGAGCAACAAGGAGCGCCAGAGAGAGAGTGTCGTGGCCGAAGGGTTATCATCATACGCCATAGAGCGCAAAACGCCACAGAGGACAGAAAATCAGGCCACAACGGAAGATATCGACATCTCAACGCTCGGCAAATCTATAGAGGAGCTCATCAAGGAGGAGACCGCACTCATGGAGAAGGCTGCCAAAAACCTCGATTTCACCGCCGCTATCCGCCACCGCGACCGCATCAAGGAGCTTAACGCCATACTCGAAGGCAAGCGAAGATAGTCATATAAAAAACATATCTCTATAAGTGACAGAAATCCCCACCCGAGGGATGTTGCTTTATATCAAATATTTTGCTATATTTGAGCATGATGCAGCAAGTTAAATATACGACCATAAACAACTCTCCATTCGCTCAACCCGCATTACGTGAGAATATTATTGGGCGTATGCGAATATGAGAGTGTCTGCAAACAAGTCCCCCTTTGTCAAAGGGGGATTTAGAGGGAATGTAAATACTGATTCACGAAAAAAAGGAGAGCCAAAGCTCTCCTTTATTTCCGTGAATCCGCCGGGGCTCGGACGGCGCAGCCGAAGAGCCGATACCTCGTAGCGCAGGGCACAAGCCCGAGCAATAGACATCTATCTATCGGCTCAACCCGCATTAAGTGAGTAGGCACGGCGGACTGTTGAGCGGAAGCGAAGCTGCTATGTTTTAATAATCTGCCGAGCTCGCTCGTGTAAGATTATAAAAACATAGCGACAGAGTTAAAAACTCTGCCGCTCAACAATAAGAGGTGAATCCGCCGGGGCTCGAACCCGGGACCCCAACATTAAAAGTGTTGTGCTCTACCTGCTGAGCTACGGATTCTCCGATTACCAAGTGCTTGCGCCATTGGTGGTGCAAAGATAATCAATATTTTTATTTTACCAAAATTTTGGTTATCTTTGTAAATAATAATATCGTTACCATGGACCAGCCAAAGATTGAGAGGTTGCTTCGTCTTATGAAGTTGATGACGGGCAATGTAAACTATAGCGTTGCCGATCTCGCCGAGCGTTTAGATACCACCTACCGCTCGATATATCGCTATATCGAGACCTTCAAGGATGCGGGCTTCGTTGTGCATAAGCTCGATGGTGGGGTCTATAAATTAGGCAAGGAGAGCCCCTACTTCAAGGATATCTCGCAGCTTGTGCACTTCACCAACGAGGAGGCGCATATTGTCAATCAGCTTATCGAGGGTCTTGACGACACAAATATGCTCAAGCAGAATCTACGCAAGAAGCTTTCCACGGTGTACAACTGCACGTCCATGGCCAATAGCATCGTGAAGGGCAAGAATGCCGTTAATGTTAATCGTCTGCTTGAGGCCGTGGAGGAGAGAAGGCAGGTGGTGCTGCGTGGCTATGCCTCGTCACATGGGGGCAGCGTGCGTGACCGCCTTGTCGAGCCCTTTGGCTTTACTACCAACTATGTGCAGGTGTGGTGCTACGAGCTGGAGAGTGGCATGAATAAGCTCTTCAAGACGGCTCGTATTGGCGATGTGGAGATTTGCGATGCGGCGTGGCAACATACCGCGGAGCACCATGAGGGCTATATAGATGTCTTCCGCATGACGGGCTTCGAGACGCGTCATGTGACACTGCACTTGGGCCTTATGGCAAGAAACCTGCTTATCGAGGAGTATCCCTTGGCGGAGCGTGACCTTCACGATATGGGTGATGGTCGCTGGATATTAGATACGGAAGTGTGTGATTTCTCGGGCGTAGGTCGCTTTGCCATGGGCTTGATTGACGATATTGATATTGTGGAGAGCGAAGAGTTCCGAGCCTACGTAGAGGATAAGTTCCGCAAGGCCTTTACAAGATGAAAAGAGAAAGCTACGTGGAATGGTTAACTAAAGATTATTAAGGAAGATTAAGGGCTATTAATGGTTTTTGACGTGCAAAAACAACTTTAGTTCTGCTTAATCTTCCTTAATTCTCTTTCATCTATGCTCTTTCATTTTTCCTCTTTCCACAAAAGAAGAGTTCGGGGGATAGTAGTTGACCTACAGCCCTCGAACTCTTGCTTTTAGGGATGGGCAAAGATGCCCTATACAAATCGAAAATTACTTGGCGGGGCGCATCACAACCAATGTGCGATTACCATCCTCAAGCATCTTCTTCGCCATGTTCTGAACATCCTCGATTGTTGTATTCTCTACTATGCCGAGATACTCCTTGGTGAAGTCGTAGCCATCCTCATACCAACGATCAATAGCAGATACCCAGCCGTTGTTATTCTCGAGAACATTGCTAAAGTTCTTAACAAGGAACTCCTTAGCCTTGGCCACATCATCCGCCAAAGGACCCTCGGCAGCAATCTTCTCAATCTCTGCGTAACAGATATCAATAAGCTCATCAGCAAGCTCCTCATTGGTATCGAAATAGATAACAAGGCCATACTCCGATACGGGGTAACGCTCGATGCTGCCACCTACACCTACGCCATAGGTACCACCCTTCTCCTCACGAATAGATACCATGTAACGTGAGTCGAGAGCACGGCTCAAGAGCTCCATGGTCATGCGGTTCTTGGCGTTATCCTCGATAGCACCCGAGTAGTTGATAAATACCGACACCTTGGGCTGCTGCATAGCGGCTGTGAAGTCATTTACAACATCTCCCTTGACTGTACGCACGCCATCATCCTTAACAGCATACTTCACCTTCTTCGATGTGGGCAGCGAGCCGATATACTTCTCCACCAGAGGCTTCAATGTGTTAAGATCGACATTACCTGCAATAATGAAGCGGAAGTCGTCAGCATAGCTGTAAAGCTTATGGTGCACAGCAGCCAAAGCATCGAGGTTGATAGACTCGATCTGTGCTGCGCTTGTCATCTGACGACGAGGATTGTTGCCATAGAGAGTATTTATGCGCTCGCGCTGTGAGATATAGTTAGGATCAGACTCCATGTTCGTGAAGTAAGGAACGTACATCTTCTTCAAGTTGTCGAGGTCTGTCTGGTTGAAGCGGGGCGATGTGAAGTTGAGGTAGATGAGCTGGAGGATAGTCTCGATATCCTTGGGTGAGCCACCGGCATTTACGGCATGCTCATAACCACCAACACCTACAGATGCCCATGCGCTCTTACCTGAAAGCTGCTTTGCAAGCTCCGTAGAAGAGAACTTACCGATACCCGACAGGTTCATAACCATGCCGAGGAAGGAACCCTGATAGTACTCCTCATCGGTGAGCATCGAGCAACCGCCCTTCGATGTAGCATTGATAACAACCTCATCAGCCTTGAGCATTGAGGGACGAACGATAACCTTGATGCCATTCTTCAATGTCCACTCCGTGTAGCCGAGCGACTCATTCTGGGCTGTAGCCTTAACCTTCGAGCCCTTGAGCTTCACGTTAGGATCGATCAGAGGCTCGATAACGGTGTTATCGGCATAGGGCTCAACCTCAGCCGCCGACACCTCGGCGATGATGTCGAGAATCTGCTGCTCGGTAGGAATCTCAAGACCCTCCTTCTTGGGTGAGCGGGCAAGGATTACGAGGTTCTCGTTGGGGCGTGCCATCTGACGATAAGCCTCATTCACCTGCTCCACGGTGAGGCTGTTGATAAACATCTGGTCGAGCTGCCACTCTGTCTCGGCATCCATCATAGATGTACCCTTGGCATAGTGATCGAGGTAGCGCTGTGCATACTCGTCGTTCTTCACGTCGTTACGGTTAGTGTACTGACGCTCTGCCCAACGCATTATCTCCTGCTTGGCGCGCTCAAACTCACCCACCGTAAAGCCATGACGACGCATACGCTCCATCTCGGTATATACGGCACGGAAGGCATCGTTGATACGACCCTCATGTGCTGTAGCCGAGAACATCGTCATATCCAATGTGGGGCAGATGCCGAAACTACCCTCATCCATACCTCCGGCAAGGAAGGGGGCATCAGCAGCCTGTGCAATCTCCTCAAAACGGTCATTCATCATCACCGTAACAAAGTTCTGGATAAGGTCATAAGAGTAGCCTACAACCGTATTCTTATACTCCTTTGGCAGTGCATTACGACGCGCAAACATCATCACGCTTGACTGCGTGAGCTCGGGATCAGAGAAGATAGAGATGATGGGCTCCTCGGTCTCGGGCACGAAGACAACCTCCTTCTGTGCAGCATCAGCAGGCGATGCGGGGATATCAGCCATAAGA
Organism: Alistipes sp.; assembly: GCA_045588935.1. GTDB lineage: Bacteria > Bacteroidota > Bacteroidia > Bacteroidales > Rikenellaceae > Alistipes. The sequence continues at coordinate 11,811 of JAZNFC010000027.1, read as the reverse complement.
GCCTTAATCTTCGCCTCAACCTGATCGACATCTACATCACCTACGATAACCAAGGCCTGATACTCGGGACGATACCACTTGTGGTAGAAGTTCTCCAAAGCGGTGTGGTCAAATGACTTAAGACCATCAAGGTAGCCGATAAGGTTACGACGCTCATAGATAGTGCCCTTGAATATCTTCTGAAGCATATCATTCTGTGCACGAAGCTGTGCGCCATCACGTGTACGAAGCTCCTCCATGATGACACCACGCTCCGAGTCAATCTCCTCGGGTTCGAGAGATATAAACTGCGACCAGTCGTGAAGAATAAGCAATGCCAAATCGACATTCTCCTCCGTAACGGGGCAATCCTTAATCATATACTCGGTGCAATCCCATGAGGTGAAAGCATTGAGGTTATAACCAAACTGAACACCAATAGTCTCGAGCTTCTCGATCATCGCCTTGCCGGGAAGGTTCTTCGAGCCATTGAAGGCCATGTGCTCAAGGAAGTGAGCCAAGCCCTGCTGGTCGTCATCCTCCTGCACGGCACCTACATCGTGGTAGATATAGAAGCTGGCCTGACCCTTGGGCTTCTCATTGTGACGGATATAGTAAGTCATGCCGTTATCGAGCACACCGACACGTACCTCGGGGTCGAGGGGCAGAGGACCCATATCCTGGGCACAAATGCTTGTAACACCAATAAATAGAGCTACAAGTGAAAAAATAAATTTCTTCATACTGCTTGTTTTAATAAATTATAAATAAATTGTCTTTTAAGCCTATTACGGTAATTTGAAGCAAAGATACTATTTTTTGCTAAAATTAGAGAATTATTGTCACTTTTTTTTATATTCGGGCATAAGATTTTCTATACGTAGCACAACAATGTAACGCAAGAAATGTGATTTTATTATAATATTGTGTATATTTGCCATCATAATGACACCGTCGAACAACAGATCATATTAGCAGTTATGGCAGAGATTACAACATACCGCTTCAGAATTGAGCCGCAGAGCGTAGATTTCACGCTACGCGCCTCAGCATCGTCCATCATCAACCACATGCTCAATGTCGCAGGTGCCGATGCTCATGCCAAGGGCTTTGGCGTGGAGGTACTGCAGGAGCAATCCGTGACATGGGTGTTGTCACGCCTTGCCGTGGAGATTGAGCGTCGTCCAGAGCAGTATGACAATATCGAGATTGACACGTGGGTGAATGAGTTTAACCGACTTATCACCACACGTAACTTCCGCGTGCGCTGCGGCGACGAGGTTGTTGCCTCGGGCGTATCGCAGTGGTGCATGCTCAATATGGAGAGCCGACAGGCTGTAGATATGTCTCCGCTGAAGGAGATATATGAGCGTGCTATGGTCGCCGAGCCCTCACCTATTGCTGCTCCGGCACGCCTGCGTCCGGCCGAAGTCAAAGTAGTGCGTTCACGCCCCGTGATGTATAGCGACATAGACTTCAATCGTCATATGAATACGTTACGATATATCGACCTTATGTTCGACACCCTCCCCTTGGAGCTTATCGAGCAGAGCGACCGCATGCGCCTCGATATACACTTCCTTGCCGAGGCTCGATATGGCGAGATGTTGAATATCGGCATGATGACAAATGAGGCGCAATATAGCTTCGAAATATCGACCGAGAATAAGACCCTCTGCCGCGCAAACATAGAGTTTAAGAGATAGTGGATAAAAGGTTAAACATAGCCATTGTAGGCCCAGCACACCCCTATCGAGGAGGTCTGGCCGCCATCATGGAGAGCATGGCTCGCGAGTATCAGCTACGCGGCTATAATATTGATATCCATACCTTTACACTGCAATATCCCAAGCTACTCTTTCCCGGCAAGTCGCAGACGGTAGATACACCGGCACCTGCCGACCTCAATATACGTCGCACGGTATCCACCGTTAACCCGCTGTCGTGGTGGCGCGTAGGTCGCATGCTCAAACATGCGAAGCCCGACATCGTGTTGATGAAGTATTGGACCCCCTTTATGGCACCATGCTTTGGCACCATAGCGCGCATAGCACGCAGCAACAAACACACAAAGGTCATCTGCCAGATAGATAATGTCGAGCCCCATGAGCATCATATCACCGACCGCATGTTCAATCGCTACTTCCTGCGCTCGGTTGATGGCTTTATATATATGTCCGAACAGGTGCATGGCCAACTGAAGGAGTACACCTCCGCACCGGCTCTTTTTGCTCCGCACCCCATGTTCGAGAACTTCGGCGAGAGGGTCGAGCGCGAGGAGGCATGCCAAGCCCTGGGCCTTGATGCCTCGCAGCGCTATGCCCTATTCTTTGGTCTTATACGCGACTATAAAGGATTGGACACGTTGCTCGATGCGTGGGCCATATTCCGTCGCACGGGATATAAGCTGCTTATTGCAGGTGAGTTTTATACCTCGCGCGAGAGATATATCGAGCAGATTGAGCGACTTGGCCTTATCGAGGATATCGTTCTGCACGACCACTTTATACCCGACTGCGAGGTTAAAAACTACTTCTCGGCCACCGACTGCGTGGTGCTGCCCTACAAGACGGCGACACAGAGCGGCGTGACGCAGATAGCCTATAACTTCTGCACGCCTATTATAGTCACGAATGTGGGCGGTCTGGCCGAGATTGTACCTAACAACAGAGTGGGATATGTCGTCGAGCCTCACGCCGAGGCGTTGGCCACGGCCATAGCCAATATCTACGAGGCGCAGACCCTCGAGGCTATGAAGGAGGCTATGAAGGAGGAGCGTAAACGCTTCTCATGGAGGGCTATGTGCGATAAGATAGAGGAGCTATACCGCATGCTAAAGTAGTCCTTACGCTCCACCTCGCTCCCATTTCGCATATGAAAATTTGGTCATTAATGCGAAAAACATTATATTTGCCAAACAATACTATTTTATGCAGAAACTCTATATCATAGCAGGTTGTAACGGCGCAGGTAAGACTACAGCATCATATACCATGTTGCCCGAGTTATTGCACTGCCACGAGTTTGTCAATGCCGATGAGATAGCTCGTGGTCTGTCGCCCTTCAATCCCGATAGCATGGCTATCGAGGCAGGACGACTTATGTTGCGCCGCATCAACGACTTGCTGGAGGAGGGCAGCGACTTTGCATTCGAGACTACACTATCTACACGTACATACCAGAAGTTTATCGAGCGTGCTCATGAGCGCGGATATTTCGTGTCGCTACTCTACTTCTGGCTTCCCACGCCCGAGCAGGCCATCGAGCGTGTTGCCAAGCGTGTAAGCCTTGGAGGACACAACATACCCACAAATACAATATGTCGCCGCTACGAAAGCAGCATGCGCAACCTCACGAAGCTCTACGTGCCGATATGCGACTATTGGGTTATATATGACAACTCCACGGCCGAGGGTGTTCGTAAGATAGCTTATGGCTCGAAGAGCGAAATAAAAGAGGTCATTGACCCGTTAGCTTATCAAAAGATTTTGAGTTATGAGTGAATTTGAGATACGAGAACTTCAAGAGCGCATCGACGCAGGCATACTCTTGGCACAACGTCGCCTTATAGAGCGCACTCGCCGTGATAATGGCGACCTTGTCGTCATGCGTGATGGTCAGGTTGTACGTCTCACACCCGACGAGTTGAACAAATAGAGGTATAGCCCATGTCGAGATATACCGCAGAGCATTAAAGGAGAGAGCATAGAGCAAGAGCATAGAGCATAGAGCATAGAACATAGAGCAAAGAGTGATGGGTTAATATGAGTTTCCCACTTTCCACTCGCTCTTTCATCTTTCCACAAAAGAAGAGTTCGAGGAATAGTAGTTGACCTACAGTCCTCGAACTCTTGCTTTTAGGGATGGGCAAAGATGCCCTATATAAATCGAAAATTACTCTGATACGATAATACGACCACAATACTCACACACTATCAACTTCTTACCCTGACGTATATCCACCTGACGCTGGGGAGGTATGCGGTTGAAGCAACCACCACAAGCATCACGAGTAATGGTAACCACGGCAAGACCATTGTGCACATTCTTGCGGATACGGTTGTAGGCCGCAAGCAGACGCTCGTCAATAGGCTGCTGCGCCTTCTCGGCCTTGGCCTTAAGCTCGGCTACCTGCTGCGCCGTCTCTGCCTCGATAGAGTCGAGCTCCTCCTTCTTCGCCTTGTAGTCGATGTTACGCTCCTCGATAAGTGCCGCTGTCTGGTCAACAAGAGCCTTCTTGGTCTTCATCTGTGCGGCATACTCCTTGAGACGCTTCTCGGCAAGCTCAATCTCAAGCTCCTGATACTCAATCTCCTTGGTGATGGCATCGTACTCACGATTGTTGCGCACGTTGTTCTGCTGCTCCTTGTAGTTGCCAATCATAATCTTGGCCTGATCTACCTCGCGCTTACGCTGACGTGTCAGCGAGTTGAGCTCCTCAACCTCGGCATTGATATTATCGATACGCGTGTTAAGACCTGCAAGCTCATCCTCCAAGTCCTGAACCTCGAGGGGCAGCTCACCCTTAATCTTATTAATCTCATCAATCTCCGAGTCAATCTTCTGAAGCTGGTAGAGAGCCATAATCTTCTCCTGCATCGAGTAGTCAACCTCGTTTGTCTTCTTCTGTGCCATATATCTATACTATTTTAGTTTTCTCGACTCTATAAGTAGTGTATCGGGTTACGAGAGCATAGGCTCTTGCGAACCGCAAAGGTAGTGATTTTTTTCGATATTACATCATTCAAGATGCGAATTGCGCAAAATTCACTCTCAAAATGGCCAATATCTGCCAATATCATGCGATTATTGCCTCGCATAAAGTCGTTATACTTGAGGTCGGCAGTGATATAGAGGTCTGCTCCACTATCCAACGCGTTGGATATAAGTGAGCCTCCGGAGCCCGTACATACCGCCACGCGACGCACCATAAACTCCCCACTCGGGATGTCGCTATAGCGCACGGCACCCACCTCGAAGATACTCTTTATGCGAGCCAACAAGGCGTGTACATCCTCGGCACGAGCCAGCTCACCCACAACACCAAAGCCCGCCTCGGGAGTATCGCGACGCGGCTCCAGGACACACATATCCTGCAGGCCTATCATCGAGCCGAGCTGCCAACTCATACCTCGGGGTGCGCTATCGAGGTTGGTATGACACGCATAGAGAGCTATGCCTCGACGTATGGCACGCTCCACGCAGCGCTCCACATAGTTGGAAGAGTTGAAGCGCTTGATAGGGTTGAAGATTATCGGGTGGTGCGTGATGATGATGTCACAACCCTCGCGCTCCGCCTCATCGAGCACCTCCTCGGTGACATCCACGGCAAGCAGCGCAGCATGCACCTCATCATCGGGGCGACCCACGATAAGTCCCGAGTTGTCATAGTCAGCCTGCAACGACAGGGGCGCAAACTCTTCAATCGCGGCGACAAGTTCTCGTATAATCATAACATGCAACAAATTAGAACAACGACTGCTCATAGAATGGGAAGAGCTCCTTGCTCTCCTCACCCCTCTTCGCCCTACCACGACGACGCGCCACGCTCTGCATCTCGGCCTCCTCGGCCTCGACCACAGCCTTGGGCTTACGACCGCGACGACGAGGCGCCTCCTCGGCAACCTCCTCCACCTCCTCGGTCATAGATGTCGCCACCTCCATCACAGTGCCCTTGGCCTGCTCCTCGACATCGGCTATAAGCTCCGCCACAGCATCTATAGGCGCCTCATACTCCACGGGGCCACTATCGCCCAACGACTCGCGTATCTCGACGAGCATGGCGCGGATATTCTGCAAGCGCTCCAAAATAGAGACGTCGCGCTTCACGCTGCTGCCACGACGCTTCATCACCTTATTAGCTCCCTCAAGCGTCATACCCTTCTCCTTGACGAGATGGTATATCAGCTTGAAGTTTTCGACATCCGAGGGGGTAAACATACGATTACCCTTCTTGTTCTTGTGAGGCTTTATGCAGTCGAACTTCGACTCCCAATAACGGATAAGCGACGCATTGACATCGAACATCTCTGTAACCTCACCCATAGAGTATAATAACTTCTCCATATATATAGTGTTTTATAAATTCATAATTCTCAAATCCTTGGGATACATATTATTACAGCGTGCACCTATACGCTTGACAAAGCCTATGGCTAAGCCTCTGTAGCTCACGATATTTATGCCCTCCTCGAAATGCGAGGCTACGACATCGCCACGACGCAGGTAGCCAACAGCCTCCTCCTCGCTCAACTCCACCATGGGCACCACCTCGCGACTACGACCCACATAGAGTGCCAAGGCATGCTCGGGTTTAAGCCGGCCCTTGAATATCTGTCCGAGTGCCACTCCCGAGTAGAGCACCGAGAGGTTCTCGGAGAGCTCGCGCACATCCTCAACCACAGATTTGTGGTAGCCATATATCATATCTCCCACCATGCGCAGCGACATCTCCTCGGGAGCCGAGAGCCAACGCATAGCCTCCGCCATATCGGACTTTGTAAGCGAAGCAAAGAGCCTACGTCGCGGCTTGGGAGTAACACGCCGCACAGCACCCTCACGCTTGCATGCCACCGCAGCGAAGAAGCCCTCGCCACGTGCCTTGTGGGGGTAGAAGTGGAAATGCTGCACGGGCCCTATCTCGCCACGTGTAATACCCCACTCCTCGGGCGTATCTACCTGTGACGCAGCCACAAGCTCATCACCAAACGTTTCAACCATCCACGATACCATATCCTCATCCTCCGTAGGGTTGAAGGTGCAGGTGCTGTATATAAGTTTGCCTCCGGGTCGCAGTGCCCGCCATGCCTCAATGAGGATGTCACGCTGACGTGCGGCGCACTGTGCAGGCGATGATGCACTCCACTCGGTGCGTGCCTCAATCATCTTGCGGAACATACCCTCACCCGAGCAGGGAGCATCCACAGCCACAACATCAAACCAATGTTCGAAGTCGCCAATGTGCGAGGGCTCGTTGCAGGTCACCACGACATTACCCATACCCCAGCGCTGCACATTATCCGAGAGCGCCAAGGCGCGACTACGACTGATATCATTCGATACCACCAGGCCCTCGCCCCCCACCAACGTTGAGTAAATGGTGCTCTTACCACCCGGTGCGGCACACATATCCAATATGCGACACCCGGCAAGGTTATCTCCTGCAAGGAGGTGCGCCACAAACTGCGACGAGGCCTCCTGCACATAATATGCACCACCATGCAGCAGCGGGTCGAGCGTAAACTGCGGACGTTCGGCGAGGTAACGACCCCACGTACACCACCCTACAACCTCGCCATCAACTCCTATGGATGGCTTGGCGGGATTAAGACGTATGGAGGTCACAGGCTCGGTGTCGAGAACACGAAAGAGAGCCTCGGCCTCGTCACCCAGCACACCGCGCATCGTGCGCATAAACTCCTCGGGAAGAGCGATATTACTCATACTATTCGGGGTTACAACTCGCGCTTACCGTTACACATCTCCTCCACCTCACGACATATACGATCGATAATCGTCGGGTCGGCAACAAAGTCATCCGTATCCTTGTTTACGACCAATACACGACCCTCGTAGATATTCTCTATCCAGTTGTTGTACTTGTCGTTAAGACGTATGAGATAATCCTCGTCGATGTTCTGCTCATACTCGCGTCCACGCATCTTTATCTGCGATATCAGCGTGGGCACACTCGCCTTGAGATATATCAAGACATCAGGCTTCGGCAGGAGCGCCTGCTCGATGTTGAACATCTTCATGTAGGTGTCGAAGTCGCGACTCGCCATAAGCCCCATCGAGTGCAGGTTGTCGGCAAAGATATGCGCATCCTCATATATGGTGCGATCCTGCACAACATTGTCCGAGTCATTGGCAAGCATCGTCAGCGTCTGCTGTATGCGACTGCCAAGAAACCACAACTGCAGATGAAACGACCAACGCCCCATATCCTCGTAGAAGTCGCTGATATAGGGATTATCCAAATCCTCGTAGTATGCCTTGGCGCCATAACGCTTGGTAAGTATCTCGGTGAGCGTAGTCTTTCCGCTGCCGATATTTCCTGCTATAGCTATATACATATAGGTTAGTGTTTTATATATTTTTTCTAAAATTCAACTTTAACTCGTTAGCGTAAGTTTTTTTGGCAATCAAGGCAGATGCCGAAAGAGCCCAACACGGTGCCCGAAGATGCAAAGTCTTATGTTGGAGCTATTTTGAAGCTGCTCGAAGATTGACAAACCGCAGCATACTTGACGTATGTGAGGATTTGGCAATCAAGGCAGATACCGAAAGAGCCCAACACGATGCCCGAAGATGCAAAGTCTTATGTTGGAGCTATTTTGAAGCTGCTCGAAGATTGACAAACCGCAGCATACTTGACGTATGTGAGGATTTGGCAATCAAGGCAGATGCCGAAAGAGCCCAACAGAAGGCTTTGCAAGCCTTATCACAAATTTTATTGTCAGAAGGTATCAGATACAACGCTCGGCGAATTTCGAGGCGATGGGCTGTACTTGGGCGTACTGCCCATTGACGAGATAATTCGTTAGCGGCAGTAGATGATGCCTTATCACAATAAAATTAATTGAAGAACTCAGCCACCCGCATAACCGAATCCGGCATCGCAAACACCACAACACGGTCGTAGGCATTTATCTGTGTGTCACCCACGGCGATAAATACCCTATCGCCACGTACTATGCCACCTATTATAGAGTCCTCGGGCAGACCAAGGTCGCGTATGAGGCTCTTTGTTGCGGGGGCATTGGGTTTGACGATAAACTCCATCACCTCGGCCTGACTTCCTGTAAGACACTTTATAGTCTGCACGTCGGTAGTCATGGTGAAGCGAAAGATATTGGATGCCGTTACGAGTTTCTTGTTTATTATGGTATCAACACCTATACTCTCGGCCAGGGAGATGTAGTTTATATTCTCCACCTCGGCAATAACCTTCTTCACGCCCATGCGCTTGGCGAGCATGGCGGCAAGGATATTTGTCTCGCTACGTCCCGTCACCGCCACAAAGGCATCCATACCCGATATATCCTCCTCCATCATAGCCTCGGTGTCGCGGCCATCTTCGTTTATTATGAGTGTCTTATCAAGCATCTCGGCCAGGCGGTATGCCTTGTCGGCATTGTAATCCACAAGCTTGACGTTTATATCATTTTGCAGCTCTGTAGCTATGCGCACGCCTATGCGTGAGCCACCGAGAATCATCATATTCTTAATCTCCACCTCGCGTCGTCCCGAGAGCTCCACAACGCTGTGTGTCGCGCTATGACGCGCTATGGCATAGACCATATCCTCCTCCTCGTAGCGCTCCTCCGGGCCGGGGATTATCGTACGCTGACCACGCACTATGGCCACGGTGCGGTACTCTATATCCTCATCATAATCCTCGGGGTCTATAACGCGACGTCCCAGCAGGGGTGAGGTGAGTTCAAGACGAAAGGCCACCATCGAGAGCTTGCCTGCAGCAAAATCTATATACTCGGTCGATGATGTATGTCCAAGGAGGTTTATCACCTCACGGGCAGCTATAAGCTCGGGGTAGAAGATGTAGTCTATGCCCATGTCAATAAATATCTCCTTGCTGTTAGGCTCGAGGTACTCGCTACTATCAACACGAGCAATAGCCTTGCGGGCACCTATCTGCTTGGCCATCACCGCCGAGAGGATGTTATCATTCTCCACAGAGCGCACCGCAATAAAGAGGTCACACTTGCGCACACCGGCCTTGCGGAGCACCGAGAATTGCGTAGTATCGCCCTCTACCGTGACCACATCTACGAGATTGCCAACCTCGACCAACGCCTTGGGATCGACATCAGCAACCGTTATATCATGACCGTTACCACTGAGCATCTTGGCAAGATGCGTACCCATATCTCCCGCTCCGGCAATAACTATCTTCATAGGTAATCAAATGAATATAAACCAATTATATACAGCCGTCATCTAATGACGAACTATAACATTTGCAAATTATTACGCAAATATATAAATTTGCACCGAGAAAACAACAATAAAAACAAAGTTTTTAGCATTTTACCATAAAATTTAGCTTTTATACGGTCATGTCAACCACATTAGTTACTGTTATTGCAGCCATTGCCGTTGTAGGATTTTTCGCCTTGGCGATGTCGCTGACATATATATTCAAGGGACACCATATCGAGTCGGAGATCTCGACCAATCCGAATATGCAGAAGATGGGCATTAAGTGTGCCGTGCAGGAGACGCGCGAGGATATGGGACTCAACGACTGCGACTCGGATAATATCTGCTCGGGCAACTGTGCCGGCTGCGATATCGACCACTCGAAATAGGAGAACGAAGCATGGATAAGAGTATGGAGCACGGCTGGCTGTGCCGCAACTGCAATACACTTGTAAGCAGCGATATAGATAGATGTCCGAAGTGCGGCGCCGAGTCTCCGAATGGAGAGTCATGCGAAGCTCTACCCGAGGGTATCTCGGAGGTTGTGGAGATGAAGAACTACGCTAATGCCACACCCAAGGTCAAGGCGAAGTATATATTCCGCGAGGCGGTGCTTGCCAATAGCGGAGATATCATCTTGGTATTCGGACTCTTCTGTACCTTTGGTGCGCTTATAGCGCCTATGTTTATGCACGAGGTGGATAACATACGCCTTATAACGCTGTGTGTTGCTGTGGTACTCTTCGCTACGACGATGATTAGCTGGGCCATACTCCGCACGTTGGCCGAGATATCAAGGATGTTGCGCAGCCGCGAAGAGCAGGAACAGAGGGAGTTTACTCACCATACCGAGCCATAGCAAAGTAGAGCATTACGAAGTTTTACCTCATAGAAGAAGGGAGAATTAAGGCTCATTAATAGTCGTTAATTATCATTTCTCATAGAGTACAGAGTGATGAGCTAATATGTGCTAATATATCATTGTTACTAAATACTATCGCGGGTATTGAAAATAATACCCGCGATAGTATATTATAAAATCTGTGTTCTACCCTACTCAATGGCAATCATCTTCATCTCGGGACGCTTGTCGCCACCCTCTCGCTTTGGCAACTTGATATGGAGCACGCCATGCTTCATCTTCGCCGTAATCTTGTCGCGGTCCACGGCATCGGGAAGGTTGAAAATCTGACGAAACGAGGTGTACGAAAACTCACGACGCAGGAAGTGATGCTTCTCATCCTTCTCGCAATCCTTCTCGCCACAACACTCCTTACCATTGGCATCACCCTCACACTCCTTGTCGAGGCAGACAATAAGCTGATTATCACCATTAAGCTCCACCTTGAAGTCATCCTTCGACATACCCGGAGCAGCTATCTCAATCTTGAACTTCTTGTCGGTCTCGATGACGTTTATCGCAGGCGTTGTACCACGACGCGAGAAGAGCTCGGGCCACTGATCATAGAAGAGGTCGCCAAAGATAGATGGCACTCGATTTTGTTTTTTTACTGGCATCATAACATTATTAATTTTTAGTGTTAAACTCGCAGCATAGAGTTACAAAATACGCGCCGAGAGTAAAAAATTTGAAGAAATCTTTTGTCGGAAGAAAAAATGTCCGTATATTTGCGCGCTAAAAAACCCGAAGGGGTTGAGCGTAATTAATTTTTAACCAATAAATTTTATAGCAAAATGGCTGTTAAAATTCGTTTGGCACGTCACGGTAAGAAGGGTTATGCTTTCTACCACATCGTTGCCGCAGATAGCAGAGCGCCACGTGATGGTAAGTTCATCGAGAAGTTGGGTACATACAACCCCAACACGAATCCTGCTACAATCGATTTGAAGTTCGACCGAGCTTTGGATTGGTTACTTAAGGGCGCACAA
>JAZNFC010000026.1:0-23653 GCA_045588935.1 Alistipes sp. | reverse complement strand
TACCCTCATAGTTATTGCCGATAACCATAACAAGACGCTCCGACACACGCTGACGCAAGCCAAATGCCAAATCCTTCAACACCTCGGGAGTATAAGATGCCGTATGCGAGATAAGCTTCACGCCATCGCGCATAGGCGTATTTGCAGCAAGGCCCTCGGCCAACTTCTCAACCTTCTCCTTGCGCATCTGCACAACCTCCTTATTCAGAGCCTCATTCGACTCCAAAAGCTTCTCGATAGCGGTAACCACTTTAGGATTGTGCACCATCTGCTCGAGCGACGAAATCACATCCTGTGCCGCATACAGCACAGACTCGGCAGCCTCACCCGTAACAGCCTCGATACGACGTACGCCGGCCGAGATAGCACTCTCCGAGAGAATCTTAAAGATACCGATAGTACCTGTAGCCGAGGTATGTGTACCACCACAAAGCTCGGTCGAAGGACCGAAGTTAACGATACGCACCTTGTCGCCATACTTCTCACCAAAGAGCATGATGGCGCCTGCAGCCTCGGCCTCGGCCATCGTAGCCTCGCGGTTCTCGACCAAAGGATAGTTCTCGCGGATAAGCTTATTAACAAGACGCTCCACCTGGCGCAACTCCTCGGTCGTAACCTTCTGGAAGTGCGAAAAGTCGAAACGCAAGCCCATGGGATTCACCATCGAACCCTTCTGCTCGACATGCGAACCAAGCACCGTGCGCAAAGCGTAATCTACAAGGTGGGTAGCCGTATGGTTGTTAGCCGCCTTCTGACGAGCCTCGGCATTAACCACAGCGCGGAACTCCGCCTCGGGATTTTCCGGCAACTGCCTGGCTATATGAATGATAAGACCATTCTCCTTCTCGGTGGCGATAATCTCGATACGCTCATTTGCGCTCTCTATATAACCAATATCACCAATCTGACCACCAGAGTTACCATAGAAGGGCGTATGGTCGAAAACAAGCTGATAGGTAGTATTATTCTTGCTCTTCACGCGACGATAGCGAGCAATGCGGATATCGGCCTCAAGGGTGTCGTAACCCACGAACTCACTCTCCTTGATGGCTACAATCTCCTGCCAGTCGTCGATATCCTGTGCCGCAGCGTTACGCGAACGCTCCTTCTGCACCTGAAGTTCCTTCTCGAACTCCTCGATATCTATCTCTACACCCTGCTCCTTGGCGATAAGCTCCGTAAGGTCGATGGGAAAGCCGTAGGTATCGTAGAGCACGAAGGCATCCTTACCCGAGATTTTGCCGCCATGCGACTTCTTGATAACGCCCTCCAAGAGGTTGATACCCGTAGCCAAGGTGCGGAGGAATGAAGCCTCCTCCTCCTCGATTACGCGCTCGATAAGTGTTTGCTGTGCCACAAGCTCGGGGAACTGATGTCCCATCTGCTTTACAAGACCATCAACCAACTTACAGATAAAGGGCTCGGTGAAGCCGAGATAGGTGTAACCATAGCGCACGGCACGACGCAAGATACGACGGATAACATAACCTGCCTTAGCATTGGCGGGAAGCTGTCCATCGGCAATAGAGAACGAGATGGCGCGCAGGTGGTCAGCGATAACGCGCATAGCCACATCACACTTCTCATCCTTGCCATACTCCTTGCCCGAGAGTGCCGCAATACGTGCAATAGTAGGCTGGAAGACATCGGTGTCGTAGTTCGACTTCTTACCCTGAAGAATCATACAAAGACGCTCGAAGCCCATACCCGTATCTACATTCTTCGCAGGAAGGGGCTCAAGCGAGCCATTAGCCTTGCGATTGAACTGCATAAACACGAGGTTCCAAATCTCGATAACCTGCGGATGGCTCATATTAACCATCTCGCGACCAGGAATCTTGGCTACCTCCTCGGCATCACGAAGGTCGAAGTGAATCTCACTACAGGGACCACAAGGGCCGGTCTCACCCATCTCCCAGAAGTTATCCTTCTTATTACCACGAATGATATGATCCTCGGGGAGGAACTGTCTCCAATAGTCGTAAGCCTCCTGATCGAAGGGCACGCCATCCTCCTCAGAGCCCTCAAATATAGTAGCATACATGCGGCTCTTATCGAGCTTATATACCTCGGTAAGCAGCTCCCAGGCCCACTCGATAGCCTCCTTCTTGAAGTAGTCGCCATATGACCAATTGCCAAGCATCTCGAACATCGTATGGTGATAGGTGTCATGACCCACCTCCTCCAAATCGTTATGCTTGCCCGACACACCCAGACACTTCTGCGTGTCGGCAACACGCGGCCACTTGCGAGGAGCATTACCCAGGAAGATATCCTTAAACTGATTCATACCCGCATTGGTAAACATCAGCGTGGGGTCATTCTTGATGACCATGGGCGCCGAAGGCACTATCTCGTGCTGCTTCGACTTAAAAAATGCCAAAAAGGCCTCTCTGATTTTATTCGATTCCATGATATATATAATTTTATTTTTTACCTATATTTCATATGCGGTTGCAAAATTACACAATTTACTTTAATTTTGCATCGTTAAAAGTGAGAATTTTTAATAATTTTTAGTTTTTATCGCACCTTTTAATGAGCGACCGTAGAACACAACTCAAACATATGGATGAAACCGGCGAAAGCAACCATCCTCCAAAGGGCTATCGCATAGCCCAAAAGCTGCTTGTGGCTCTGCTTATCGCCGTGGTGAGCAACATTGTAATCTCGCTCTGGGTTGACACCCCGAAGATGGCATATATACGTCGCGACAACATGCGCCTCGAGGCAGAGTTCGACATCCTCATGGAGAAGATAGCCTCTGCGGAGCGCACACTCTCGGACATCAAGCACCGCGACCACTACGTATATCGCCCGTTGCTCGGCATCGACACACTCAACCTCCCACGTGTATATGCCGATTATAACGACGAGAAATATGCCTCACTGCCCAAGGGAGAGTACCACGATGATATCTCCGCCGGGTGGCACAACCTCGACCGCCTGATACGTAACACCTACTATACATCACTATCGCTCGATGCTACGCAGGACATGGCCGAGAACAAAGAGGAGTTTTCACTTGTCATACCCGCCATTTGGCCCATCGACCGAACAAAACTGCGCTATGTAAGCAGCCTCTATGGCATGCGCATGCATCCAAAGTATGGCCGTTGGCGCATGCACGAAGGCGTAGATTTATCGGCACCAAAGGGCACCTCGGTATATGCCACAGGCAATGCCGTCGTCACGCGCTCATGCTGGCAGCCGGGGTATGGACAACTCATAGAGCTCAACCACGGCTTTGGTTATAAAACTCGCTACGGACACCTGTCGAAACGATATGTACAGCCAGGCGACAGCGTGACACGCGGACAAGTTATCGGCGAGGTAGGTAACACCGGCGTATCTTCAGGCTCACACCTACACTACGAGGTGCGCTTCCGTGATAAGACCGTAAACCCGATACATTACTTCAACAAGGATATCTCCCCGGAGTCATATATCGAGCTAATGGAGCAACTTGAACAGTCATCAAAATAGGCTATAAACGATGAGTAACAACAGAGATAGAAACGAAGGGCGTTTTTCACGCCGTCGCATCGTGCCCATACTAATCAAGTTCTTGGGATGGACAGCAATGGTGCTTGTCTGGTGGCTGATATTGATGTTTATTGTCGATTTGCCCGCCGAGTATAAACTGCGCCACGCCACTGATGGTCTGCGTCGCGAATACAAGGTTATGTCCGAGCGATACGACTCCATATCCATGGTTTTGGATAATGTCATACGTCGTGACGAGAATGTCTTCCGCAAGCTCTTCGAGTCAAACCCATACCAACTCGATGCCGGCGACGAAGATGAACGCATAAGTCTGCATGAGGAGTTGATGGATATGAATAACGACCAACTCATGGAGCTCTTTGAGCAGCGACGCACTAAAATCGAGGAGAAGGCAACTGCCATAAATCGAGCATTCGAGGATTATCAATATGCACTCGACGCAGATGTTCTTGGAATAAACAATATCCCTGCCATTCAGCCTATTAACAATCGTCAGCTAACGTTGTTGGCAGCCGGGAAAAAACCTTTAATTAATCCATTCCATCGTGCTATGCGTGAGCACCATGGAGTAGATTATCTCATCCCGGAAGGAACTACAGTATTTGCCACAGCCGATGGCATTGTAAAGTCGTTATCAGAGAAGAACACATCGCACGGTAAAGCCATAACCATCAGCCACGGCAATGGCTACGAAACATCATACAGCCACCTTTTGGATATACGCGTCAAGCGCGGACAGAGGGTTAAGCGCGGTGATATTATCGCCCTGTCGGGAAACTCGGGTCTATCCTTCGCACCACACCTACACTACGAAGTCATCTACCGAGATACCCGAGTGGACCCCGTGCACTACTTCTTCCTGGAGCTCTCGCCAGAGGAGTATCAGCGCATAATTCGCATAGCTCTATCAAGCATGCAATCATTCGATTAGTATGGCTCAACTAAAGTTAATTATACTCGACTTCGACGGCACATTAGCCGACACACGCAAGGCCAATGCAATGGCCTACATCGAAGCCCTTGAGGAGGTCGGTATCACGCTTTCATATGAGGAGTATTTAGAGAAGTACTTCGGCATGCGCTGCATGGAGTTCCTACGGATGGTAGGTGTAGAGGGCGAGGCAATAACAACATTACGCCGTCGCAAAATCGAGCTATACCCCAAACACTTCTCAACAGTCAAGCTAAACAGGCCGCTCATGGAGTGGTGCATGATGATGCAAAGCTATGGCACACAAGTATGGATAGTATCTACAGGTCACATAGATAATATCACTAATGTTATGCGTTACTTGAACATAGAGGGAGACTTCGACGGGGTTATTTCGGGTGATGACATAGCCATACCAAAGCCCTCGCCCGACGCCTTTCTTATGGCCATGGAGAGGGTCGGAGCGTTGCCCGAGGAGACAATCATCTTCGAAGACTCGGAGATAGGCCTTGAGGCGGCAAAGCGCAGTGGCGCTGCCTATGTTAAAGTAACACTTTAAACTCCAATATGTATCATTTATCAAAAAAATGATGCATATTTTTTGTAGTTTGGCTAAATTTTACTACTTTTATCCTTTGAATTAATTAACACAAGAGGACATGAGAAGATATATACTCGCCATACTACCACTCCTATTTTGCCTTACGGAACTATCGGCACAAGAGCCCACACAACAGGTTGACGCCCCAGTGAGCCAGCCTGTCAAGGAGTTTATATCGAGCTTCACAGCCATTGAGGTAGATGCCCCGATAAAGCTGACTCTCATAAAGATAGAGAGCTACGAAGCACCCTATATCATCTACGATACCAAGGGAGTATTCACCTCGAAGTTCTCTGCCGAGGTGGATAAAAAGAGCTCAACGCTAAAGATTTCGGAGCGCAACGACCCGAAACGCACAAGCATAACCGAGGTTAAGGTCTTTTTTAACAGCCTAACCGACATTCACATTTCAAAGGCGGACACGACAGTTGAGGGCACGATTAACTCACAGCTTCTCGATATACACATCTCGAATGACGCCAACTTTATTGCCGACATCGATGTTCTTGATATCATGCTATCGGTATCGGGCAAGAGTCGCGTGGTACTCACCGGTGCGACACGCTACCAAACTGCCGATATTTCGACTGCCGAGTATGACGGAGCTCGTCTGACGAGCGTATCTACAACCGTGGAGTCATCCCACAGCGCCACAGCACGCGTGTATGCCACCGAGCGTCTTTCGGCAAAGACATCGACAGGCGGCAAGGTGTTCTATCGCTCGGAGCCCGTTATCCTGCGCACCGAGATAACACTCTTCGGCGGCGAGATACTACGCATGTAACCACCTCACACACAGCTACTAATGACCACTTTTCTGCAGGAGCTCGCACACAAGCTTCTCCATAGACATGGAGATGACTTATCGGATTTCGTAGTGATATTTCCATCGCTGCGCGCCCGTGCCTTCTTTTGCGATGCCCTGCAGGAGTGTGCCACGACACCTATATGGCAGCCATCCTGGAGCTCGATAGATGAGCTGATGGAGCAAGGATTGGGACTGATACGCGGCGAACGCATACGCTTGATAACGGAGCTTTTTGTCATATACAAGAGGCACCACCCTGCCGAGGAGTTCGACAAGTTCTATTTCTGGGGCGACATGCTTATCTCGGACTTCGATATGATAGACAAGTATCTTCTCGACGCCTCGCAGCTGCTACGTAACATCGAGGATATCAAGGAGATAGAGGCCGATGTATCGTATCTCACCGAAGCACAAGAGCGCATCATCCGCTTCTGGAGCAGCGTATATAGCGACCGAAGCATAAGTCAGCAGAAGGAGCAATTCCTAAAGGTATGGCGCTCTCTTCCATCCATATACAACGAATATCGCGAGCATCTCATGTCGCTTGGCATAGGTTACCCCGGAATGATATATCGTGCCACAGCCGAACGTATTCAACGTGGCGAAGAGCTTCCTCTGCCCAATAAGCGTTTTATCATTGCCGGATTTAATGCGCTCTCGAAGAGTGAGCAGGTGCTCTTCGACTATATCAGTCATGCCACACGAGGCGCGGAGTTCTACTGGGATTATGACAACTATTATGTCAATAATAGCTGGCATGAGGCCGGCATGTTCCTCCGCGACAACATAAAACGGTTCCCCACTCCGGAGGAGATATCGCACAACAACTTTACCGAGGTAGAGAAGTCTATAACATCTGTGGCTTGCGTGTCGAACATAGTGCAGATTAAGCATATAGCCGACATTATCGAGCAGCTGCCCCGCGAGGAGCTCGACAAGCGCACGGCCATAGTTCTCACCAATGAGAACCTGCTTATTCCGCTGTTACACTCCTTGCCCGAGTGTGTGGATAAGGTAAACGTGACGATGGGATACCCCTTAAGGACAACCCTCGCTCACGCCTTTGTTGAACGTCTGATATCGCTACAGGCACATATCCGAGGAGAAGGCAACAACAGACTCTTCTACCACAAGGATGTTACAGGCATACTATCACATCCTTATATTACTAATTGTGAACAAGATATCGCAGTTGAGCTCATCAACGAGATTAACTCCAAGCGACTAATATATGTCGAGGCTTCGCTACTACACAAGAGCGACCTGCTAACACACATCTTCAGCTTTGCAGATGGCTGGTTGCAGCTATCCGACTACATCGTCGAGATACTCAAAAGCCTCGCATGGCTTATAGCCGACAGCAGTCGCGAGCAGTGCGAGTACCTGACTATAACCTATGAGGAGATTACCCGCACGGCGCGCTCTATGTTGCAGTGCGAGATAACGCCCTCGGTCGATATCTTTGTGTCGCTCCTGCGCCGCCACCTGCAATCGCTCACCATACCCTTTGAGGGAGAGCCGCTTGAAGGTATTCAGATAATGGGAATTCTTGAGACTCGAAACATAGATTTTAAGAATGTCATCATACTCTCGATGACCGACGCCAACTTCCCCGGCGACCGCACCGAGCAACCCTCATTTATACCCTACAGCTTACGTCTCGCCTATGGGCTTCCCACGCCCGAGGAGCATGAGGCGATGTACGCCTACTACTTCTACCGCCTGATACAACGTGCCGAGCGTGTCGATATGTTGTACTGCTCGCGTGCCGATGACCGCAGCACAGGTGAGCGCAGTCGATATATCTATCAGCTTGAGTATGAGTCACCATACAATATCTCGAAGCGCAATATAGGCGTGGATCTCGGGATGGAAGTGGTCACGCCAATCATCATCGAGAAGGGTGACTATGAGTTGGAGATGTTGAGCCGCTACCTCGACCCCGAGAGCCGGTCGGCACTATCCCCCACCGCACTGTTCAGATATATCGAGTGTCCGCTAAAGTTCTACTTTGCATCTATAGCCCGCATAAAGAGTCGCGACGAGTTGAGCGACACGATTGATGCGCTGACCTTTGGCAATATCCTGCATAACGCCATGGAGATACTCTACACACCGTTGTTCAACAAGAAGAATCCGATGGAGAGCATCTCGAAGTTATGCAAGAGGAGCATCGTAGAGGAGGCTGTAAATCGCAGCATAGCACTCGTCATACACAATCGCGAGAAGCTCGTAGCCAATGATATAACCGGAGATATGCTTCTTGTGCGCGACATCATCGTGCGATATATTCTGCAGGGCATACTACCCTACGATATCTCACGCGAGGGCTTCACCATCACGGGCATTGAGCGCGATGTAGATTTTCGATATGCGATATCCAACGAGCGATATGTCAACCTTGCCGGCCGCGCCGACCGTATAGATACGTTACCTAATGGCGCATGCCAGATTATTGATTATAAGAGTGGTAATAAGCCTCACCTCGAGTTTAACGGCATATCGACACTCTTCGATGGCGAACCACAAGAGCGCATATCGAACATCTTCCAGACGTTGCTCTATGCCATGATGCTCCACCACAGGGATAATGTAGAGGTCACCCCATCGCTGTACTACGCCTCGAAGATGCTGCTTAAGGGTTATGATGCCCATATCGCGGATAAGTCCGACGACGGCAAGGTTGTAGAGAGATATAGTGACGTTGCAGAGGAGTTCGAGGAGAGGTTGAGAATGACATTGGAGGAGATATTCGACCCCGAGACTCCATTTAAGCAGGTCGATGACGAGGCGGCCTGCACCTATTGTGATTATAAAAAGATATGCAGACGATGAAACGAGCCAAGATATTAAGTGCAAGTGCCGGCTCGGGTAAGACCTATCGTCTGGTACTCAAATATATATGCGACATTCTGGAGCAAGCCGACAGATATCGCAGCATCCTCGCCGTAACCTTCACGAATAAGGCTACCGAGGAGATGAAGTCGCGCATCATTGCCGAGATACACACCTTGGCCTCACAAGCCAAGAGCCGCTACCTCGCCGACATCATGCGCGAGACAGGCATGGGTGAAGAGATGATATACTCTCGCGCACTGAAGGCGCAAACAAAGATTCTGCACGACTACTCACGCTTCAGTGTTCTCACCATAGACCGCTTCTTTCAACGCATCCTGCGCGCCTTTGTCAAGGAGCTCGGCCTTGATTTGAACTACAATATCGAGCTTGACCACTCACTGCTTCTGGAGCGCTGTGCCGACAATATCATCGAGAGCATAGCCGAGAAGGAGGATATACGTCGCTGGCTGATTAAGTATGCCGAGGAGCGACTTGACGATGGCGACCGCTGGGATATGCGTGGCGACCTGCGCATGTTGGGCACCGAGCTCTTCAAAGAGAGGGGGGCGGAGCGCGCCGAGAGGGCAATAAACAAGGAGCGTCTGTCAGAGATAATAGCTCTGCTTGAGGAGGAGAGCAAGGCACATATCGCTCATCTGCAACAACTTGGCAAAAAGAGCATAGATATCATCAAGGGCCGCGGCCTGTCACCCGAGAGCTTCAAGAATGGCAGCCGCAGCTTCGTGAAGCAGCTACAGAGGTATGCCGATGGCGAGATGAAGACTCCAACTGCAACGATGCTCAAGGCCGTGGATGACATATCTCAATGGTATGGCAAGGGCGCCGATGCCAACATCATAGAGGCGGCATACGAGCTACAGCCCATACTGCGCGATATATGCGAGCACTACGCGCGCAGCATGTCACATATCAACACTACACATCTGCTCAAAGACAACTTCCGCAGCTATGCATTGCTATCCGACATGCACGACCAGCTGAACGACATCTGCAGCAAGGAGAATATCATGGTCTTGGGACATGCCAAAGATATACTATCGAAGTTTGTCGATGACAGCATAGCACCCTTTATCTACGAGAAGGTGGGTAATCGTTATGACCACTATATGATTGACGAGTTCCAGGATACATCGGTACGCGAGTGGCGAAATATGTTACCCCTGCTTCGCGAGGCCCTTGCATCGAATGATAAGGCCTCGGTATTTATCGTGGGCGATGTCAAGCAGTCGATATATCGTTGGCGCGGTGGCGATTGGCGACTTCTCAACAGCGAAGCATCCGCCGACCTTGGTAAAAATAACGTGGAAATAGAGCATCTGGAGAAGAACTATCGCAGCTTGAAGCATGTCGTAGAGTTTAATAAGAGGCTTATAAGCAAGGTGGTGGATATCGAGAATGCGTATGTTAACGGCAAGCTCGATGATGCGCTGAATAATAGCCGTATATCGCAATCAACTCATGCGTCACTTTATGATATAATCCCCGCTGCCTATATCGATAATGCAAAGATCATATCACATACATCGGAGGATGCGGGCTATGCCGAGGTGACGCTCTACGACCCTGCAATAACGGACTCGCCATTTATACGCGCCATCGAGGATGCCATAAGTCGAGGTTATCGCTATCGCGACATACTTATCCTTGTGCGTGGAGCAAATGACAGCCGTAAGGTTGCCGATGCACTCTTCGAATATAAGGAGCGATGCTTTACATCTCAAGGCAAGGTGGGATTTAACATCCACACCTCGGATGCACTGCCTCTGGAGATATGCGAGACCACGGAGTTTATTATTGCCGTATTACGTCTTACCCTCGACACGACAAACGATATCGAGCGAGGCGTATATAATCGCTTCTTGGGATATAGGCTCGACCACAGATTGGATGACGATGAGCTCGCCACATTGCGACATATAGCACATCTATCACCCGTCGAGGCATTTGAGGAGATAGTGAGCAGATATCTTTTGGATAAGCGCAACGACCATATTGCCTATCTGCAGGCCATGTACGAGCAAATTGTCTCCTACACCTCGACACACGTTGCCGACATAGACCACTACCTCGCATGGTGGGATGAGCGCGGACATAGCGAGAATATCGTTGTAGAAATGAGCGACGATACTATCGAAATCACAACCATACACAAGGCTAAAGGTCTTGAACGAGAGGTCGTTATTATCCCATACTGCAAATGGGACATGTCACCACGCGCCTCACTGCGTCCCGTGGTATGGGCGTCGGCAAATAGCCGTGACGAGCTAACGGAGATAGGCGACTTCCCGATAATATATGGCAGCTCGATGGAGCAGTCTGCCTTTGCCGAGGAGTATTATAAGGAGTTTGTAATGAACCATATAGATGGTCTTAATCTACTCTATGTGGCCGTAACTCGCGCCTCACACGAGTTATATATCTACACCCCTACAAACCTTAATAGCAAAAGCCGCATCGGTGACAACATCTCGACCACGGCCGACCTCGTACGCCGAGCCATCAACACCATGGAGCTCGACGCAGAGCAAACTATAGTGGATGATCGCATTGCCGAGGAGCGATACTGCTATGGCAATAGGTGCGAGTCGATAACAAGAGAGGGTACCGCGACAAAGAATGAGGATTTAATTCTCGACAGATATATCTCGCATAAGCCCAATATCAGGGTGCGCTACCCCAGCCACCGCATGGATGGCGAAGGCCTCGCCCCCGGCAGCCAATCACGCATCGAGGGTATTCGTCTGCATACTCTTTTCGAGCACGCCCGCACCCGCGAGGAGCTATATGCCGCCCTCGAGCGCATGCGTCGTGGTTATGCAGTCAGCGATGTGGAGGCCGAGGCTCTACGGCTGACCATCGAAAAGGCACTTCTAAAGCCCGAGGTTGCAGAGTGGTTCGACACCAAGTGGAGCGACATCAAGAGCGAGAGCTCGATAATATGCAAGGATGGCATACGTCGTCCCGACCGAGTGATGATAGATGGCGAGCGCGTGGTGGTCGTAGATT
Source organism: Alistipes sp. (assembly GCA_045588935.1). Classification (GTDB taxonomy): domain Bacteria; phylum Bacteroidota; class Bacteroidia; order Bacteroidales; family Rikenellaceae; genus Alistipes. Next base: position 11,941 of record JAZNFC010000026.1, on the reverse strand, counting down.
ATAAGTTTGGCACGGAGCAGAGCCCGAAGCATATAGCACAGGTCAAGGAGTATATGTCACTTATCAAGAGTATGGGTTATGCGACAATCGAGGGATATGTGTGGTATATACGTCTTGAAGAGATTGTCAAAATATAAAATATCACTATCTTTGCAGCATGAAGAAGCTATGGCAATTAATACCCGAAAGATATCGTCGTCGCAGTTGGATGGTTGCGGCCACGATATTTTTGCGTGCCCTGCTTAACTTCATAGGTGTAGCAACGCTCATTCCCGTGCTCACGCTTATTCTCGACAGCAGAAACGTAACGAAAGATGGCGCTATGGCAGAAATATACGAAGCCCTACACTTCGAGTCATACACCTCGTTTGTCTATGCCGTATGTGGTGCTACGCTCGCAATCATCCTCTTCAAGAATGTCGCCATCATGCTCCTCTACCGATATGAGCGCAACTATATCTTCATGCTCTATCGTGAGCTCTCGAGGCGGCTGTATCGAGGCTATCACTATCGCGGATTGGAGTATATCAAGCAAAATAACTCCGCACTGCTCACGCGAAACGTCAATGTCGTTACGCTCAACTTCGTCATAGGCATCCTGCGCCCCATAGCCACGATTATCAGCGAGGCACTGCTCCTCGTGCTACTCTTCGGAGCCCTGATGCTCTATAGTCCACGCGCGGGATTACTTATCGTCGGTATATTTCTCCCCGTTATCTCGCTCTTTTACTTCGCCTTGCGCCATCGTCTAATAAACATTGGCGAGCGCGAGAATGAGGCGCAGCGCACCAAGAGCCGTATCGTAGCCGAGACATTTAGAGGCTATGCCGATATTGAGGTCAATGGAGCCTTCGAACGTATGATGCAACGCTTTGACAAGGCAATGAATATGGTTGTTGCCATGCGCAAGCGTATGGCCACGATGAATCTTCTGCCACAGGCATTCACCGAGATAGGTTTAGTGATTGGCATGATTCTCCTTATCGTCATTTCACATACCTCTCAAAGCAATAGCTCGTTGCTCTTCGGCATATTTGCCGTAGCGGCCATACGTCTTGTACCCTCGATACGTAATATTCTTTCAGCCTGGAGCACCATACGCTACAACCGCTACACGATAGATACTCTCTCGGATATATCTCCCGAGGAGGCCGCGGAGCATAAGCCCAACGACAATCGCCATATCTCCTTCGAGCGCAGCATACGCCTCGAAGATATCACCTTCTGCTTCTCGGATGCCGACACCCCGACTATAAACAATCTCTCGCTTGAGATTGCAAAGGGTGAGTGTCTTGGTATTAGAGGCAGCTCGGGCGTAGGTAAGACCACGCTGTTTAATATCATCCTCGGGCTGTATAAGCCTACCTCGGGTGCGATACTGATTGATGATGAACGCCTCACGGAGGAGAACTTACGACAGTGGCAGAACTCCATAGGCTATGTTTCGCAGTCGGTATTCATCGCCGACATGACCATTGCCGAGAATATCGCTCTTGGCAGCGACCCAGAGAATATAGACCCCGAGCGTATAGCCCGCGCCATAGAGCTTGCCGATCTTACGGACTTTATCAAGAGTCTGCCCCACGGCATACACTCACGCATAGGCGAGCAGGGAAGCCGCCTCTCGGGGGGCCAGCGACAGCGCATAGGCATTGCCCGTGCACTGTATAAGGGCAGCAGCGTTCTGCTCTTCGACGAGGCTACATCGTCACTCGACAACAAAACAGAGCAGAATATAAACCACGCCATACAGCGTCTTTCGCATGAACATAGCGAACTAACCATTGTTGTTATCGCCCATCGCGAAAGCTCTCTTGAGTACTGCAACAGAGTAATAACACTAAACTAATAATATGGTTCTACACGACTATATCATTGCCGACTTTCGCCTACGCAGCGAAATAGATATCGTAGAGATAGGACTACGCAGCTTTCGCAAATTCGAGGTTGAGAGCACATCCGACGCGGCAGATGCCTACATACGTTTCGACAAGTCGCTCTCGACCAATAGCTTCTCACACATCGACATACAGACCTCTGCCGAATTAGAGCTCGCAGAGGCAGATGGCACCTTCTCCAAGACCGAATGCGGACATCTATTCCATGTTGTGCGCCGCTCACCACATGTGGAGCTGCTCTTCCATATAGAGGATACAACAAACGTCATCACCACGAACTTCGAGCCAAGCGACGAGGTGAATATTGCCATCATGCGCTACGCCCTGTGGGTGATGTTCGGCATCGTATTGTTGAAGAACAATGCCGTAGCCATTCACTCTTCGGCTATTGTCGTAGATAATATGTGCGCCCTCTTCCTCGGAGAGTCAGGCACAGGCAAGAGTACCCACACGCGCCTGTGGCGCGAGAATATAGCTGGCGCCTCGCTACTAAACGACGACTCACCAATCATCCGCATCATCGGAAATAAAGCGATGGCTTATGGCTCGCCTTGGAGTGGTAAGACACCCTGCTACAAAACAGAGTGCTACCCTATCGGTATGATATGCAGGCTATCACAGGCGCCACACAACAAGATGCGTCAGCTACGCTCGATAAACGCCATTGGAGCACTTCTGCCGTCGTGCCCTCCGATATTGGCTCATGATGAATATCTGCAGGATTGCATCTGCAATGTCGTAGGCGAGATTATCACTCGAACACGTATCTTTCATCTTGAGTGTCTGCCCAATGCCGAGGCTGCGGAGATGTCACACCTCAACATGACACGCCATGCATAGCGTCATAGATAATATCGAGGAGATTGTTGAGCCCGGCCAGTGCTTCAACATCGTTGTCACGGGGTATAGCATGCTTCCACTCTTGGGCTATGGCAAAGACAGCATCGTCGTGCGTCGCACCTCGAATGACGAACACATAGAGGGTCGCATTGCAATGTTTCGTGGCGCAGACCGCCATATCATCGTACACCGCGTGATGAAGGTCGAGGGAGATATGGTACACCTTCAGGGCTTTGGCAATCCCTACCATGGCGAGCAGACACCGCGTAGCACGGTTATTGGCGTCGTGGAATCTGTTGTGCGCGAGAGTGGCAAGGTGGTAAGCTGCACCACACGCAGCTGGCATAGAAGAGAGCGCATATGGATAAGCACACCTCGCATCGTGCGTCGTTATGCTTTGGGCATTATGCGCCGTTGGTTGAATTTTAAGAGGAGGCTTTAATGTTGTCTATTGCCGCAAGAATAGGTTTCGGCACATAAAAATAGATTCAAACAGCCCCTAAACATAGATAGAGTATGGATATCAGAATAGGACATGGTTTCGATGTACATGCGCTGGCCGAGGGTCTGCGTTTGGTGCTCTGCGGTGTCGAGATAGAGCACACCAAGGGGTGTGTGGCTCATTCGGATGGCGATGTGGCGATACATGCTATATGCGATGCTCTGCTCGGAGCACTCGCCCTGGGCGATATCGGCAAGCTCTTCCCCGATAGCGACCCACGATATAAGGGTATAGACTCACGACTACTACTTAAACATGTTGTAGAGGTAGTACGAGATAAAGGATACGCTATCAGCAATATAGACTGTACCATAGCCATGCAGCGTCCCAAACTCCGTCCACATATCGACCTTATGCGTGAGCGTCTTGCCGAGGTTGTCGGCATCGACATCGAGCGCATATCGGTTAAGGCTACGACAACCGAGCATCTTGGCTTTGAGGGTCGCGAGGAGGGAGTATCGGCTACGGCAGTCACACTGTTGTATAAGGTATAATTTACAGTATTGTAAAAAGATTTTGCAGAATTAAATAAAAATAGTACATTTGCAACGTCTTTTTTTAGACATAGGTTGCTCGAATGGTGGCATAGGTAGACACGCCGGACTTAAAATCCTGTGGGCAGTAATGCCCGTGCGGGTTCGATTCCCGCTCCGAGTACACTTTTATATAGGTGGGTGACTAATAAAGTAAAATAGTCACCCGCTTTTTGTTTGGAGTTGAAAGTGGAAAACTGAAAACTGAAAAGGTGAATTAATTATTATTAAGGATAATTAAGGACTATTAATGGTTTTTGCTCGGCAAAAACAACTTCAGTTCGCTTTAGTTCCCTTGTTATTTTGTGGAAAATAAATATTACATTTGTAGGCTAATTAATTGCAAGATGAGTGTAGTTCGAAAAATATTTACGGTTATCGGCAAGGTGGTGTTAAGCATGATATATATAGTGCTTATAATCATCATTGCATCAAGTATATCACCCATATACGACTATCCCGCACCACGTCCCTTTACCGGCAAGGAGATATACAACCCCTACCAAAATATAGATAGCACGGTGCAGTGGAAACGCGCCAACTTCCATACCCACACGCGCGTTGAGGGCATGATGAACGAGTGTGACTTCTGGCCCGAGGAGGTTATGCGCAAGCAGGAGAGCTTCGGCTACGACATCGTCACCTTCTCCAACCATAACGAGATAACGACACATCCCACCAATCCGGCACTGCAGGTAAACCTCTATGAACATGGATATAATCTCCTTAAATACCATAAGTTGGTATTTGGCAGCGAGAGCGTGATGCGCTTTGACCATCTGTTGCCAATACTCACCTCGCAGAAGCAGTTTCAGTTAGACCTCCTTGCGCGCGATGCCGATATCATACAGCTCAACCACCCCTTGCGCACCATATCCATGGATAGCGAGGATATGAGGTTATTAGAGGGTTACATGCTCATGGAGTTGGACAGCGGACGCTCAACCGAGAATGAGTATTGGGATGAGGCTTTGAGCGCAGGACACTACTCCTTTGGTCTTGCCAACGACGACCTCCACTATCCCGACCGCACGCACTGTATAGCCGTGCGCTGCAACCTCCTTGCGACACCCTCGGCACGTTATGACGACCTGCTCGCAACACTCCGCGAGGGATGTTTCTATGCTATGCGTGTGCCGGACTACGGCAATGGCAACTGGGAGATAAAGCACATCAAGAACCGAGAGCTACCCCACATCGAGGATATAGGTCTTGATAACGACCGTATATATATCCAGCTCTCGGAGGTGGCCGACAGCATCAAGGTCACGGGACAGCATCACACGACACTTGCCCTTGGCACGTCATGCGACACTCTGTCATACAGAATGACTGCAGAGGATAGCTACGCCCGCATAACGGCATACTTCCCCGAGGGCGAGGTAATCTATACTAATCCCTTTGCGCGCTACGACAGCTCAATATCCGATACCCCCTTCCGCGAGGCGGAGCATACGATAAACATCCTCTGGAGCGCAATGTACAACCTCGCACTGCTGATGTTCATAGCGCTCATAGGCTTACTATTTCGTAAAACCATACTCAAGAGATGAAGATTAAGGATAAGATAAACGACCTCTGTGACATGCTGCGTCGTCCGGCGAGCATCACTCGTTACACGCTGACATTAAGCATATTAACCATTATTCTCTACCATACACCCCTATTTCGTTATGTCACAGAGAATGTGGAGCATGGCATAAACGGAGTGGTCATCACCGCAAGCTTTGCGCTACTCATGGTCGTTGTAAACTTTTTGGTATATACGCTTCTTGTCTATCTATGTCGAGGTGTGGGCAAAGCACTCTTGACGCTACTATTTCTAATAAATGGCCTATCATACTACTTCGTAGCAAATTACGAGGTGCTGCTCACGCGCGACATGATGGCCAATGTCTTTAATACGCGCTACTCCGAGGCCTCGGCATACTTCTCCGTAGGGCTTATCCTCTATGTCATTCTCTTTGGCATACTACCCTCGCTCTATATATGGCTGCGTCGTGTGGAGCGTGGCACGGTGAAACGCCTTATGTGGAGCATTGTAGCCTCGATAGCCATTATCGCAGGCATAGCCGCAATGAATATAAACAACATCCTTTGGATAGATCGCAATGCCACGACCATAGGTAGCCTTGTGATGCCATGGTCGTATATCGCCAACACCGTGCGTCACTTCAACCACCAGCACCGGATTAACCGCAAGGAGATACCCCTTCCAGATGCTACAATCACAACGGAAGAGCCCGCCGTATTGGTACTCGTAATTGGCGAGTCGGCACGCAGTCACAACTTCTCGCTCTATGGCTATGAGCGCACCACAAACCCGCTGCTTGCCAATGACGACATCACGACGTTCAAGGCTGTAGCCTCGGCGACATCCACCACACGTGCCGTGAAGGCCATCATCGAGCATACGCAGACAAACGAACTCTACGAAATACTACCCAACTATCTCTATCGCACGGGCGTAGATGTACTATGGCGCACCGCCAATTGGGGCGAGCCGCCACTGCATATCGCAGACGTAGAGAAGGTGGCCGACCTCAAGGTCCTCTATCCCGAGGCTGATGCGCGCTACGACGGCATACTCCTCGAAGGCTTGAGCGAGAGGATTGAGGTCTCGACTGCGTCAAAGATGCTTATCGTGCTGCATACAAGCACCAGCCATGGCCCGACATACTACAAAAAATACCCTGCGGAGTTCGAACGCTTCACCCCTGTATGTACTACCGTGGAGATGGCTTCGGCAGATAGACAAGAGCTTATAAATGCCTACGACAACACTATTCTCTACACCGACTACCTCCTGCACTCGCTTATCGATGAACTGCGACAGGTGACCTCGCGCAAATGCGCCATGATATATATATCCGACCATGGCGAATCCTTGGGCGAGAACAACATATATATGCACGGCATGGTCTCGGCCTCGATGGCTCCACGCGAGCAACTCGATATACCCTTCATCGTATGGCAAAGCGAGGATAAGCGCGAGCTGAAGAGCCTTAATGAGGTGGGACACTACAATATCTTCCACAGCGTGATGGACTACCTCGACATCGTAAGCCCCATCTACGACCCCGAGAAGAGCATATTTCAACCACATGAGTAACTAAACATAATAAATAAGTATATTATCTATGAAACTGAAATATCAAGTTAACGACCGTCCCCGAGGCCGAGAAATGGCACTCTATGCCATGCAGTGGTTCGTGCTGGCCATTGCCGTAGTTGCCACCAGCGTCTTTGTGGCACAGGGCACACCCGCCGAGAAGCTCTTCTATGCGCAGAAGCTCTTTGCAGTGATGGGCGTAACGGGAGTGCTGCAGGTGCTCTTCGGCCATAAGCTACCTATAGTTACAGGACCCGCCGCCGTGCTTCTTGTCGGCGTGATGTCGGCACTCGGAGCCGGAGCCGCAACCTCGGCCATATACTCATCCATCGCTGTCGGCGGCGTGATAATTACACTACTGAGCTTTGGAGGCGTGATGCGTCATGTGCAGCGCCTCTTCACACCGCGTATCGTGGTGGTTATTCTCATGCTCATAGCCTTCACCCTCTCACCCGTAATCAAGGGTCTTATCTTCCAGCCACATGCCGAGGCAGAGGAGCACCTTTTCGGACTTATATTCACGATTGTGGGCGTAGTGGCAATGGTTATACTTAACCGCACGCTACGTGGCGTAGCCAAGAGCCTTGTGATACCCATAGCCTTGGTTGTGGGTAGCGTGGCATATTATGCGCTCTTCCCGATGCAGCCCATGAGCCAAAGCGGAGCGACACTGCGCGGCATGATAATAGATAAGTTTGATTGGGATTGGAGCCTTATCATCGCCTTTATTATATGTTACACGGCGTTGCTTATAAACGACATAGGCTCCATAGAGTCGTTGGGCTCGATGCTTCAGGCCAAGGATATGCCTCGTCGTTTGAAGCGCGGCGTGCGCATAACAGGCGTGATGAACATTGTGGCAGGTGCCTTTGGTGTATTAGGCCCTGTGAACTACTCTATGAGCCCGGGCGTCGTGGCATCTACAGGATGTGCCTCACGCTGGCCTCTGACACCCGCCGCCACGGCTCTCGCGCTATGTGCCCTTTCGCCCGAGGTGGTATGGGCGCTGACAAACATTCCAAACCCGGTGATTGGCGCGATACTCCTCTTCCTTATGGGTACGCAGCTCGCTGCGAGCTTCGAGATGCTTCACGCCACAGGCTCGGTGCGTAGCTTCGCCTCGGGACTTACCGTGGGTCTGCCCTTGATGGTGGCGATGCTCTTTCAGCTTATGCCCCATGGTATTGTCCCCTCGGTTATCGAGCCGCTTACGGGCAATGGCTTTGCCATGGGTGTGATTGTTGTCATCGTTATGGAGCATGTAATAAACCGCGAGAGGGAGTAATTTAGCCCATTAACCACAAAAGTTTGACAATCTGTTGATAATTTTGGTGCGGTTAAATTTTGCCATTACATAAAAAATCGTAATTTTGTAGCCGTAAAATTATGCAACCGCCTGACGGTGGATAAAAATAGTATATTATTATGAGTAACACATTGGTTGTTGTTGGTGCCCAGTGGGGCGATGAAGGTAAAGGTAAGATCACAGATTTCTATGCCGGTGAGGCAGATGTTGTGGTACGTCATCAGGGCGGCAACAACGCAGGCCACACTATCGTTTTCGATGGCAAGAAGTTCGCCTTGCAGTCTATACCATCGGGCGTCTTCAACCCTCATATCATAAATGTGATGGCCAACGGAATGGTTATCAACCCCGTGTCGCTCCTCGAGGAGCTTGACCGTCTGCACAAGGCGGGCATCACCGACTATAAGCTCTTTATCTCGGATCGTGCTGCCTGTGTCATGCCCTACCACTCGATGCTCGATGGCGCCTATGAGGCACTTAAGGGCGGCCGACAGATTGGCACAACGAAGAAGGGCATCGGCCCCGCATATACGGATAAGTATAGCCGTGTAGGTATTCGCATGGGCGATCTTCTCGACAAGGAGTACTTTGCCGAGCGATTGAAGGATGCTTTGGCACAGAAGAATATCGAGCTTCAGGCTCTCGGCATGGAGCCCTGCGACTTCGATACTATCTACAATCAGTACCTCGAAATTGGCGAGACGCTGCGTCCTATGATATGTGACACATCGGTACTGCTTAACCGCCTCGTAGAGGAGGGCAAGAAGGTGTTGTTCGAGGGTGCACAGGGCGTGATGCTCTGCATCGACCACGGCACATACCCCTTCGTTACATCATCAAGCCCCACAGCAGCAAGCGTACCTGTAAATACGGGTCTTGCACCGCGCTACATCAACAATGTGATGGGTGTGGCCAAGGCATATACCACACGTGTAGGTGAGGGTCCCTTCCCCACGGAGCTCTTTGACGAGCGCGCCGAGTATATTCGTGAGCGCGGACATGAGTATGGCACCGTTACGGGACGTCCCCGCAGAGTGGGTTGGTTGGATGCCGTAGTGCTCAACCACGTACGTCGCATCAGCGGCCTTAACTACCTATCACTGATGTTGTTCGACGTGCTTTCGGGTCTTGAAAAGATACGCATATGCACAGGCTACAAACTCAATGGTAAGGCTATAGACTACGTACCCTCGACCATCGCGCAGCTTGAGCGTGTGGAGGCGGAGTATATCGAGCTCGACGGCTGGCAGGAGGATATCACGGCTATTAAGTCATATGACGAGCTGCCCGAGAATGCCAAGGCATATATCCGCAAGGTTGAGGAGTTGACTCACACAGAGGTGGCTGTTGTATCTGTTGGTCCCGACCGCGAGCAGACAATCATCCGTAAGCGTATATTCTAACGGGAGAGTTGAACAATATGAGAGGTGTTTGGCATAAGAAACCGAGCACCTCTTCTTTATTATCAAAGAGCAAAGTGAAAGGAGAAAGGAGAAAGGAGAAAGGAGAATTAAAGCAGATTAAGAAAAACTAAAGCGAAGTAAAGTTGTTTTGCACGGCAAAAACCATTAATAGTCATTAATTAACCTTTTCTGCTTTCAGTTTTCAACTTTCCACTTTCATCTTTCATCTTTCAACTTTTTTTCTTACCTTTGCGTCGCGATATATTTATATATCGAATATCAGAAAATAATTAAACTATCGATATAAAATGGCTGTTGAACTTAAAGACCTTACCAAGAGCGACGAGAACTACTCGCAATGGTACAACGAGCTGGTTGTCAAGGCCGGTCTCGCAGAGAACTCTGCCGTGCGCGGTTGCATGGTAATCAAACCCTACGGATATGCCATCTGGGAGAAGATGCGCGATGTTCTCGACCGCATGTTCAAGGAGACAGGACATGAGAATGCATACTTTCCCCTCTTTATTCCCAAGTCATTCTTCTCACGTGAGGCAAGCCACGTGGAGGGCTTCGCCAAGGAGTGCGCCGTGGTCACCCACTATCGCTTGAAGAATGACGAGGAGGGCAAGGGCGTCGTTGTAGATCCCGCAGCGCGCCTCGAGGAGGAGCTTATCGTGCGTCCTACATCGGAGACCATCATCTGGAATACGTACAAGAATTGGATAACCTCTTACCGCGACCTCCCCATACTCTGCAACCAGTGGGCTAATGTCGTGCGCTGGGAGATGCGTACACGCCTCTTCCTACGTACTGCCGAGTTCCTGTGGCAGGAGGGCCACACGGCACATGCCACAGCCGAGGAGGCCATCGAGGAGACAGAGCGCATGATTAATGTCTATAAGACATTCGCCGAAGAGTGGATGGGAGTACCTGTAATCGTGGGTCACAAGTCACCCAACGAGCGCTTTGCCGGCGCCGTAGATACACTCACCATCGAGGCTTTGATGCAGGATGGCAAGGCCCTGCAGAGCGGCACATCACACTTCCTTGGACAGAACTTCGCCAAGGCCTTCGACGTGCAGTACACAAATAAGGAGGGTAAGCAGGAGTATGTGTGGGCAACATCATGGGGCGTATCGACACGTCTTATGGGTGCTCTTATCATGGCCCACTCGGACAATAACGGTCTTGTATTACCCCCGAAGCTCGCACCCATACAGGTGGTTATGGTGCCTATATACAAGGGAGAGGAGCAGCGCTTGCAGGTTGTAGCCCGTCTTGAGGAAATGGCCAAGGAGCTTCGCGCCAAGGGCGTATCGGTGAAGGTCGATGGCAGAGATAATGTGCGCTCGGGCTTCAAGTTTGCCGAGTATGAGCTTAAGGGTGTACCTGTGCGTCTGGCTCTCGGCCCCCGCGACATGGAGAACGGCACTATCGAGCTGGCACGCCGCGACACACTCACCAAGGAGGTTGTGACACAGGAGGGGCTCACCGACCGCATCGTGTCCCTGCTTGACGAGATACAGCAAAACATCTTCAAGAAGGCTCTCGACTACCGTAACTCGATGATTACGAAGGTCGATACTTGGGAGGAGTTCCAGCAGGTGCTGGGTGAGAAGGGAGGCTTCATCTTGGCTCACTGGGATGGCACACCCGAGACCGAGCAGGCCATCAAGGAGGCTACGAAAGCAACCATCCGCTGCATACCTATGGATGTAGTCGAGGAGGAGGGCACCTGCGTTTACTCGGGCAAGCCCTCGAAGTACCGCGTACTCTTTGCCAAGAGCTACTAATCGTGTGAGTTATATAGCACATCTGCAAAGAGCAAAGAGGAGACATTCGCAGTTTTGCCTCAAAGGAGAAAGGAGAATTAAAGTGTACAGTGTGATGAGCTAATATGGGCTAATATATCATTGTTACTATGAGTAATCACATATTACCTCATAGAAGCACATCGAAGCACATATTACCTCATAGAAGCTCTTTCCTCTTTATTGTCTTGATATGAAATTAGGCTGGATGGATAGTACTTGGATGTACATTCCATTCAGCCTAATGATTGAAAGGCCGCAGATACTGTCTTATCACAATAAATCAATTTGTTGTCAGAAGGGGTTAGATAATTCGTTAGCGGAAGTAGATGACCCTTATCACAATAAATTTGTTGTCAGAAGGCTGCAGATGTGGCCTTGACATGAAAAAGCCACCGATGGGTAGTACTTGATGTACGTCCCATTGGTGGCGTTGATTGAAAGGCCGCAGATACGGCCTTATCACTACAAATTAATTTGTTGTCAGAAGGCTGCAAATGTGGTCTTGACATGAAAAAGCCACCGATGGGTAGTAC
>JAZNFC010000025.1:0-35430 GCA_045588935.1 Alistipes sp. | reverse complement strand
GAGGAACTTACCGCACACATCCCAAGTATCTACTGCGGGGGCCTCGGGCTCGGCAGGCTTCTCGCCATTGATAGTGACCGTCCACTTGCCACCATTGCCATTCTCGAGAAGAGCGAAGATATAGTCATCGTTAAGAACGATATTCTGAATATCTACCGTCTGGTTCTCATCACCACCAAGACCATTGTTGAATACGATATTTGTAGTCTTACCGTAGTTCACAGCAGCAAACTCATATACGAAGTACTCCTTACTATCAAGTGTCTCCTTACCCATTTCGGTACCAGACCATGAACCGGTCAACTCTGCACCATAGGTATAGATTTTACAAGCCGTCCAACCGGCAGCAGAAACATCGCAATAAACCTTCACGGGCTTTGCATCGGCAGGAATGGTAGGATCGGCAGCACCTTCCGCAACAACATAGAGGTCGAGTGATGCTGTATCGAAATATACATCGTAAGTACCGGCAGGAGCCGACAAGTTCTTACCACTGGCAACCAACGTAAGCTTCTCACCTACAGTTACTAATAGAGGCTCGTTGTCACCTGCAGCGCCATAGCTCTCGGCCCAGTCTTGGTTTACACGCACCTTGAACTGGTCATCAGCCGTAAGCTCAAGACCTGCATAGGCTACCCATGTGCCATTGTGCTCACCAAGAACGAGGTCATCAACGGGATTATTCTCATCACCACCCCATGAGTTGAAGGTACCTACCAAGCCGTAAACCTTCTCCTCGGGCTTCTCGGGCTCCTCGGGGGCTGTATTCATGCCGGGCTCGGCCTTACCATACATATCGGCGTTGAGTTCCAAAGTACCCTTGTTGAGGTTGAGGTAAACACGATAGTTACCGGCATCGGCAACCGTTACATTCTCGCCATTATCCGAAACGGCGTCAGCACCCCAAGAGAGGTCCCAACCGCCATCGGCACGACACTTGAACGAGTCACCTGCCGCGAAGGTCACATCTGCATAGAAGCGGCAGTATGTGGGGTTGAACTCCATGGCCTTGGCATCAGTTTCCCAATTGCCACCAACACCGATAATACCTACACCATCGAAGCCGTGATTCTTGGTAAGTGTCAACGAAGCCTTATCGAATGTGAAGTGGTAGTAACGCTTTGCATAGTGCTTGATGTTCTTCGAGTCACCACCATTGATAAGCTGCAATGATGCGGGCTCATCAGCCTCTGCAGCCTCTGCAGAATCACCCCAGTTGCATGAGTCATCCCAACCGTCAACGCCCGTAAGCTTAAAGCCATTGGCAGCCTTCTCGCCGAAGTCAACAACACCAGAGTAGGTATTCCCATCATCTGTGTAGCTGTAGAGGTACTGTGATTTATCATGACTCCAACCGCAGTAGTCGCCAATAACCCATACATGATCGAACTCATCCTTATCGGGCAATGCCTCCTTAATCTCCACGGGAGTGTAGGTAGCCTTCACAGTGTTTGAATAGACCTGTGTGCCCTGTACTGCAGTACCCTTCTCGTTAGATACGGCGGTCTCTATCTGGAACTCTACATCAAAAGGCTCATCATAAGCTGCCTGGAACGCCTTGATAAGGAGCTGGTTGATAGACTTGGCATCTATCGAAACGGTAAGCGAGCCATCCTCCTGCTTCTCGGCTTTAGCGAAATCTGCAGAGAGCTTCTTCTTATCGGCCATCTCCGTATCTGCCTTGGCGATATAGAGAGTGTAGAGAGGATTGCTGACCTGCATATTGTAGTTAACAGTGGTGTAGTTCACCTTTGTAGATGCACCCGATGCGATATCACCGGCCTGCACACTAACAATCGTTGCAGGAGTAACCTCGCCGGGGTTATATACTACATCTATATGGTCCTGTGTACACGATGTGGCAACCACACCGACAAGGGCCAAAATGCTATATAATAACTTTTTCATTGCTGTTAGTTTTATATGTTACTTTACTAACTATTTATAACCGTCATTCTGCTTAAGGTTGCCGTTGGAGTTAAGCTCTGATGAGGGAATAGGCATAAGCTTACGATACTCATCCACATTTGTGCCCTCCTTTACGCCACCTTTCCACTGCCAGTTGTAGCCCGAAACAAACTTACCGAAGCGGATAAGGTCGGTACGACGACCACACTCCCAGAACATCTCACGTGCACGCTCATCGAGAACCTCCTCCAAAGAGCACGTAGCGAGAGCCTCAAGACCTGCACGCTGACGTACGGCGTTGATAGCGTTAAGACCCTCGGTCTTATCTGCCGCATCACGTACAGCACACTCTGCCAACATAAGGTAGGCATCGGCAGAACGGAACAAAGGATAATCCGTATCCACACGGCCACCCTCGGTTGAAGCTCCGGGCTGACCATCACTCCTGATGTTAGAGTACTTCATCGACTTGTAACCCGTCTGCATCTTTGAAGGATCCTCAGTAAGGAATTCATAGATATTGTCGATGCTCTGACCAAACAACGTGTGGAACATAGCACGGTCATCCTTCTCCAAATCGAACTTATCAGAGAACTCATAAGTGAGTGACAAACCACCCCAACCAGAAGCGATACCAAGCTTCGTAGGATCCATATACAATGCATCGGGTTTATCGGATGAAGCACTTGTAGCGGCATGGATAAGGTAGTTAGTAACTCCCCAAGAGGTTATATTAATAGCATCCTGGGGAACAAGGAAGATAATCTCCTTGCCGAAGAACTGGTGGTTATCCGCCATAAAGAGCTCCTCATAGGGAGTATTCGCGGCATTTACGGGTGTGGTATGCAAGGGGTGGTCGGCAATAAGCTGCTTACACAACTGCGCGCACTCCGCATACATAGCTTTACCTACATATACCTCGGCATTGAGATACAACTTGGCCAAAACCATACGCACAAAGCTCTTATCCAAGCGAGCATACTCCGACTGACCGGCCTCGGGGATATCGTTACCATCGAGCAAAGTCTTACACTCCTTCTCTACATAGTCGAAGAGCTCATCGCGCTCGATATAGCGGGGGTTAGCACCCACAATGCTATTCTCCGTCGCGAATGAACCATTACCGAAGATATCGATAACATGGAGATAAGTCAAGGCGCGCAAAGCACGAGCCTCGGCGATAAGACGAGCCTTTGAGGGGAACTCCTCGGCAGAAAGCGATGACTCGTTAGCCTTGCGGATAAACTCGTTGCAATAGCCAATCTGCGTATAGAAACGATAGTATGCACCATTTGCAAACGAGTTAGATGAGTTCCATGTCAAGGCGTGCATATCGGGAAGACCTGCATCATTCCATGAACATGTAGCCTCATCTGTAGTCAAACACTGCATAATGAAGAGAAGACGGATATACTGGCTAAAACCACCATCAATACCTGACAGGTCGCAGTCACCATCCTTACCAAAGCCACCGCTGACCGAAAGACCAGAGTAGCACTTTGCGAGCAATCGTGTATATGCCTCGTCGGAGTTCAATACATCCTCGGGCATAGTGACATTGGGATCGATAGGCTCTACATCAAGGTCACCAACACACGATGCAAAACCGAGCGAGCAGATTGCTACTGCCGACATCAAAAATATCTTGAAATTTTTCATAATTTACATTCGTGTTTATTAGAAGTTAAACTTAACACCGAGAATGTAGGTACGAGGACGAGGATACATATTGTTATCAATACCTCCTGCGATCTCGGGGTCGATACCCTTATAACCTGTGATTGTAGCTACATTCTGTACAGTTGCAAATACGTTGAGTGACATATCACGGTCGCAAGGCTTACCCAGGTGGAAGCGGTAGCTCAAGGTGATATTGTCGAGCTTGAAGAACGATGCATTGGTTACGTAGTAATCAGAGAAGTACTGCGCTGACTCCGAGAAGAGCGAGTGAGTAGCTGATGATACACGGTTAGCCACGAAGTTGTTTGTCCAAAGGTCTGTCAAGAGCTCACCGTTAGATGCTACGTTGTTATATATCCAGTTGCCGAAGTTAGCATGAGCCGATACAGCCAATGTAAGATCCTTCCAAGAGAGCTGTGTATTGAAACCAAGCGTCACCTTGGGAGCGGGATCATGGAAGCAGTACTTGTCATACTGGTCAATCTTGCCATCCTTGTTGCGGTCAACATACATACCCTCGATAGGCTTGCCATTAGCATCATATACCTGCTGATATACGAAGAATGAGCTCATAGGATGACCCGACTGGTGAATCTGAACCTTGCTATCAATACCACCAGAGATACCTCCTGTAGGAACGCCCTGATATTCTTCACGCTCATCATCCGAGGTCATCTTAACGATGGTATTCTTATTCCATGCTACGTTAGCACCGATAGTCCAGAACCAATCCTTTGTCTGGATAGCCACAGCATTAATCTCGGCCTCAACACCGATATTCTTCATCTCACCGATATTGGCATCGAGATAGTTTGTAAGGTTAGAACCTGCAGCTACGGGAGTCCAGTTCAACAAGTCGGTAGTATAACGGTGATAGAAGTCGGCACTTGCAGTGATACGGTTATCCAAGAAACCGAGGTCAACACCTACGTTATAAGTAGTTGTAGTCTCCCACTTCAAGTCGGCATTGTAACCCTGAGGTGTGATAGGCTCAATCCACTTATCACCAAAGGGATAGAACGAACCCTGCTGGTTGTTTACATAAGTAGGAATAGTACCATAGAGCTCACCTACAGCCTGCTGACCCGTCTGACCATAGCTCAAACGAAGCTTCAATGCAGATACCTCGTCAACATCCTCCAAGAATGACTCGTTCTTTGCATTCCAAGCCAAAGCTACAGAGGGGAAGAAGCCCCACTTGTTGTTCTGGAAACGTGATGTACCATCGGCACGGAATGTAGCCGTAATCATATAGCGGTTAGCATAAGAGTAGTTCACACGACCAAAGAATGATACGAGGAAGTACTCCGACATATTGGTAATAGGCTTCTTAATCCAGTAGTCCTCGGCGCTACGCTCCGTATCAAGACGATACTGGTGTTCCTTTGACTTATTCCAGAAGTGCTGCCATGAGTAACCGGCCATTACACCGAATGAGTGGTCACCAAGAGTCTTCGAGTAGTCGGCGTAGAACTCCAACGTGCGGTCACGACGCAAATATCTGTAGTCTTTATGATCACCACGAGGATCACCATCCTTCGAAACCATCTCACGACCTGATGCGACATCCACAGTACCACCAGACTTTGCCCAGTCCATACCGACATTCAAGTTCAAGCGCAAGTCCTCAAGACCATGAATCTTATAATCCACCTGTGCATTACCGATAAAGCGCTTGGCATTCGATACATTTACCTTATCCATGAGTGATGCTACAGGGTTGCTGGTAGCATTTGAGTTAGCACCCCACCAGTAGTAACCGTTCAAGCCATTCTCATCATATACGGGCTTTGTAGGATCGAAACGTACGGCCTCACCCACAGCATCTGTATTAGCAAAGCGGCTGTTAGTGATATTACCCTTTGCATTAAGGTTGATATTGAGGTGGTCGTCCAACAAAATGGGGTTGAGGTTCAAAGCCAAGGTACCACGCTCCATGTTAGAGGTCTTCAACGTACCATCCTGGTTTACATAACCTCCAGATACGCGGTAAGGCATACGGTTCTTATCGCCCATCTTGACGTTACCTGTAAGCGATACGTTAGCCTCGTAAGACTGTGCAAGCTGATAGATCTCACGCTGCCAATCGGTATTGGCAGTGCCGAGAGCCTTGTATGCGGCATTCTCCTTATCGCCACCTACATACCACTCCATCAACTGACGCATCTCATCGCCGGTAAGCACATCTACATACTTTGCATTCTGGCTCAACGATGCTGTGAAGTCAGCAGATACGTGAGGAACGGCAGAGTCATAACGTGAGCCCTTCTTTGTGGTGATGATGATGACACCATTAGAAGCTCGCGAACCGAAGATAGCAGTTGCCGAAGCATCCTTCAGTACGGTGAATGACTCAATATCCGAGGGGTTGATTGTTGTAAGAGGGTTACCCATACCGCTAACATCATCGTTAGAGACAGGAAGACCATCGATAACGATCATAGGCGCGTTAGAGGCAGAGAGCGACGCACCACCACGAATACGGATATCTGCGCCCGAACCGGGAGCACCATCACCCGTGGTTACAACAACACCGGCAGACTTACCACGAAGCAAGTCGGTGGGCGACGTTGCAAGACCCTTGTTGGTCTGATCGGCCTTAACCGTAGAGATAGAACCCGTAAGGTCGGTCTTCTTAACGGTACCGTAACCAATAACGACGACGTCATCAATCATCTCCGAATCTTCCGGCAGAACAAGATTCTGCAAAAGTGTCGAGGATGCCACCAAAGTCTGAGTCTCGTAGCCAATGAAGCTAACAACAACTACAGACTCTGCGCTGTTAACCATCAGTCGGTACTGACCGTTAACATCGGTAGTGACACCGTTTGTCGTGCCCTGCTCAACAACAGAGGCGCCGATAATCGGCGTTCCGGTAGTATCAACTACCACACCTTTGACCTCATATTTACCCGACTGGGCAAACACTTGGGCGGGAACTGCCATGGCGAGCATAGCAAGACCCAAACACATAGTTAAGAATTTTCTCATAGTGTTTTAGTGTTAGTTAATAAAGTTAGTAAATAAAAATTATGTAGTTTGAATGATTTCTCTGGTCACACTACTCCTCCTTGCGCTTCGACTGTATGCCAAATACAGCCACAGCACCAAGGATAAGCGATACACCCGCAACAACGAGCATAGACACCTGACCCGTCTGAACTCCATCGACAACATCGCCACCAACCATGCTCAAGATAAAGCCGCCGACAAGCGAAGCGATAATCTGCGGCAGGCAGATAGTGCAGTTGAACAGACCCATATACGAGCCGAGCGACTTACCCGACAACGAGTTGGTAAGAAGCGCAAAGGGAAGCGCCAACATAGCCGCCCAAGCACAGCCGATAAGCAGGAACGACACGAAGAGCAGATACTGGTTATCGACATAGTAGGTCGAGATGAAGCCCGCAGCACCAAGCAACAAGCTCAACGAGTAGGCGAACTTAACACTTCTAAACATCGGGATAACCATAGCCCATAAAATCGAGCCTATAGCCTGCACGGCGAACAACACGCCAGTCCAGTCACCCGCAGCCTGATACTCCGCAGTGCTCGGATCGATAGCTCCCCACACAGTCTCGGCAATACCTCCCGTCGTATAGGTCCACATGTAGAGGAAGGCAAACCATGAGAAGAACTGTACAAGACCTATCTGCCAGAAGATCTTCGGCGCATGGATAAGCAACGACACAAGGTTGCCACCCTTCTCCTCGGCATCCTCCTTCTTGATATTGTTATACTTGGCATAATCCTCGGGGTTCCACTCCTTGACCGTAGCACCCGTGTAGAGCACACACAACAACAGAATAGCAGCACCGATATAGAACGACCATGTCACCGTATCGGGAATCATGCCCTCGGGAGCAACGCTGCTAACACCAATCCATGTGAAGATATAGGGGAAGAGGTAACCCACCAACGAGCCGGCATTACACAACAAGCTCTGGATAGAGTAGGCCTTGGTCTTCTGCTCCTCGTTGACCATATCTCCCACCATCATCTTGAAGGGCTGCATGGCCATGTTAATCGAGGTGTCGAGCAACATCAGCATCACAGCTCCAAATGCCAAAGCAGCCTTGACAGTCATCTCAAAGCTACCCGAGTTGGGAAGAAGCGCCATGACGATAATCGCAACCAACGCACCAACATAGAGATAGGGCTTACGACGACCCCACTTACACCATGTCTTATCGCTCATGGCTCCCACGATGGGCTGCACAACCATACCCATCAACGGAGGTAGCACCCAAAAAAAGCTCAACGTATGGGGATCGGCACCCAACGTCGCAAAAATACGGCTGATGTTGGCACTCTGCAACGCATAAGCGATCTGCACACCAAAGAATCCGAAACTCAAATTCCACATCTGCCAAAAAGAGAGTGTAGGCTTTTGCATATATTTAAAAAATTTAATAATTACATAATCTCTACACTACAAATTTTACTAATTTTTTTGTAATATCCAAAATGTTTCTACCCAAATGATGAAAAATTGTGACGAATGGCACGATTTACATCCCGAACGGGAAAAGAATCGCGCACGACAGCAAATAACAAGCCATACACGTAAGTGTAATGCCGCATGAATATTCGCAAGAGAGTTACATCGACCCCGCATATCGGCATAGCATAGATTAGATATCCTAAATTTTGATGTTTAAGATTTTTTATTTAAATTTGCCAATCATGAAACTACCCCAACCATCCGGCAATATAGCCATCGTAATGCTCTTCGCGCTGCTGCACTCGATTGTAGCCATTGTCAGCCGCCTGCTCGACTACTACGATGACATCCCGCTGACCATTCTCACCATAACGATGGTAATCGTCGTATCAATGCGCAACAACAGCCGCACGGAGATTATGGCCATCCTAACCCTCGTAGCAACACTCATAGGCTTCGTCATAGGCTCCTGGCTGATAGAGCCCATGTCGATAATCATAGATAATAAATTTCTCGCCCCGGCGATATCCACATTCCTCATAACCAGCATATTAGGCATTGGCGTACATTACATCACCCTGCGCAATAGACCAATGCAGGAGTATCGCCATTCGGCAGCCATATCTCCGCGTAGCATAACGGTTATCGCCATCTCCATACTAATCCTGAGAATGGCATATGTCGTTCTATTTCGCATAGAGCTCCTCACCGAGGTCTCGCTGCTGTCGTGGATTATAGAGATACTTGGCAGCTCGTGGGCCATAATCGTCATGCTCGCGGGCAACATAGTGCTCTCGAAGCACATGATTCGCAATCACCGAAATAGACGTAAAGCGAGAGTCAAAACCCCACTTTTGGTCATATCCTCAATACTGTTGCTACCCGCCATAGTCGCAGCGATAATCTACTACGACCTACCTCTCGCCGAGACACCTCGTCATGGGCTTGACGACTATGCACGACTCTTTGCCGCAGCCCTGCTTATAGACCTGATAATCATTACGGTATGCTACATCATACAGCTCACCATGACATCACGCCGCGAGCTACGTGAGGAGCGCGAAATGAAGCACCGCACAGAGTATCAATACGAGCGCTTGAAGCAGCAGATAAACCCGCACTTCCTCTTCAATACGCTCAACATCCTCGACTTCCTTGTGCAGGAGCGGGAAACCGAGCGCGCAAGTGCCTTTATACGTAAGCTCGCAGCCATATACAGATACATCCTAAGTAACGACTCAAAGCCCCTGATAAAGTTGAGCGAGGAGCTCGACTTCACACAAAAATATATCGACCTACTCAAGGAGAGATTTACTTTAGGAATGTTGTTTGATATAGATATCGAGGAGGAGCTGCTCGATCGCCATGTTGTACCCTGTGCACTCCAACTTTTAGTCGAAAATGCCACAAAGCACAATATCGTGAGCGAGGAGCAACCTCTGCGCATATCAATACACGCCGAAGGAGATTATCTTGTTGTGAAAAACAACCTTCAACTTCGTACACACGGGCAGCCATCAACACACCTCGGACTGTCCAATATAAAGCGTCAGTATCAAGATATCACGGCCCGCGATATAGAAATACAACAGACTGATAATGAATTTATTGTAAAAATTCCTATAGTATGATAAAGATACTCATTATAGAGGATGAGGCACCTGCACAGATAACTCTCAAAAGACTTATCGACAAGCACTGCTCCGACAGCCGCGTCGTGATGACAATAGCATCGGTACGCTCCGCCGTAAAGTGGCTGGAGGAGAACCCCGAGGGTGCAGATGTAATCTTCATGGATGTTGAATTATCGGATGGCACATGCTTCGAGATTTTCGACAAGGTGGATATCTCGGCACAGATTATAATAACAACAGCATACGACAATTATGCTATCGAGGCCTTCCGCGTTAATAGTGTGGATTACCTATTGAAGCCAATCACCGAGGAGGAGCTGATACGCGCCTGGGAGCGCTGTCGCGAGCGCATCGAAGCCAAGAGCACACACAACATCGAGGCTCTCATTGACATGGTCACAAAGGCAAGTGCGCCACAAAACAGAGAGTTCAAAAAGCGCTTCATCGTAAAGACCGGCGAGAAGATATCCATAATCCCCACCGAAGAGATAGCTTATTGTTATTCAGAGGATAAGAGCACCTACGCCGTAAGTCGCAACGGCACACGGCGACTACTCGACTACTCACTCGACATGGTGCAGGAGATGCTCGACCCAAGACTCTTTTTCCGCATATCGCGCAGCTATATCGTGTCGATAAACGCCATAGAAAATATCTCGAAATATCTTGGCACGCGCCTCAAACTTCAACTCGACCCCGCATCGAGCGACGACGTCGTTGTAAGCCGCAGCCGCACCTCGGATTTTCTTGAGTGGCTGGATGAAAACTAACCTATGGTTAGAAAAGTCGGCTTATTTTCGAGTTATTGTATCTCTTTTAAGAAAATTTGTGTATCTTTGCGCAAATTTTATAGGACGTGTGTCCATAAAAGATAAATAACCATTGCAATAATACAAACGAAAAATAACGATGAAATTTCTAAAGTTAGCCATCATTGGAGTAGCGCTCTTGCTTGGTGCTTGTAATGCACAGCGCAACGTGTTGTACCTTCAGAATCTCTCAAGCGGCATGGAGGTGGAGATTCCCGAGTCGTATCAAATGCGTATCAAGCCGATGGATAAGCTTACGGTAGTTGTCAGCTGTCCCACCCCCGAGCTTGCCGTACCATTCAACACATCGTCAAGTTACACTTCACTCACAGGAGGCACCGTAAATTCTGGCTCTGCGACCCAGGGCAGCTTGCGCGCTATCACCGTAAACAATGACGGCACCATCACCCTTCCGATACTTGGCGATGTGCCATGTGCGGGACTTACTCGCGAGAAACTCGCGAATACCATCGAGGAGAAGATTCTTGAAGGTGGTTACCTCGAGAATCCCAGTGTGAATGTCGAGTTTGCCGACGCCACAATATCAATCCTTGGTGAGGTAAACAAGCCCGGACGTTACGACATCAAGAAGGATAGAATAACCATTTTTGAGGCGTTGGCCATGGCCGGAGATATGACAATCTACGGTAAGCGTGACGACGTAGCCATAATTCGCGAGATAGATGGCAAGAACATCGTTATCAAGCTCGACCTGCGCAACTCCGACGTTCTCGCCATGCCGGACTTCTACCTTCAGCAAAACGACATCGTCATCGTATCACCCAATAAGTATCGTGCAGCGACATCGGAGATTAACCAGAATCGTTCGTTCTGGGTATCTATTGTATCGACAGCCATCTCACTGGCTACGCTCCTCTTCACGATATTCCGCTTAAGATAACCACTAACACGTTAATCAGCAACACAAAGATATGTCAGAGTACAACGAATTTCAAACACAAAGTGGTGTCGATGCCGGCGAAAGCAAGTTCACGTTTGGCGACATCATTCACATGATTTTGGGTAACTGGTATTGGTACGTCCTCTCTATCGCATTCTTCCTCGCTTGCGGTGTATTGTACCTTCTGCGTACCTCGCCCGTCTATCAGCGTAATGCCACAGTGCTTGTTAAGGATGCTCGCAAGGGCTCGGGTACCGAGGTGTTAGCCTTCAACGACATCATGAGCGGCATGACACGTCGCTCGGTAGATAACGAGCTCTACATCTTCCAGTCGCGCCGTTTGATGGAGCAGGTAGTCAAGAAACACAACCTCTCGACCATACAGACATGCCCCAACAAACTGCGCACGATGGACCTCTATGGTCGTGAGCCTCTACTTGTAGAGTTTATCACAGCAGGCTCCGAGGATAAGGGTATGTTCCACTACACCATCACCAAGGAGGGAAAAATTGTCGTTAGCAACTTCTACAAAGCGGAGAAGTTTAGAACTGTGACCACTCCCGGGGATACCATCTCTACGCCGATGGGAAACATCGTTATGCGTGCTACGCCCTACTTCGAGCAGTTCATAGGCAAGGATGTCACCGTGACGAAGATGCCCCTTAACAACACCATTGAGTCATATCGCAAGCGTCTTCATAGCGACATCACATCGAAGACCTCTTCGGTCATCCTATTCACGATGAATGACGTAACGCCTCGTCGTGCCGAGGATGTCATTAATGGCATTATCGATGCCTACGACAACGATGCTATTCAGGATAAGCGAATCATATCGGACCTCACTGCGAAATTCATCACAGAGCGCCTCTCTACCTTGAGCGAAGAGCTGAACACCGTGGATAGCAACATCGCATCATTCAAGCAGGAGAACCGCATCTACAGCCCCGAGAATGAGGCGCAGTTGAGCACCGAGCAGATTAAGAAGCTCAAGGAGCAACAGCTCTCATACGAGGCTAACCTCGAGATTGCAAAGTATATCTACGAGTATATCAACAGCAGCGATGATAAGTTCTCGCTCATCCCTGCATCGACAGTCGTGGCAAGTGGCGCGAATACAGCCCTGGCCTCACAGATAGATAGCTACAACACCAATGTGCTGAACTATCAGCGTCTGCTTTCGGAGGCTACGTCGAGCAACCCCATCGTCGTGGAGCTGGCACAGCAGATTGAGGCTCTGCGCGAGGCTATTATATCATCACTGAACTCGCATATCAAGACCCTCTCGATGCACATCGAGCATATCAATCGTGAGCAGCAGTTTGCCGATGACCGCATGACGAGCTCTCCGGTGAAGGAGAAGGAGATGCTCTCTATCGCACGTCAGCAGAAGGTGAAGCAGGAGCTCTACCTCTACCTGCTCACAAAGTTGGAGGAGAATGCCCTCACAGGTGCCACGGCCGAGAGTAATGCCCGCATCATAGACCGCGCCTATGGTAGCGACCGTCCCATCAGCCCCAGGATGATTATCATAATGCTCATTATGACAATATTGGGATGTGTGATTCCGTTTGCCATAACCTATCTGCGCGAGTCCTTGAATAACACTGTGCGCACACGTCGCGAGCTGGAGAAGGCTCTCACCATTCCCTTTGTTGGCGAGATTCCTCTATACTCGGGTAAGACATCGCATAGCATAATCGTAAAGACCGAGGCTAACGATTCGCTCTCGGAGGCCTTCCGCATGTTGCGAGCCAACCTAAGCTTCATGTCGCTCGAGAAGCAGGTGAAGGTCATCATGCTCACATCATCAGTCCCCGGTAGCGGTAAGACCTTCGTGTCGCTCAACCTCGCAGCATCGCTTGCGGGTATGGGTCAGCGCGTACTTGTTATAGACCTTGACCTTCGTCGTCGCACACTCTCGAAGCAGATGCGCCAGCACAACAACCGTCGAGGAGTTACAAGCTATATCAGCGGCAGAATAGACAACCTTAGCGACATCATCTTCAAGAGCGAGACAGAGTCGAACCTCGACTTTATCTTCAGCGGTCCACAGCCTCCCAACCCCACCGAACTTCTTATGTCGAAGCAGATGGCGGCATTGATTGCGGAGCTTCGCACGATGTACGACTACATCATCATCGATAGCGTACCGGCCATGACCGTTGCCGATGCCATGATTATCGACCCTCTGGTGGATTTGTCACTCTACATCATCCGCTATGGTCACCTCGATCGTCGCCTCTTGCCCGATGTCGAGAGATTGTATCGCGAGAAAAAGTTCCACAACATGGGTATCATCCTCAACGGCGTAGAGCAGAAGCAACATAGTTATGGCTACGGCTATGGATATGGCTACGGACATGATGAGAATACGCAGAAGAGCTTTTGGAAGCGACTCTTTAGCCAAAAGAAATAAGCGATGAGCAGTTCTGAATCAAAAATCATAGCCATCGACTTCGATGGCACATGTGTAGAGCACGAGTACCCCGGCATCGGCCTTGATGCCGAGGGTGCCGTAAAGACGCTGCGTGACCTCAATGCCAAGGGACATCGTATAATTCTACATACCATGCGCTCGGGTGAGTTGCTCGAGGCTGCGGTAAAGTGGTTTAAGCAGCGTGACATAAAGCTGTGGGGTATAAACGAAAATCCCGAGCAGAAGAGCTGGACAAGCTCTCCCAAATCACATGCCGATATATATATAGATGACTCGGCATTGGGATGCCCCGTGCGATTTATCGAGGGTGTACGTCGTCCTGTGGCCGACTGGACAAAGATTAGAGCGATACTCGAGTATAACAATCTCCTGTAACCTGCGAAAGCTAATATATCCAAACAAAAGTGTGGGTGGCTAAAAAGTAAAATAGCCACCCACATTTTGTATATATGTATATCCGTTACGACAGCGATGCTACGGCACAATACCTATTATACATCTTCATCACCTCACGCACGTAGCTTTCAGTCTGACTGCTACCCGAGAAACGACCATTCTGAACGAACTCCTGCTTATAGTATGCAGGGTCAGCCTTTAGCTTGAGATAGTGATTTACGATCTCCCACGAATTAGGGTTGGCCCCTGCAGCACGCGCCATACGACGCGCATCAAGTACATGGCCAATGCCTGCATTATAGCTGGCAAGGATGATACTCAAACGATCCTCCTCGGGTGTAGTATGTGGTATGCGGAGCATGCTGTCTAGCTCCGAGAGCAACATACCCGCGAGGCGGATATTGGTCTCCGTATCACCAATAGCCTCAACAGGGACATTAAAATGGCGGGCGACAATAGGACGTATCTGCATGATACCTCGCGCCCCGCGCGATGACTTCAAATTCTCGATAAAGCGCGACTCACTATAGGCTATCGCACTCATAAAACGCCAGTCGAGTCCCTCCTCGGCACCTACCTTACGCATTATGGGGTCAAACGGCGAAATAATACACTCGGGCTCTACAGCCTTCGTAACATGGGTTATGGTCGCACCCTCCACCGTCATATTTGCCGTGGTACGGGACTGACCTAAAGATGACTCATAGACCGTCAGCATCAAGACGGAGAGGGTCACAAACAATACTCTTTTAAACATTTTTCAGCCAATTGTGGGCTGCTTATACCGGGCAAAACTCACCTTTAGTCGTAGAACGACCACGAGATACCAAACTTGAACATACGAGGGTTCAGCGGGTAGCGAGCCACCTGGAAGTACTCGCCATTGCCAAACAAATCGTCATTCAAGTGCTGGAACTTCAATAATATACGCATGCGCTTCCACTTGGCCGACACAAAAACATCGAGATAGGGGTAGTTACCCACCTTCACCTCTCGCTGATTGAAGAAGGCCGAGAGTGCAGGGTTATAGCTCGGAGCGCAATACGACGTATTGTAACGCCCATCTATACCTACCTGCACACGTAGCACGTCACGCACAACCCAAAACTCGTAGTAGTACGATAGGTATGCGCTGAACGTAGGTACGGGAAGCACACTCTCATTGGATGAGATTTGCACCAATGCCCGATGGTCTAAATGGAATCCCGCGAAGCGGAAGTCCTTGCGTGCATACAGGCTCGTGAGGCTTATAGCATCGCGATGTTGCGCGACACGGCTGTCGTTGCCATAGTAAATCATGTTACTTATGACACCCTGCCATACACCCAGCTCCAGAGCGATATCCGGAACAGAGAAGTTAACCTCAAAACGAGTCTCAGACTCCTTATCGAAGGAGTTAAACCACACATAGTGGTTTGAGAATAGATTCTCCTGCCAATAGCTTGGCGAGCGTAGCTCCTGACTAAAGTGTCCACGGAGAATCAGGGGATGTTCGCGAATGAAGGCTCGAAGGGTGATGTCTGCACCTATCGAGAGGTCACCGCCACGATAGCCCGAGGGGTAGTACTTAATATTAGCACCCCAATCGGCATATCGTTTAATCATACCACTTATCGCGCCATAGGCATACCACGAGGTACGCTTATCACGAGTCATACGACCCGTAAGATAGTCATCAAGACGCATATAAGAGTAGGTGTGCAAGTCGAGACCCACACCACCGTCTATGGTCGAGACAGCTCCATAGCGATCCCAAGGCTGCACCTGTACGAAGAGCTTATTCGAGATGAGTCGCTCCGAGATAGAGTCGCGCGTAGTCTCGGGATTGATAAACCAGTCGGTATAATACTCATGTGTCGTAGGAATATAGTGTCCCTTATCATCAAGGTCACCACGGTCATTGGTATATGTCGCTCGCTTATCGGTATATACCTTCGACCATGTGTTATACTCGAACTGATGTCCTATATATACGGCCGAGAGGTCGGCCAACGAGAAGTCGTAATCGGTAACTCGCTGCAGAGGGAAGGCAAATGCCTGCTTGATGAAGAAGGCGTGGTTGCGATAGTGGTTTTGCGCCTCGGCACCCGCCAAACGCATAGGTACACCCGAGGGCATCTCAAAGGTGGTATCGGCAATAGCCCACTCGCCAACAACACCACCATTTTCGCGCGTCTCGATATTGTTATGCATATAGGCAGCATGCACCGAGTAACGCTTACCCGTATGTGCTGCGGCAACAGAGAGAGCCCTATTCTTCGTGCGTTGCCAATCGTAAAGGCCCATTGTGCTACGCGCCTTATAACTTACGTTAGCCGAGGTCGAGGGGTTGATATTTTGAGAGTGCACAATCTCGAAATGCTCCTCACGATAACGTTTCTGTCCCGACTCCAGATACATCATGTTGGTAAAGGGCGTCTTACCATTGTAGAAGGGTACATTGTCAAGACGCGCCGTGTAGGCATCATAGCTACGAGCAAAGCTAAAGTCGGCATCACGACGACGATCAAACCAATTCATCGGCTGCGACGACTGTCCCAAGCCTCCGAGGGCCATATCTCCGACACCATGACGATAGAAGACATAATCCGTACGCCAATCAGCAAGAGTCGTATCCAGGGGTATGACCTTCACGCGATTATAATCTGCATCTACATTCCACTTCCAGTTGTAGAGAGCTCGCGTCGAATCATCGAAATAGTAGGACTCCAGGGGTTTGCGCTCACGCTTCTTCTTTGTCGAGGTCGTGTCATCCTCGACTATCTCCTCGCCCTCCATGCCCTCCATGCCATTCATGCCCGACATGTCCATTCCATGCTGCCCCATGCCCATGTTCTGACTACCCATGCCCATGCCCATACCGCGATCAGCACCCCTATACTGCTGGCTGCCTCGCGAGATATTCATCTGCGCAGCGACATCTACCGGCAGCCACACAGCCACCAGCAAAGCTACCATAAGTATGTATCGCAATAAACGCATTCTTCGAGCCGAACTAACTACCTAATAAACATCCAACGAAGTGTCGAGAGAACAATATATAGAACGATAATTGTCACTATAGAGTATGCCGGCATAAATATAATCATAGCCAACGACACGGCAAGAAAACCGTAACGCAGCTCATTACCCTTTATACCCAAGCCCTTGAACTTCAGCGAGAACATACGTATCGGACTGATAAGCAAGAGTGCCGTGGCAATAGCGATAAGGAGTATATGCTCCTGATAGAGCACCACCCTACCCTGCTCAACAAGCACAGCTAACGACATGATAAGAAGCGCATTGGCAGGCGTGGGAAGGCCCGAAAACTCGGTAGCCTGCGTATCGTCGATATTAAACTTTGCAAGGCGCAACACCGAGAAGGCGGCAACAATCAGCACCACGAAGCGCAGAGGCTCCATCACCGCAACCGACAAATCGTAGTACGACGTGGCATGAATATAGATGTCGTAGAGCACAAGCGAAGGTGCAAGACCAAAGGTTATATCATCAGCCAACGAGTCAAGCTGCACACCAAGAGGCGACACCTGCTTGAGCAGTCGAGCAGCGAGGCCGTCACAAAAGTCGAAGATGGCAGCAGCTATGATAAGCCAAAAAGCAGTCTCGTAGGCATGATACTGCAGGATGAAGATTATAGCCACAGCGCCCGACAGCATATTGCAGAGCGTGAGCATATTAGGAATTGTAAACAACCTGATGTTCATCGTTTTATTCATCATTCGTTAGCTTTCTTGGCAGCGTAATTTCTATAGAAATTGCCGCCAAATATTTTGCAAAGATATAGAGAAAATTTTATCTTTGTCTAAATTTGTAAAATTTAACACCACAAGAGGGGTATGACAGAGAATCGTTACTGTGTGATTATGGCCGGAGGTATAGGCTCGCGCTTTTGGCCGATGAGTCGCGAGCACCTTCCCAAGCAGTTTTTAGATATCCTTGGCACAGGCAAATCGTTCATCAGGCACACATATGACAGATTTGCTAAAATTGTCCAAAAAAAGAACTTCTTAATCGTCACTAATCGACGCTATAGAGAGCTTGTCAAAGAGCATATACCCGAGCTCGATGACAGCCAGATACTATGTGAGCCTATAGGAAGAAATACGGCTCCCTGCATCGCCTATGCAGCCTATACAATCAAGCGCATAAGCCCCAATGCACAGATGATAGTAACACCCTCTGACCACCTGATACTCAACGAATATGAGTTCACAAACGTCATCGAGAGCACACTTATCTTCTCCGAGCATCGCAAAGCTCTAATGACTATCGGCATCAACCCTACACGCCCCGAAACAGGATATGGATACATACAGCGTTCCGACTATGAGAGCATCAGCAAGGTGAAGTGTTTTACCGAGAAGCCAAGTCTTGAAATGGCCGAGGCATTTTTGGAGTGTGGCGAATTTCTATGGAATGCCGGCATCTTCATATGGAAGGTCAGCGACATCCTCGAAGCCTTCGCCAAGCATCTGCCCGAGCACTATGCACTCTTTAACTCGATTGAGGCGGAGCTAGGCACCGAGCGCGAGGCAAAAGCCATTGAGCGCATCTTCTCGGAGTGCCGTCCCATATCTATCGACTATGGCATTATGGAACGCGCCAACAACGTATATGTTCACTATGGAGACTTCGGATGGAGCGACCTCGGAACATGGGGCTCGGTGCATACACAATCGCGCAAGGATAAGTTTGCCAACGCCTTAAGCAACGACAATATCAACATCTATAACACGCGCAACTCGCTGATAACCATCCCAAAAGACAAGGCTGCCGTAATCAGCGGCCTGAGAGACTACATCGTCGTGGATACGGACGACGTATTGATGATATGCCCCAAAGAGGAGGAGGCCAACATCAAGAGTTTCATCGAGGATATGAGGTATAAGTGCGGCGACAAACACATATAAACTTGTCGCGACAAGAGGCAGTGTGGGTGACTAAAAAGCAAAATAGTCACCCGCTTTTTGTTTGGAGAGGAAAGACAAAGTAGAAAGATGAAACCGAAAACTGAAAGGAGAAAGGAGAAAGGTAAACCAACGATTATTAAGGATAATTAAGTGCCATTAATGTTTTTTGCACAGCAAAAACAACTTTAGTTCTCCTTAATACACTTTAGTCCTCTTTAGTTCACTTTTCCTCTTTACTCTTTACTATTTGCTTTCTCCTTTCTCCTTTCTCCTTTTATCACGAACCAGGAACTCGAATAAAACGATGTCGTTTTAGACTTGCGAGCGTGATGACAAAACAGACTTTTTATTCAGCCTCAACTTCATTTTATACCATAATCACAACAACTGGCCCTTTATTTGTCAATAAATTGTTTAAACAAAACAGAAATAGATGATTATTTCTGTGAAATAAGTAATACCTTTGTCGCGTGAAAAAATATGAAGATATGAGTAAAAGAGATAATGAGATAGACGAGATGAGTTTGGTGCCCGAGTTATTTGACGGCAAACACCAAATCATACCCATCATTTCGGGTGGTGACGACACTATCGAGGAGGTAAAGATCCCCGAGGTGCTTCCTATCCTTACGCTGCGCAGTTCGGTAATCTTCCCCGGCTCGGTGACCCCCATCACCGTAGGTCGCGCCAAGTCTATAGCCTTGGTACGCGCCGTGGAGGCTGCCGATGGTTTGCTTGGCGCTGTATTGCAGATAGATAGCGAGGTGGAGACCCCGCAGCCTAAAGATATGCACAAGGTGGGTACATCGGCCCGCATACTTAAGATATTGGAGATGCCCAATGGCAACCTCACGGTAATACTTGCCGGTCTGGATAAGATTGAGGTGGGTGAGTATATCGCCACGCAGCCCTACTTCAAGGCTCACGTGACACCTATTCAGGACACCACACCCGACCCGAAGAATGTAGAGTTTGCGGCCCTTGTGGACTCTATCAAGGAGGTGGCTCTCGACATCATCAACATATCGTCGTCGATGCCCAAGGAGGCGGCCTTTGCCATCAAGAATCTCGACTCGAGCCGCGCCATCGTGAACTTCATCTGTTCGAACATGGACCTTACGGATGATGACCGTCAGCACCTGCTTGAAGCCCCCGGTCTCCTGGCGCGTTCACGTCGTCTGCTCGAGATTCTTGTACGCGAGCAGCAGTTGGCCGAGCTTAAGAACAACATCCAAAATAGGGTTAAGCAGGATATAGACAAGCAGCAGAAGGATTACTATCTGCAACAACAGATGCGCGTTATTCAGGATGAGCTGGGCGAGGGCGTGGATGCCGACATAGAGAAGCTGCGCGAGCAGGCGGCAAAGAAGCATTGGTCGAAGGCTACGGCCGAGCTCTTCGAGAAGGAGCTGGCGCGCCTCGAGCGACTAAACCCTGCCGTTGCCGAGTACTCGGTGCAGATTAACTATCTGCAGCTCATGCTCGATCTGCCGTGGGAGGATATGACCGAAGACCGCCTTGACCTAAAGGCCGTAAAGGAGCAACTGGATAAGGACCACTTCGGCTTGGAGGAGGTGAAGGAGCGCCTTTTGGAGCACCTCGCCGTCATCAAGCTCAAGGGCGACTTAAAGTCACCCATACTATGCCTCTATGGCCCTCCGGGAGTGGGCAAGACCTCACTTGGCAAGTCTGTTGCCGAGGCCTTGGGTCGTAAGTTTGGCCGCATATCGCTTGGCGGTCTGCATGATGAGTCGGAGATTCGAGGTCACCGACGCACATACATCGGAGCCATGCCCGGCCGTATCATCGAGACCATAAAGCGTTGTGGCGCATCAAACCCCGTCATCATCCTCGACGAGATAGACAAGGTATCGAACTCAAATCATGGTGACCCTTCAAGTGCTTTGTTGGAGGTGCTCGACCCCGAGCAGAATACCACCTTCCATGATAACTACCTCGACTGCGAGTATGACCTCTCGAAGGTGCTCTTCATCGCCACAGCAAACAACGTGGGTAATATCTCGGCGGCGCTGCGCGACCGCATGGAGATGATCAACATTCCGGGCTACATACTTGAGGACAAGGTACATATTGCACAAAACCACCTCATACAGAAACAGCGTGACGCACACGGCATAGCCGAGGACAAGCTCTCGATATCGAAAGATACCATCGTGCGCATCATTGAGGACTACACACGTGAGTCGGGTGTGCGCGGTCTGGATAAGCAGATAGCCAAGATAGCTCGCAACCGTGCCAAGGCTATAGCCTTCGAGGAGGAGTACAACGTAGAGCTCACGACATCGGAGCTGGAGAGGGTGCTCGGCAAGCCCAAGTTTAAGAATGACCGCTACGACATCGCCGGCATGCGCGGCGTTGTCACAGGCTTGGCATGGACCGAGGTGGGTGGCGACATCCTCTATATCGAGTCGATACTTACTCCCGGCAAGGGCAAGCTCTCACTCACGGGCAACCTCGGAGATGTGATGAAGGAGTCGGCAACCATTGCCTACGAGTGGGTTATGGCACACCACGAGGAGCTCGGCATCGACCGCAAGATGTTCGAGGAGAATGACCTAAACATCCACGTTCCCGATGGAGCGATACCGAAGGATGGTCCCTCGGCAGGTATCACACTGGTGACATCTATCGCCTCGACATATACAGGACGAGAGGTAAAGGAGCGCATCGCCATGACCGGAGAGACGACATTGCGTGGTCGTGTCACGGCCGTGGGCGGCATCAAAGAGAAGATATTGGCGGCAAAGCGCGCCGGCATCACCGAGCTGATACTCTCGGAGGAGAACCGCAAGGATATCGAGGAGATTAAGGCAGAGTATGTCGAGGGTCTTACGTTCCACTACGTAAGTCGCAACGAAGAGGTATTGGCACTTGCCCTGAAGTAACATAATGAGAACATTGGCCATCATACCGGCACGTTATGCCTCAACGCGCTTCCCCGGCAAGCCTTTAGCTCGCCTCGGCGGAAAGTATGTTATAGAGCATGTATATTGTCGTACGAAGGCGGCCGTGGATGATGTCGTGGTGGCGACCGACGACAGTCGCATCATGGAGGCTGTGGAGAGCTTCGGAGGACGTGCCGTCATGACCTCCGCGGAGCATCGCTCGGGCACGGATAGATGCTACGAGGCTCTGCAATATATTGGAGGAGATTACGACATCGTCATCAATGTGCAGGGGGATGAGCCCTTTATCGACCCACGACAGATAGAGCAACTCATAGCATGCTTCAGCTCTCCTGATACGGATATTGCAACCCTCGTTAAGCCCTTCAGCGAGGCAGAGGGCATCAAGGCTTTAGAGAGTATGAACACCCCGAAGGTGGTCTTTGGCAGAGATATGCGTGCACTCTACTTCTCGCGCTCGGTCATTCCCGCGCTGCGCGACGTGGAGCGCAGGAGGTGGTTGAGCGAGGGGCGTTATTTCAAGCATATAGGCATCTATGCCTTTCGCCGTGAGGTGCTTGGCAGGGTCACAGCGCTGGAGCAGAGCCCCCTGGAGCAGAGCGAAAAATTAGAGCAATTAAGATGGCTGGAGAATGGCTATAACATACATGTAGCCATCACCGATATTGAGACAATAGGTATAGACACACCCGATGAGCTACAGCGCGCCGAAGAGGTGTTGTCAACAATGAGAAACCGATAATGGACACAAAACCTACAATCATAGCCGGGCCATGCGTCATCGAGAGCTTTGAGCTTCTCGATGAGATTGCAGGTGTCATTGCCGCAATTAATCGTCGTCATGACACGGATATAATCTTCAAGGCCTCATTTGATAAGGCAAACCGCACATCGTTAGAGTCATACCGTGGTGTAGGCCTTGAGGAGGGCCTTAACATGCTCGCCGAGATAAAGGCTCGACATGGGCTACGCATAACTACGGATATACACGAGGCGTGGCAGGCGGAGGTTGTAGCCCCCGTGATAGATATCATACAAATCCCGGCTCTGCTCTGCCGACAGACGGACATCATCGTGGCTGCAGCTCGTCAGCACACCATCGTAAACATTAAGAAGGGACAGTTCCTTTCGGGCGAAGATATGCGCCATGCTTACAATAAGGCCCTGAAGAGTGGCGCCCGCGAAGTATGGGTAACCGAGCGAGGTAACATGTTCGGCTACAACAATCTTGTCGTTGACTTCCGCAATATCAGCGCGATGCGCACCTTTGCATCCACCGTAATTATGGATTGTACACACTCGGTGCAGCGTCCCGGAGGAGCCATATCGACATCAATGGGAGATAGCGAATATATACCCGCCATGGCTCTCGCGGCGAAGGCCTTTGGCGCTAATGGCTACTTCTTCGAGGTGCACCCCACGCCAGAGCGTGCACTGTGTGACGGCGGAAACATGCTACCACTAAATGAATTAGAAAACGTTGTACTCAAACTACTATAACAGAGTATTATGACACCACATCAAGAGGCTATTTTGGCTACGGGCCGCGCAACATTGCGCAGCGAGGCGGAGGCTCTAAATGCAATTGAGGCAACCCTGTCCGATGAGTTCATCGAGGCCGTAGAGACAATATTAGCATGCCGAGGCAAGCTTATAGTCAGCGGTTTAGGTAAGTCAGGACATGTAGCTCGCAAGATTACGGCCACACTTACCAGCACCGGCACGCCCGCTCTATTTCTCCACTCTGCCGAGGCGGCACATGGCGATGTGGGCATCATCGGTAAGGATGATATGATTCTCGCTCTCTCCTTCTCGGGAGAGACCACCGAGGTGATAAACATCGTACGCTATGCCAAGCGCAATGGTAATAAGATTATCGCCATGACCGGCAAGCCCAACTCGACGCTTGCCACCGAGGCTGATATACACCTCGACACCTCGGTGAGCCGGGAGGATTGTGTGATAAACATCGTGCCCACGTGCTCCAGTACGGCACAACTCGCCATGGGCGATGCTCTGGCTACGGCCCTTATGGAGATACGAGGATTTACCGTGAATAACTTTGCTCATTTTCACCCGGGAGGTAACATCGGCAAGCGCATAGTATCTCCCGACAATCAATAATATAGCGTCATATGAGGCTCCGTGAGTATATAGATAGGCTCGACCATGCAGGGGAGCTTATACGCATCACCACACCTGTAAGTCATCATTTCGAGATAGCCGAGATTACCGACCGTATATCGAAGAGCGAGGCGGGGGGCAAGGCTCTACTCTTTGAGAATACGGGCACGGAGTATCCCGTGCTGATGAATATGATGGGCTCGGATAGACGTATGGCCATGGCACTCGGCGTAGAGAACCTTGATGATATCGCCAAGCGCATAGACCACCTATTAAAGAGCGTTACCTCGCCCAAGAACGGTATGATGGATAAGCTGCGCATGCTTCCCTTGTTAGCGGATGTTGCAAAGTGGTTTCCCAAGCGCGTGTCGGGTCGCGGAGAGTGTCAGGAGGTAGTGTGGCGCGGCAAGGAGGCCGACCTCACACGCCTGCCCATCCTCACATCATGGCCCTGTGACGGAGGCCCCTTCATCACCCTGCCTATGGTCTGCACCCTCGACCCCGAGACCGGTATTCCAAACATGGGAATGTACCGCATGCAGATATTCGATGGTCATACAACAGGTATGCACTGGCATCGCCATAAGACCGGAGCACGACACTACGACGGCTATAAGCGTCAGGGGCGACGCATGCCCGTAAGCGTATGCCTTGGTGGCGATCCCAGCTATATATACTCCGCCACGGCACCTATGCCCGACAATATGGATGAGATGCTCCTGGCCGGCATGCTGCGACGTAGGCCTGTGAAGATGGTCAAGTGCATCACAAACGATATATGGGTACCTGCCGACTGCGACTTCGTTATCGAGGGCTATGTCGATACCTCCGAGGAGCTGACTATCGAGGGTGCCTTTGGCGACCATACGGGCTTCTACTCGCTCGAAGAGCTCTACCCGCGCTTCCATGTCGAGGTTATAACCTCACGTCGTGATGCCATATACCCGGCTACAATTGTTGGCATACCCCCTATGGAGGATGCCTATATCGCCAAGGCCACCGAGCGCATCTTCCTCGCCCCGATACGCCTCGCTATACAGCCCGAGGTGCGCGACCTCTATATGCCTACCGAGGGTACGGCGCACAACCTCGCCCTCGTATCTATTGCCAAGCGCTATGAGGGTCAGGCTGCAAAGGTGGCACAAGGATTATGGGGTGCCGGACAGATGATGTTCAACAAGTATATGGTCATAGCACCCGAGAGCACAGATATACGCTCTAAAAGAGAGGTCTTTGCCCTACTTCGACATCTTGACACAACAAAACATATTATATGGTCCGAGGGAATACTCGATGTTCTCGACCACAGCTCCCCTACGATGGGCTACGGCTCAAAGCTTGCGATAGACCTCACCGAGGTGGATATGCAAGTCTATACTGCAACACCACATATACCTGCAGATGTACGTCTTGCGGGTGGCGTGGCACATCTCAACACGAAGTACTGCGAGGAGTTAGGACTCCTT
Source organism: Alistipes sp. (assembly GCA_045588935.1). Taxonomy (GTDB): domain Bacteria; phylum Bacteroidota; class Bacteroidia; order Bacteroidales; family Rikenellaceae; genus Alistipes. Next base: position 9,788 of record JAZNFC010000025.1, on the reverse strand, counting down.
ATCCTCTATGCCGAGAAGGAGTGGAGAGAGTTGATAGACGTGGAGTGCTTTCTTGCCGAAAATAGCATCTCGGGGATTAAGTATGTGGCACTCCTCGATTATGGTGCTCATGAGGAGATGACCGATAGTGACTTGCTGTGGCTGGCGGCCGCCAATACCGATCCACGACGCGATATACGTCTATATGGCGACATGCTCATCATAGATGCCCGCTCGAAGCGACCGGGCTACGGCACAAATCCTCGCCGCTTCCCCAATGTTGTAACCTCGCATGAGCAGGTCATTGAGCTTGTGGATAGCCGCTGGGAGGAGTATGGCATAGGTGAGTATATAGAGTCACCCTCGCGCCGCTATCATGCACTACGCCTCTCGGATAGAGCCGAGTGGTAATATACCCCGACAACGATGAATAGACAACGCATCATAGGGGCACTCCTCATCCTTGTGTTAGTACTTCTGGCACTCGTCATAGCATATCACGCCGATATAGATAAGGATGTTGTAACCCCTATCGCCACAGTCGAGGAGCATGACGAGGCTGTGACGCCACCATGTATAAGACCCTTTGACCCCAACGTGGCAGACTACTACACGCTGGTTGAGGCCGGCGTGGAGCGCAACGTGGCGGTGAGTATCATCAAGTGGCGTGCAAGTGGTAAGGTATATCGTATAAAGGAGGATGTGGCGCTGTGTCATGGCATGACCGACTCGTTATACCGACTGCTGGAGCCCTATATCATTATCGGCAAAGAGTATCAAATAAAGTGTGCAAGCGAGCGTGCCTTTGCTACAAGAGATAAGGCGCCCCGCGATACGACGATTGAGTATAAGCCCTTTATGCTGGATACGGTAACGGCAAGACACCTCACGGCCATGGGCTTCAGCCATCGTCAGGCGGAGCTTATCATCCGCTACCGCGATATGATTGGCGGCTATCGCTCGATAGAGGAGTTCGAGGAGTGCTACGCCGTGGGCGAGGAGTGGGCACAACGCCTCGCTGCATATATAATATTCCCTGCACGCGACACGCTCACACGCACGCAAGAGTACAACGACATCTTCCCCATCGAGATAAATGGCGCCGACTCGGCCACGCTACGACGTGTAAAGGGCATAGGCGAGAAGAGCGTCGGGCCGATACTTCGCTACCGCGAATTATTGGGTGGATACTACTCTGCGGAACAAATTTCGGAGCTTAAGGTGGTGACCGAGGATAATTTTCAACGTATTTTACCACAAATTTGGTGCGATAGTGCTAAAATTAAAAAAATATGTATTAACTTTGCGAGCCCTAAAGAGTTGGAGGTTCATCCCTATTTATCGAGCCGCATGCTCCGCAGGATAATTAATAAAAGAGAATTGAAAGGAGGTTGGAGTACCATCGAGGAGATGATTGAAGATAACATATTTTCAGAGGAGGAGGCCAAGCGCATTGCCCCGTACCTCGATTTCGGTACAGCCGTCCAAGTAGATTAAAGCATCCTTGCGGAGGTTGCCAGGCAACTAAAGCAAAAGAGAGAGCGCAGATAGCAGAGGCTGAATGCGAATGAAGGGGTGACCACCCGAAAATAAGGTCAAATATAGATAAAGAGTTTTAATATTAAAAAAGAATAGAATTATGATTATCATGCCCGTTAAGGAGGGAGAGAACATCGAGCGCGCCCTCAAGAAGTTTAAGAGAAAGTATGAGCGTACAGGTGTATTGAAGGAGCTTCGTCGTCGTCAGTACTTCACAAAGCCTTCAATCGCAAAGCGTGAGGCTATGCAGCACGCCATCTACGTTGAGCATACTTACCGTCAGGAGGAGTAATCAGCTCTCGCTCGAGGAAGTGTATGTGGGTGACTAAAAAAATAGTCACCCACTTTTTGTTTGTGTAGGAAAAGTGGAAAGATGAAAGTGGAGCTTTCCACTCTCCACTTTTATTGGCTTCGACATGAAATTAGGCTGAATGGAGTGTACATCCAAGTACTATCCATCCAGCCTAATGATTGATGGGGCGAAGATGCCCTATACAAATCGAAATTACCTACGGGGAATATACTGCTTAATAACCCCTCGCTTCGAGTTGCGGATAAACTCAATAAGCTTATTGCGCTCGGCAGTCTCGGGAAGTTCAGCCTCGGCCCTATCGCATCCTGTCTGATAGTTAAGCTCGCTCTGGAAGAGGATACGACAAGTATTGTGGATGGAGTCTATCTGCTCGGGAGTAAAGCCTCGACGCGACAGACCCACCTTGTTGATGCCGGCATAGTGCGTCTCGCCATTGGTAGCTATAATGAAGGGGGGCACATCCTGTGTAACAAGAGCTCCGCCCTGAATCATGGCGTGGTCACCGATATGTATCCACTGGTGGAGTGCGGCATGGCCTCCAATAACCACCCAGTCGCCCACCTCAACCTCACCTGCGAGAGATACGCGGTTGGCGATTACGCAGTGGCTACCCACAACATCGTCATGAGCAACATGCACATAGGCCATGAGTAGGTTGTGGTCACCCACGATGGTTGTGCCTCGCGAGGCAGTACCACGAGCGATAGTCACGCATTCGCGAATATCATTATAGTCGCCAATCACGGCTGTCGTCTGCTCACCGGCAAACTTAAGATCTTGGGGCAGACATGCAATGCATGCTCCGGGGTGCACCTTATTACCCTTACCAAGACGTGCACCATTGTAGATTGAGGCATGGGGACCTATCCAGCAGTCGTCGCCAATAACTACATCTCCCTCGACATAGGCAAAAGGCTCGATGGTCACATTCTTACCGATCTTTGCATCGGGATGAACATATGCTAAATTACTTATCATGATAGAAAATTTGTTTGTGTCCGTTTGGGCTATTTATTCTTGACAATCTGCGCTGTGAGTACAGCTTCACATGCAAGCTGACCTCCGACAAAGGCCTTGGCCTCGGCTGTGCAGATACCTCGACGCATATCCGAGATATGACACTCAAGCTGCAGGGTATCACCTGGCACCACCTTACGCTTCCACTTCACACCATCAGCCTTGAGGAAGTAGGTCGAGTAGCTCTCGGGATCCTCCACGCCATTGAGCACAAGGATGCCACAGCACTGCGCCAGAGCCTCGATGATAAGCACACCCGGCATGATAGGCTCATCGGGGAAGTGACCCACAAAGAAGGGTTCATTCATAGATACCTGCTTGATACCGCCTATGGCCTTCTCGTCGAGATGGAAGACGCGATCTACGAGCAAGAAGGGGGAACGGTGAGGAAGCAACGACTTAATCTTGTTGATATCCATCAGAGGGGCCTCCTTTGAGCTATACTTGAATGATGGCTTCTCGCCACTGCGACGTATCATGCGCGAGAGCTCCTTCATAAACTCGGTGTTGGCATAGTGACCGGGACGTGTTGCCCACACGCGACCGCGGATACGCATGCCGAGCAGGGCAAAGTCGCCAAGAAGGTCAAGAAGCTTATGACGCGCAAGCTCGTTATTGGCACGCAGCTGCTGATTATTCAGGTAGCCACCCGTAATACGTATATCATCCTTACCGAAGATCTTCTTAAGGTGGTCAAGCTGCTCATCCGACACGGCATTTTCAACAACGACAATAGCGTTGTCGAGGTCACCTCCCTTGATAAGGTTCATCTTCATCAGAGGCTCGAGCTCATGGAGAAAGACGAAGGTGCGACATACCGAAATCTTCTCGATATAATCATCCACACAGTTATATACGGCATACTGGTTACCCACAACCTTCGAGTTGTAGTCCACGTGCACCGACACCGAGAAGTCATCATCGGGATAGAGTACTATGGCGACACCCTTCTCGGGGAGTGTATATACCTGCTTCTCCGTCACCTCGTAGTAGCGACGCTCGGCAGTCTGCTCGACAGTACCCGTAGCGAGTATGCGCTCGGTATATTCACGCGCCGAGCCATCCATGATGGGTGTCTCGGGAGCATCTATCTCAACGACAGCATTATCCACACCCAGAGTCCAAAGCGCCGACATGATATGCTCTATGGTGCTCACCTTGGCCTCACCCTTCTCGATGGTTGTGCCACGCGACGTATCGGTCACATACTCACATAGAGCTGGCACCTCGGGGGCACCCTCAATATCTACACGACGGAATACTATACCGTAGTTATCCTCGGCAGGAAGTACTCTCATCGTCACATTCAAGCCTGTATGCAAGCCCTTACCCGAGAAGGTGAGCTCACCTGCTATGGTTCTCTGCTTTGTTGCCATACTATATAGTTTTTATGTTTATTTCAGTCATTAAACGCACAAATATAATAAAAATATTAAAAAAATTACTATTTTTGCTCTGAATTAATTGCCATAGAGAATGAATCGTCCGAAACACACATATCATCATGGTGAGCGCAGCAGCTACTCGCGCCCGAGCAGATATCGTCAGAGCATAGATTTTGGCGATACCCGTGCGGAGAGTTTTGGCGAGTGGATATACAGCCATCGTGCCGGATTATTCGTCGTCATCATAGCTATGCTCATCGGAGGCATAACACTCTCTACAGCACGCTATGATGTTGAAATAAGGCCTATTAGCTATACCATAGAGTTTGTCGAGGAGGCTCCTTCGGTGGAGCAGATCGAGAAGATCAAGAGGGAGCGCGACAGGCTGCAGGAGGAGATTGAACGTCGCATGCAAAACATCGAGAAGGTGCGCAACCTGCAATCCAACGAGAATGCCGAGGTGGCGGGAGCAAGCCAGCAGATGAGCTATGACAGCGACATGCAGCAGATGATGGACAAGATCGCCTCGGATATGGCAACAAACCGCAACGACTACGAGAGTGGCATGCGCGAGATTGACGGCATAGGCAAGGGTGGCGAGGGCCAAGGCTCGGGAGGCAAAAGGGGCGACGGAGTGAAGGGTAAGTTCTCGGGGGCTGTGACCATAAGCTATCAGTTTGAGCAGATGAAACGCAACCATCGCGACCTCTATGTTCCGGCATATAAGGCCAAGGGCGGCGGCATCGTCGTTGTCGATGTGTGGATCAACCGCAGTGGCGAGGTGACATCTGCGCGCATCAACTCCACAACCAATGCCGAGCTCAACGACATAGCCCTGGCTGCAGCTCGCAACCACCGCACACTATTTGATATCAACAGCGGCGCACCAACCTCACATCGAGGTACGATAACATATACATTTGTAGCACAATAAGAAACAATAAAAACGTAATAGAGCCATGCTGAACGAAAACTTCCTACTCATCGGAGCCCTACTACTCTTTGTATCGGTACTTGCCGGTAAGGCAGCATACCGTCTTGGAGCCCCCGCCCTACTACTCTTCTTGGGCGTAGGTATAGCCTTCGGATACAATGACTTTGTGCACTTCGACTCTACGGAGTTTGCGCAGTTTATCGGCATGGTGGCACTATGTATCATCCTCTTCTCGGGAGGTATGGATACGAAGTTCTCGGAGATACGCCCCGTACTGGGACCGGGTGTGGTGATGGCGACACTCGGTGTCATCCTCACGGCATTTATCGTAGGAGGATTTATCTATATGCTTGCGCCACACTTCGGGGTGACACTCTCGATGTCTATGTCGCTGCTTATTGCCGCCACGATGTCATCTACCGACTCGGCATCGGTCTTTTCGATACTACGAACAAAGAAGCAGGGATTAAAGGAGAACCTACGTCCGCTACTCGAGTTGGAGAGTGGTAGTAATGACCCCATGGCCTATATCCTCACGGTGTTACTCGTAAGCATCGTGTCAAGTGGCAATGAGCCCGATTATCTACAAGCTGCAGGCACCTTCATTGCGCAGATGGCCATAGGCCTCGGCCTCGGATATGGTTTTGGTCGCGTGACGGTATGGATTATCAACCGCATACACTTCCGCAGCAACCTATCACTCTACTCGGTGTTGCTGTTGGCCTGCGCCTTCTTTACCTTCTCGTTCACTACGCTACTCTATGGCAATGGCTACCTCGCAGTATATGTTGCCGGCTTGGTGGTGGGCAACTATCGCATCGTGCAACGCAATATGCTGCGCATATTCTTCGACAGCTTCACATGGCTGCTGCAGATTATACTCTTTCTTATCCTCGGTCTGCTGGTCGATTTTAACGACCTACTGCAGCCAGATGTTCTCTTCGTAGGTATCACCATAGGTCTCTTCATGATCTTCGTTGCACGCCCCATCTCTACGCTTGTTGCCCTTGCTCCCTTTAGGGGATTCTCGGCCAAGGCGCGCATGTATGTGTCGTGGGTAGGCCTGCGTGGTGCTGTACCCATCATCTTTGCCCTCTACCCTATTACGGAGGGTGTCGAGGGTGCCGACTACCTCTTCAACGTGGTATTCCTCGTTACTATCATCTCGCTGCTGGTGCAGGGTACAACCGTAAGCGGCATGGCCAACTGGCTCGGATTATCCTTCAAGGAGAAGGAGCAGACATTCAAGATTGTTGTTCCCGACCATATACGTAGCGAGTTTACGGAGTTAGAGGTTAATGCCGAGATGCTCAAGAGCGGAAACACGCTCAAGCAAATAGTGCTCCCGGGGCATACCCTCGTGGTTATGATCTTCCGCGAAGGCAACTACTTCGTGCCTCGCGGTAATACGTTGCTTATGGAGGGCGACAAGCTCCTCATCGTCTCGGACAATAACGACGAGCTGATAGAGAAGGTCAACGAGCTCGGCATCGACAATATCATCAAAATGCAACGATAGCACCAATTAAGGCGGGTATCATTTGCACCATTGGAGTTTTTTTTATAGCTTTGTAAGGTTAGGACAAAAAATATAATACTATGAACGCTATTGTAAAGAATGATTTTCATTTCGAGGGCCAGAAGGGCCACTATGTAGGTAAGGTACGCGATGTATATAATATCAACGATGACTACCTCGTGATGGTGGTATCGGATCGTATCTCGGCCTTCGACGTTGTACTCCCTAAAGGCATACCCTTCAAGGGTCAGGTATTGAATCAGATTGCTGCGAAGTTCCTCGATGCTACGACGGATATCCTCCCCAACTGGAAGATTGCCGTACCCGACCCCATGGTCACCGTAGGTCATCGCTGTGAGCCCTACAAGGTGGAGATGGTCATCCGCGGCTACCTCTCGGGTCACGCATGGCGAGAGTATAAGGCCGGTAAGCGTACTATCTGTGGTGTAGCTATGCCCGAGGGCATGGTCGAGAACCAGAAGTTCCCCGAGCCTATCATCACCCCCACGACCAAGGCTGACGAGGGTCACGACGAGGATATCTCGAAGGAGGAGATTATAGCACAGGGACTCGTATCACGTGAGGAGTATGAGCAGCTCGAGGCCTACACACGTGCTATCTTCCAGCGCGGTACGGAGATTGCCGAGAAGATGGGCTTGATACTCGTTGACACAAAGTATGAGTTCGGCAAGAAGAATGGCACCATCTACCTTATGGATGAGATACATACGCCCGACTCATCACGCTACTTCTACAAGGAGGGCTACGAGGAGCGCCTTGCACGTGGCCAGAAGCAGAAGCAGCTCTCGAAGGAGTTTGTGCGCGAGTGGCTTATGGAGAATGGCTTCCAGGGTCAGGAGGGAGAGCAGGTGCCCGAGATGACTGCGGAGGTTGTTGCCGGCATCACGGAGCGTTATATCGAGCTCTACGAGGCCGTTACGGGCGAGAAGTTCGTGCGCGAGGAGAGCGACGACGTGGAGAAGCGCATCGAGAAGAATGTCGCAGAGTACCTCAAGACGTTGTAATAATAGCGTAAGCCCATTGCCCTCTCCTTTGGTCAGATTACGGCTGCCGTGTTCATGACATTGGCCGGCATCTATGAAATATACCGAACATGGCTTGGTAATAAAAGATTAAATGCTCCTTACCAACGAAACAAGGTCTGCTCGACGATATCGAGCAGACCTTGTTTCATTAGCATGGGAGCCTTTATCGTTTACACCATGTATAAAAGAGCACCATGGCAACGACAACAGTGGGCAGAATGACGCTCAAGGCGATATACTCCCGCACATCGAAGTAGATAAACAAAGGCACGGCAATAGCCAAAAGCAGAAGTAGTACGGCATGCAAAATCCTCACACGCACAATATTAAACCGTGCTCGCTCCTCGGGGCTTAAGCGTCGCAAGGTGGAGATAAATCTATCACCCTTGCCCATAAGTATCACCATGGCCATGCATACAAAGATGATGGGCACCACAAGCATTGTAATCAACTCTTCGTTCATAGCACTTAAAAATTACTCTTCGGATGTATCCTTTGCCTTTAGCTTGCTCCTTGCTCGAGGCTTGCGCCCGCTACGACGCAATGCCTCGGCAATAATCCATTGCAGCTGACCATTGGTGGAGCGAAACTCATCGGCCGCCCACTTCTCGAGGGCTTCCATCGTCTCGCTATCAATGCGAAGAATAAAGCTGCGTGTTGACTCCTTCGTAGCCATGAGCACGATTAGTTATGTAGCGTACCGGTATTGACTACGGGCTGTGCCGCCTCATCGGCGCAGAGCACAACAAGAAGGTTGCTCACCATCGCCGCCTTGCGCTCCTCGTCAAGCTCCACGACCTCTTCGGTAGAAAGACGCTCGAGAGCAATCTTCACCATCGACACAGCACCCTCAACAATCTTCTCACGTGCCGAGATAATGGCATCGGCCTGCTGACGACGAAGCATCGCCGCAGCAATCTCGGGAGCATAAGCCAGATAGTTAAGACGTGCCTCGATAACCTCGATGCCTGCTATCGAAAGACGGTCGTTGAGCTCATCGGTCAGGCGATCATTAATCTCATCGCCACCCGAGCGCAGCGTCACCCCACCCTCGGCATTATTCGTATTCTCGTCATAGGCATACATACCTGCCACCTGACGCAGCGCCGAGTCACTCTGCACAGCCACAAAGTTCTCCAGTACGTTCATGCGCACGTTAGAGCCCGTAGCACCTATCTCCGTTGGGGCATCAATCTCAAATACAGCATTGTAGGCACCGTCGTTCTTAATCTTCCACACAACAACAAGGCCGATAAGTATGGGGTTACCCGCCTTGTCGTTTACCTTGATAGGATCGACATTGAGGTTGCGGGCGCGCATCGATAGCTTCTTGGCTGTCATAAAGGGATTAATCCACCAGAAGCCCGTATCGTAGAAGGTACCGCGATAGTTACCAAAGAAGAGTAATACGCGCGACTCGTTGGGCTCAAGCATGATATAACCACAGAGCATCAATACCGCAGCTACGACACACACGATAAGTGCAGCTACAGCCGCGAAGTTCACCTCCTCGGCATTTGCCAGCACAACAATAGAATATACCATACCGGCAACAAAGGCCAGGTTTAGGAGAAGCGCAACAAAGCCGTTGAGCTTCCATCCCGAATAGGTGTAGTTTTTCATAGTTATCAGTTTTTATGTTTATACTTACTTCTTAATATCCACTTCCTTCTTAATATCCGCCTCTTTGTTGGGTGTGCGCAAACCCCAAAACTCCGCTTTCCAAGGCCAAATGCGTAATTTACAAAACGACCAGCCACCGAACACATAACCCCAAAATGATTTTTTCCTCTTCATAGCTTTAAGGTTTTAGTTATACGTTATTTTATACATCATCTTATCAAAAGTAGTGAGATACAACGCTCGGCGAATTTCGAGGCGATGGGCTGTACTTGGACGTACTGCCCATTGACGAGATAATTCGTTAGCGGAAGTAGATCGCTGCTTTTCACCTATCAATACATCATTTTTATCAAAAGTAGTGAGATACAACGCTCGGCGAATTTCGAGGCGATGGGCTGTACTTGGGCGTACTGCCCATTGACGAGATAATTCA
>JAZNFC010000024.1:0-9504 GCA_045588935.1 Alistipes sp. | reverse complement strand
GCCACCAATGGGACGTACGTCAAGTACTACCCATCGGTGGCTTTTTTAGTCGTTTGTGTGAATTTTTTTTGCGAGCGTTGTGATAAGTGAAATATTTTTATTATCTTCGCACCGATATTAGTGTGCCGATGGATAACCACAGCCAAGGCGCAGAGATTTAAAAAAAGTGAACAACAAACATTTTTTATAACTAACACAAAAAAAGCAATGAAAAAGTTTCTTTCAATGTTGGTAGCTTTGGCTACTGTATTTACTTTCGCTGCTTGTGAGACTGAGGGCGACGATGCTGGCCAGGGTAATGGTAAGCAGCTTGCAACCCCCGAGCTCGAGCTCGTAGCAGAGGGTGAGTCAAGCTTCACTGTAGCGTGGGCTGAGATTAAAGGTGCGGAGTCTTACTCTGCAATTTTGGATGGTAAGACCATCAAGATTCCTGCAGAGGTTAAGGATGGTAAGGTATCTTATGAGTTCAAGAACCTTAACGAGGGTACTTACTCGGTGAAGATTAAGGCTGTTGCTGCCAAGAATTCTGGTACCAAGGATTCGAAGTATGCAACTATCTCTGCATCTGTAGCAGGTTTGACTTCAGCCGATTGGTTTACTCTCACAGTATCTGCAGAGGATGAGACTGTTGAGCGTGAGAATGGTGAGACTGTTAACTACTACGCTTGCGAGGATATCCGCGTAAACTTGGTAGGTACTGATGTTGCCAAGGTTGAGTTCATCACTGTAGGTGTTTATCCGGAGGATGTGGAGAAGGTTCAGGAGGGTACTTTCAACTTTAAGGGTACTGACTATTTGGCAGGTTTGCAGGACATTACTAACATTCCGAATGAGGATGGTTCTAAATGGATTGACAATGTCAACGATTCTGAGAATGGTGGTTTGAACCTTGTTGTTGCAGGTTATTCAGATGTTGATTATGTTGTTATCGCACGTGCAACAAATGCTGATGGTTTGGCTTATCTCACATATGCATATTGCAAGACTGAAGCTAACCCTCATGTAGAGAATTGGACAGGTGACTGGACAGCTACTACTGCCAAGGTGCTGACAATGGAGTACAATTTCACGAAGAATCAAATTGCATCTACTGCTAAGCAGTCAGAAGAGGAGAATAAGTTCGGTCTTACTGTTTACTCTGCAACGTCAACATTCCCCGCAGATAGAGAGGAGCAATATAAGCAATACATCGAGGCACAGAACGTGGTTGCTATTGTAGGTATGTCAAGCCTTGATGATTGCCAGGAGATGGCTACTGCAGGTTTCGTACATGGTGATGGCTCTTTGGAGATTCAGTCAGCTGTTAATGCATTCATTACAGACGACCAGAAGTACCTCGGCCTTTGGATGGGCTTCGGTGAGTTTACTATGGATAACGAGACGATTGTTGAGCCTGTTCCCGTATCTAATATCCCTGTATATGTATTCGCAGAGAATGAGGGTGCAATCGTAGGTAAGCTTGCTACGAATGATCTTATGGCCGGTAATACTCCCGTTACGGTTGTAAATCTCGCTTATGATATCCAGATGATGGATCAAAATAGCAATATCTATCCTATGTTCACCAAAGAGTCAGAGTTCATTGATGATGAGGACCACAAGTGGGCAGAAGGTGAGTACTATGGTGAGCAGAAGATGCGTGCCGGTGATATCACTCTTGTAAAGGGTAAGTATGAGGCTCCCGTTGAGGGTGGCGATAACACCGAGGGTGGCGATAACACCGAGGGTGGCGAGAACACCGAGGGTGGTGAGAACACCGAGGGTGGTGAGGAGACAACTACTCCTGAGACTTTCGCAGCAGCTCGTCCCGTAGCTCTCTCATCTTCACTCGTATATGTTCCCACAACTCTTCGTGCTATGTAATTTAGCCAAGACGTAGGACTATACCTATATTTTAATGCCGCTGACCCTCGGGTTGGCGGCATATTTTTTTACTAATTAATGGATATCCCTGTATATTATCATGGCATGTGACCAAAAAAAATAGCAAGCTCTTGCACCATTCGCAGAAAATTTGTACATTTGTCTTTATAATGTGATTATTCCTTGAATTATGGATTACGCTAAAGAGTTAGAGAAGTATGCGCCGGCACCTACCGAGGCGACCGTTGCCAAGGAGGTGGCTAAGATTAAGATGGCCGCAAATAGAAATGGCAATGCCGATGTTTATAAATTTTGTTATTCGGCTATTGACCTCACAACGTTGTCGTGCAACGACTCGCAGGAGTCTGTACGCGCCTTTGTGCGTAAGGCCATGGATTTCTATGACAAATACCCCCATATCCCTAATGTAGCATCTATATGTGTCTATCCCTCATTTGTCGAGACTGTGGGTCTTGAGGTTGATGGTACGCCCATGCGCATAACATCCGTTGCGGGTGCCTTTCCTGCGTCGCAGAGCTTCATCGAGGTGAAGGCTCTCGAGGTGGCTATGGCCATAGAGAATGGTGCCGACGAGATAGATATAGTGCTCAACCCCGGCATGATACTCTCGGGACATGAGGCCGAGGCAGCCAGCGAGGTGGAGCTGCTACGCGAGGAGGCCAAGGATGTGGTGCTCAAGGTTATCATCGAGTCGGGAGCCCTTAAGAGCCCCGAGCTTATACGTCGTGCATCGCTTGTTGCCATGTTCGCGGGTGCCGACTTCATCAAGACCTCTACAGGTAAGATAGATGTCGCTGCAACCCCCGAGGCGGCATTTGTGATGTGTCACGCCATAAAGGATTACTACAACATCACAGGTCGCAAGGTGGGATTCAAGGCTGCGGGAGGTGTTAAGACTCCCGAGGATGCAGCTCTCTACTACACTATAGTCGAGGAGGTGCTGGGTGAGGAGTGGCTTACGACCGACCTCTTCCGCATTGGAGCGTCATCGGCAGCGAATAATTTGATATCGGCGATTGAGGATAAGGATATCAAATACTTTTAATTTTTGATTTATATAGGGCATATTTCTCCTATTTCTAAAAGTAAGAGTTCGAGGGCTGTAGTTTAAACTACTATCCTCGAACTTCTCTTTTGTGGAAAGAGCAAAAAGCAAAGTTCCACTTTCCACTCTCCACTTGCTTTCTCCTTTCTCCTTTCTTATTTCTCATTTCTCATTTCTTTTGACGCAACTTGTCAAAATATGGTTGTTACTTTGCATCAGAAATAGAAGATAACAACTAAACAACAATACTTATGGGAGTACACTACACAATAGATTGCAACCATTGCGGAGGACATACCGAGTATATGATTATGACAAATGGTCGCACACCGCGCAGCCAGCAGCGCGTAGGGCAGATGCACATCGACACGGAGTGTGCCATGCGCTGTCCCGTGTGCCGCGCAAGACTCAACAATACCGAGGAGGAGTTTTACAGCCAGGTGCACATGGAGTTCCGTATATAAGTTTTGCTAATGGCGAGATATGTAAAAAGTATCGGCGATATTTCATGGTTTGCAAAAAAATAAGTAACTTTGAGATTGAAAAATAAATTAATAAAAGACCTTTACTATGTTCAATATAAAAGTGGGGGATATCATCCCCGAGTTTCGTAGCGTAACGCAGGAGGGCGTGGAGTACACGCGCAAGGATTTATTAGGCTCGCCCACAGTGTTATATTTCTATCCGAAAGATAACACCTCGGGATGTACGCTTGAGGCGCAGAGCCTGCGCGATGGTAAGGAGCAGCTCGCGGCACGTGGATACAAGATTGTGGGCGTGAGCCCCGACTCGGTGAAGTCGCACCAGAGCTTCTGTGCGAAGCACGAGCTTAACTTCACGCTGCTGGCCGACATTGACCATTCGTTATCCGAGGCATTGGGCGTATGGCGCAAGAAGAGCATGTATGGCAGAGAGTATATGGGCATCGTGCGTACGACATTTATCCTTGATAGTGAGGCACGTGTGCAGCATATCATCGAGAAGGTGGTGACGAAGGATGCCTACGGACAGGTGGTGCGCATACTCGATGCGGAGTAAGAGGCCGGTTGGAATTCTATGTCGTGATTATTTGTGGATGACAGCTTCTAAATGGGGAATAAAAACAAAAAAAATATACTACTATGGCAGAAAAGATGCAGGTAAATGCCGATAAGCTGAAGGTGCTGTCGGCCGTGATGGACAAGATTGAGAAGGACTTTGGCAAGGGTTCGATTATGCGCATGTCGAGCGACACGGTGGCCGATGTTCCGGTGATATCTACAGGCTCGATAACGCTCGATATGGCGTTGGGTGTGGGGGGATATCCCAAGGGCCGAGTGATTGAGATATTTGGTCCCGAGTCGTCGGGTAAGACTACGCTGGCGATACACGCTATTGCCGAGGCGCAGAAGGATGGTGGCATAGCTGCCTTCATTGATGCGGAGCATGCCTTTGACAGCTACTATGCGCAGAAGCTCGGCGTGGATGTAGATAACCTGCTTATCTCGCAGCCCGATAATGGCGAGCAGGCGCTGGAGATTGCCGATGCGTTGATACGCTCGAGTGCCATCGATATCATCGTCATCGACTCTGTTGCCGCGCTCACACCCAAGGCGGAGATTGAGGGTGAGATGGGTGACTCGAAGATGGGTCTTCAGGCTCGACTTATGTCGCAGGCCTTGCGTAAGCTCACGGCCTCGATATCGAAGACCAAGACCGTATGTATCTTTATCAACCAGCTGCGTGACAAGATTGGCGTGGTATATGGTAATCCCGAGACTACGACGGGTGGTAATGCTCTAAAGTTCTATGCCAGTGTACGTATCGACATACGTCGTGCCTCGGTAATCAAGGATGGCGAGGAGCAGCTCGGCACACGCACGAAGGTTAAGGTTGTGAAGAACAAGGTGGCACCTCCCTTCAAGAAGGCAGAGTTTGACATCATGTTTGGCGAGGGTATCTCGAAGATGGGTGAGATTATCGACCTCGGTGTGGACTACGAGATTATCAAGAAGTCGGGCTCGTGGTTCTCGTATGGCGACCGCAAGATAGGCCAGGGTCGTGATGCTGTGAAGGAGGCGTTGAAGAACGATCCACAGCTGATGGAGGAGATAGAGTTGCGCGTGCGCCACGCTATGATGGAGGCGAGCGAGCGTTAGAATAGATATAGAAATACTAACCAATCACGGTTGCAGAGTGCTGCAGCCGTGCTTTGGCATATAATACTGTGAGTGATGGAGTACACACCTGAAGATGAGTTATTGATTGAGGAGAAGTGGCAGGAGCTCGTGGAGGCCTGTCGTGCTGCCAAGATATGCCGCAGGGAGGATGATTGGGAGTTTGTGCGCCGTGCCTACTTCTTGGCAAAGGAGGCACATAAGGGTGTGCGTCGTCGCTCGGGAGAGCCATATATTGTTCATCCCATAGAGGTGGCGTTGATTGCTGTGCGCGAGATAGGCCTCGGCAAGAAGTCGGTGGTGGCGGCCCTGCTTCACGACGTGGTCGAGGATACGGAGTACACGGTGGAGGATATCGCTCGTATCTTCACTCCGAAGATCGCCTCGATGGTTGATGGACTGACGAAGATGGCAGGAGTCTTTAATGCCGACCGTTCGGAGCAGGCGGAGTACTTCCGTAAGGTCTTGCTTACGCTCTCGGACGATGTGCGTGTTATCATCATCAAGCTCGCTGACCGTCTGCACAACATGCGTACGCTGGGCGCTATGCCCCATGACAAGCAGATAAAGATTACGAGTGAGACGATCTATCTCTTTGTGCCTCTGGCCTATCGTCTGGGCTTGCATGCGATAAAGAGTGAGCTCGAGGATTTGTGTATGCGCTATCGTTTCCCCGAGGAGTATGATGTGATACGTCGTAAGATAGACGAGACGAAGACCGAGCGCGAGAAGTATATCGAGCGTTTTATGGCGCCCATACGCGAGGTACTTGACCGTAATAACTTTCAGTATGAGATGACGGCGCGCGTTAAGAGCGTATATTCCATCTGGAATAAGATGCGTCGTAAGAATATCCCCTTCGAGGAGGTCTATGACCTCTTTGCTATACGCATAGTCTTCAATGCTCTGCCCTTCCCCTCGGAGAAGACGCAGTGTTGGCAGGTATATTCTTGTGTGACAGATATATACACCCCGAAGCCTGACCGCCTGCGCGACTGGATAAGCATTCCGAAGTCGAATGGCTATGAGGCGCTACACTCTACGGTGATGGGTCCCGATGGTATATGGGTGGAGGTGCAGGTGCGCACAGAGCGTATGGATGATATTGCCGAACGAGGCTTCGCGGCACATTGGAAGTATAAGCATGCCACAATCTCGCAGGAGGAGGATGGCATAGAGAAGTGGCTGAAGCGCGTGCGTGATGCGCTGAACAGCCCCGCGGAGAGTGCTGTGGAGTTTCTCGACAACTTCAAGTTGTCGCTCTATAAGACCGATGTCGTGGTCTTCACACCGAAGGGAGAGCCGCAGTCGCTGCCCTATGGAGCTACGGTCCTGGACTTCGCATATGAGATACATACGAAGATTGGTGACCATGCCATCGGAGCGAAGATAAATCATAAGATTATGCCTGTCACCACGCGCCTTAACAGTGGCGACCAGGTGGAGGTCATCACAGCCGAAAATGCCCGCCCCAAGGCCGAGTGGTTGGAGGCGGTGATGACAAGTAAGGCGCGCCAATCTATTCAGGATGCGCTGAAACGTGAGCAGGCAAACAACGTGGAGGCGGGACTTGAGATTCTTGAGAAGCGTCTTGCCGAGTATAATGTCGTGTTGAGTGGTAGGGTGCTGCGCAAGCTCATGCCTGCCTATGCCTGCCGAAATAAGGATGAGCTCTATAGTAAGATCGGTGCGGGCATCATCAAGCTGGATAACCTTGATAAGCTCCTCAAGGAGAACTCGTCGCGTAAGATTTTGAAGTTCTGGAAGCTCCTGCTGCCGGGAAGCTCTAATGCCGAGGATGAGGATACGGATATTGACCTTGACGACGATATGGGCTCGCTTGATGATACACATGCCATGGAGGATAGGTCCGAGGCTCAGCAGGTGGTTATGGCCCCCTGCTGTGAGCCTATACCCGGAGATAAGGTTGTGGGCTACCGCGATCCGAAGACGGGGCATGTCATCGTGCATAAATCTACGTGCGACACGCTTATTCGTCTTGCTGCGCAACATGGCGAGAATATCATCAAGGATGAGATACGCTGGTCGCAGCAGAAGGCAGTGTCGTATCTTGCCTCTGTGGAGGTGCGCGGTATCGACCGTGTGGGAATTATCCTCGATTTAACGAAGCTTATCACGACGGACTTTAGCATAAATATGCGAGCTATCAGCGTGCAGTCGCACGATGGAATATTCGAAGGTACGGTGAGCCTCTATGTTAAGGATATCGAGAGCTTGAATGGCCTGCTCGACAATATCCGCCATATAAAGGGTGTGGAGAGCGTTAAGCGACTGATGAGTGTTTAGGCTTCAGTGCATGGTGCTATGTTGCAATATTGTTGCTATATTATCTCGGTCATGCTCGCAGATTGGAGTAGTGGCTTGGTGATATTAGCTAAACGGCAGAGGGGTGTGGCATGCGTAAAATATGTATGTTCCGAAATAGACTACTTTTTAACTTAAACAGATATTAGGAAATGGCAACTATTTTTTCACGAATTGTAGCGGGGGAGATTCCCTGTTATAAGGTTGCGGAGAACGAGCGTTTCTTCGCGTTCCTCGACATTGCGCCTCTACAGAAGGGGCACACTTTGGTTATACCGAAGCGCGAAGTTGACTATCTCTACGATCTCGAGGATGAGGAGCTCGCCGAGATGATTGTATTTGCGAAGCAGATTGCGAAGAAAATTAAGGCAACTACACAATGCAAGAAGGTTGCAACCGTGGTTTTGGGCCTCGAAGTGCCCCATGCACACATTCATTTGGTGCCTATGAACACCGAAAAAGATATAGATTTCAGTGCCGAGAAGCTCTCTTTGTCACCAGAGGAGTTCCAGGAAATAGCTAAATCTTTGCAGTAATTCGGCCTGTTAATAACTTTGTAAATCGCTGATTAATAGTGGTGTGTAGTGTGTAATAGCACTGTACACCACTATCTTATTTAACATAATATAACTCCTCTCCTTCTCGCGCTAATTTTCGCACGTTATATCGCACTTTTTTACGTTTAATCTACTTATTTTTACTCTTCTATATTACAAATGTAAATTTGACAAGAGGGTGATAGCTTTGAATGTGTTACAAAAGTAAACATGTTAATAGCTGGTTACAGTTGTTAACAATTACATTTGTAATACTTTATAGCAGCTTATTTCCTGCTTAAAACTGTGTCAAAAATGGGTGGTTAAACCGTTAAACTTATAAATTATTATGCCACAATATCAAGTAGTTATAAGTTGTATATAAAGTTTATTGCATGTTCATATGGCTTTATCGCTTGATTTTGTATTATTGGGCACTCATATATTATTTAATATGTATAAGTATTAATATATCAGTGTTATATAGCGTGTATATAAAGTTAAATACGTGTAGTTTTGATTTTTGAATTTTACGATAATTCTCTATTTTACAAATGTAATAGTTATCAACAATTGTATGTGTGTTACTTTTGTAACTAATATTTGGTTTACAAAAATAAAATGTTTATATTTGTAAAAATTATCGAATATGAAGGAAAAACTCGAATATTTGCTCAAATCGAAGTCACTCACAGCGACCTCGCTTGCCCGTATGCTCGAAATACAGCCCTCGGGAATATCGCATATTATATCCGGTCGTAACAAACCGAGCTTCGATTTGGTGGTGAAACTTCTCACCCTATTTCCTGATATCAACCCCGACTGGTTGTTGCTCGATAGCTCGGAGGTCTATCGTTCTGGTGCTGCACCTGTGGTTAGTTTATCTTCTCAGTCGCCCACTTTTGATGGTGAATTGGATGGAGCTATGTTTGGCGATGAAAAAAATATCGCTTCTACGGAGACTTCATCGGAGTTGAAAAATGGTGTTAACGATATTTTTGCTGCGGTTGAAAATGGTGCAAAGCGTGTCGAGAGAATTATTGTTCTCTACACCGACCACTCGTTTGAGAGTTATAGTCCGAGGTAGTTCTTCGCTTCGACTTAAAAATATAGATTTAGGGTGTGATCGCGAGCTTTATTGTCGAGTTGTGATCGTACTCTCTTTTTATGAACTCTTAGTGACGTCGGGGTTATGGAGCCTTTCCCTTCCTTTGTATTAATATAGGTACTATGGTTGATTGTGGTTGTCTATTCTTATTTATCATATTGCATTAATATGCGGTAAATAGGAATAAATATGCAAAGAGATATGCGAAGGATTTTTGTTTATGTAGCCCAAAATATAGGGTTGTCCCCTTTTTGCCCCGTCTTTTGGTAGGACACAGCATCGAAATCTCTAACCCATTCCTGAAAGACTTTGGAGTAGTCATTCTCTTTGTAGAGTGGATTGATGAAAAAGTTCCAAATTACCGATAAAATATCTTTACTTTGAAACTACCTATTCGGATTCTTCAAAGGATTTTTTGCGAAATAGAATATTTTACATACCTTTGTCCTA
>JAZNFC010000023.1:0-14663 GCA_045588935.1 Alistipes sp. | reverse complement strand
CCGAGCGAATCGGGGGATTCATCTTCCAGCGAGCATCCTCCTCGAGGTCCATGTCGGTGTATATGAGATAGTGGGGGCCTGTCTCGCAGGTCACCTTCACGCCACGCGCCTTGGCTTGACGGATGAGTTCTACGGTCTCTTTCGTGGAGATGTGGCATACGTGGTAGCGACATCCGAGCTCCTCGGCAATCTCTATGTCGCGACGCACTTGCTCCCACTCGCTCTCCGAGCAGATGCCCTTGTGTTCATGCTGACGAGCATACTCTCCATCGTGGATGTATCCACCCTTAAGCAGCTCCTCGACCTCGCAGTGTGCGGCAATCAGAGCATCGTGCTTCACCGCCTCGGTCATCGCCTGACGCATCATCTTATCGTGCTGCACGCCGCTGCCATCATCCGAGAAGGCACACACCTTATCGTGCAACGCAGAGATATTCACTAACTCCTCACCCTTACGGTTTATGGTTATGGCAGCATAGGGGAGTACCTCTATTTTAGCGTCGCGGTCGATGATATCCTGCTGCACCTTGAGGTGCTCCACAGAGTCGGGTACAGGATTGAGGTTAGGCATGGGACATACCGTAGTGTAGCCACCACGCGCTGCAGCCATAGTGCCTGTGGCTATGCGCTCCTTATACTCGAAGCCAGGCTCACGCAGATGGACATGTACATCCACAAACGAGGGAGCAACGATCTTACCCTCGGCCGAGATGATGATATCTGATGCCTCGGGAGAGATATTTGGCGCGACCTCCGTAATGCGACCATCGACAAAGGCGATGTCTATTCTTTTGTTTGCGGCATCTACGCCGCCGTGGATTATAGTTCTTAAGTTGCTCATATATCAAAAAAACAGGCGGCCCAAAAGGAGCCGCCAATATCAATTAAAAACAGTGATAGCAAATGAGTTGAAACGAAAACAACCGTCATAAGACTGCTGTGGCAGCAGGTTATTGTTTGGACGGTTATGTGATACTTGTTTCAACATATTATCTAAATTTGCGCAAAGGTAAGTAATTTTTGCCAATCTCGCAACTATTTTAAGGCGATATTTTAACATAATTTTCATTTTGTTGAAATGTTGAAAAAAAGTTTAAAAAAGAGGTTTGAGGGCTTTTCTAATTGACAAATTAGTGTTATCTTTGTTGCATGGATTTTATAATGGCACGATACGTTGTGGGCTTTATGCTGCATCTGCTGCAACGAGATATTCGAAATCTCGGTATGCAGGGAGCGCAGAATGTAGCTCGTATTATGACCGCAGAGTGCAGATATCAAAGAGGGTAATATGATTTAGACCGCTGACATTAAGCATGTTAGCGGTTGTTTGTTTGATATAAATAGGTTGAATTAAATATAAACAAGATTATGAAAGTTGCAGTTATCATGGGTTCTACCAGCGACTGGGATGTAATGAAGGCCGCTGTGGAGACATTGGAAGAGTTGGGTATTGAGTATGAGAAGCGCGTTATCTCTGCGCATCGTACTCCTCATCTTATGGTTGAGTATGCAGAGTCGGCTCGCGAGCGCGGCATAGGCGCCATTATCGCGGGCGCAGGCGGTGCTGCGCATGTTGCAGGCGTCACAGCAGCCTTGACTACAGTTCCCGTCATTGGTGTACCCATCAAGACTTCGGCACTCGGTGGCTTGGATTCGCTCCTCTCGATTGTTCAGATGCCGGGCGGTATCCCCGTATCTACTACCGCTATCAATGGTGCAAAGAATGCAGCCCTTATCGCAGCTTCGATTTTTGCGCTTACCGATAAGGCTCTCGAGGAGCGTCTTTTGGCCTTCCGCAAGGCGCAGACCGAGAAGGTGCTTGCTGCAGAATTGTAAATCATAACTATAAAACTACGCACCCGATTATGAAGAATCGCCGTATTTTTGTTGAGAAATATCCCCGTTTTCAAGTGGAGGCCGAGACTCTGCGTCGTGAGCTTAACACCAATTTGGGACTAAATATCGAGACTCTGCGTTATATCAACGTGTATGACCTCTTCGGCTTCTCTGATGAGCTCGTGGAGAGGAGTCGCTACTCGGTGTTTGGCGAGGTTGTTACCGATGCCGTTACCGATGAGTGTGAGATGGAGGGTATGCCCTTCCTTGCCGTGGAGTATCTTCCCGGTCAGTTCGACCAGCGCGCTGCTTCGGCTGTGGATTGTGTACACCTCATTGAGCCCGATGCCGAGGTGAAGATTAAGTCTTCGCGTCTCTACATCTTCGATAAGAGCGTCGATAAGGATGCCTTGGCTCGTATCGAGAAGTACTTGGTCAATGCCGTGGAGTCGCGCAAGAAGAACCTCGATGTACTATCGGATATGGAGAGTGCCGAGATTAAGCCCGTTGCCGTATTGGAGGGCTTCCGCGATATGAAGGAGGATGAGCTTGCTCCCTACTGCAAGGCTAATGGTCTTGCGATGAATGCAGATGACTTGCGCGAGGTGGTAAACTACTTCCGCAATGAGGGCCGTGATCCTATCGAAACGGAGCTCCGCATCCTTGACACCTATTGGAGTGACCACTGCCGCCATACGACCTTTACGACCGAGATTGAGGAGATAACCCTCGATGAGTCGTTCATGAAGGAGGAGATGGAGGAGTCGCTTGACCTTATGCGTAAGATTCGTTCGGAGCTTGGTCGTGAGAAGAAGAGCCTCTGTCTTATGGAGCTTGCGACCATCGGTGCCCGCTACTTGAAGAAGATGGGTAAGCTCGATGATATGGAGCAGAGCGAGGAGAATAACGCCTGCAGCATCTTCGTAAATGTCGATGTTAATGGCGAGATGGAGCGTTGGTTGCTTCAGTTTAAGAACGAGACTCACAACCATCCTACGGAGATTGAGCCCTTCGGCGGTGCCTCTACATGTTTGGGCGGTGCCATCCGTGACCCGCTGTCAGGTCGTAGCTACGTATATCAGGCCATGCGTGTGACGGGTGCCGGAAATATCTATGCGAGCTTCGACGAGACGATGGAGGGCAAGCTTCCCCAGCGCATTATCTCTACGAAGGCTGCTGCCGGCTACTCGAGCTATGGTAACCAGATAGGTCTTGCTACGACACATGTCCGTGAGGTGTATCACCCCGACTATGTGGCAAAGCGTCTGGAGGTAGGTGCTGTTGTTGGAGCTGTGAAGGCCGAGAATGTACGTCGTGAGAGCCCCGCGCCCGGCGATGTCGTGTTGTTGCTCGGTGGACGCACGGGACGTGATGGTGTAGGCGGTGCTACAGGCTCGTCGAAGGAGCATACGCAGACCTCGCTGGAGGAGTGCAGCTCGGAGGTGCAGAAGGGTAATGCTCCCGAGGAGCGCAAGCTTGCACGTCTGTTCCGTCGAGGTGATGTTACACGCCTCATTAAGAAGTCTAACGATTTTGGTGCCGGTGGTGTCAGTGTGGCTATAGGTGAGCTCACCGATGGCTTGGATATCTACCTCGACCGTGTGCCTACGAAGTATAACGGATTGAACTTCTCGGAGCTTGCCATCAGTGAGTCGCAGGAGCGTATGTCGGTTGTTATCGAGCGCAAGGATATGGAGCAGTTTATGGCTCTGTGTCATGAGGAGAATGTCGAGGTTACGTATGTTGCCGATGTTACGGACACTCGTCGCATGCGCATGTATTGGGGTGATAAGGTTGTGGTTGATTTATCGCGCGACTTTATCGACTCGGCAGGTGCAAAGCACTATACGAAGATTCGTATTGGCGCGGTTGAAAATAAAAACCCCTTTGAGCGTAAGATGGAGGGTGCTACGACAACCAAGCGCATGAAGAATAACTTGTCGGATGATAATGTGGTATCACAGAAGGGACTTATCGAGATGTTCGACTCGACGATTGGAGCCTCGACGGTGTTGATGCCCTATGGTGGTAAGACGCAGACTACCGAGACACAGGTGTCGGTGCAGAAGCTCCCCGTGGGCGGAGGCTTCACGAATACGGCAAGTATCATGGCCTATGGCTATAACCCTTATATTGCGAAGTGGAGCCCCTATCATGGTGCTGCCTATGCCGTTGTTGATGCCTGTGCCAAGGTTGTGGCTGCGGGTGCACGCTACGATAAGATGCGTTTCTCATATCAGGAGTACTTCGAGCGCATGTCTGACGATAAGTCGTGGGGCAAGCCTCTCTCGGCATTGCTCGGCGCGTTGAAGATGCAGGTGGAGCTGGGTCTTCCTTCGATTGGCGGTAAGGACTCGATGAGCGGTACGTTCCGCGATATCAACGTACCTCCTATGTTGATGGCCTTTGGTATTACAACCGTAGATGCCCGCACGGTTATCAGCCCCGAGTTTAAGGTGGCAGGTAATTATATATATGTGGTACGTCATACTCCCAAGGAGAACTATATGCCCGATACCGAGCAGCTCAAGGCAAACTTCGACTTCGTGTCGCAGAAGATTGCCGAGGGAGATATACTCTCGGGCTATGCCGTTGGCTTTGGCGGCATCGCCGAGGCTGTGGCCAAGATGTCGTTTGGTAATAGAGTAGGTGCATCGTTGGAGTGCGACGAGCAGATGTTGTACAACTATGCTTATGGCTCTATTGTTGTCGAGAGCCGTCGTAAGCTGAACTATCCTGCTGCCGAACTTTTGGGAAAGACCTCTACCGAGGAGGCTATCTTTATCAATGGCACACGCCTGCCCTTGGATGAGCTCCTTGAGGCTAATACCGAGAAATATACCTCGGTATATGCCGACCGTGGCAAGCAGGGCGAGCCTACACGCGTGAGCGATGGTCGCATACATATGAAGCAGTATGAGGGTGAGAAGGTGGATAAGGTTAAGGTATATATCCCCGTATTCCCCGGCACAAACTGCGACTACGATACGGCACGTGCCTTTGAGCGCGCCGGTGCCGAGGTTAAGATGTCGGTATTTAGAAATCTCACGGGCGAGGATGTTATGCACTCCATCGCGGAGATGAAGGAGAATATCGCCGAGTGCCATATCATGGCTTTGGCGGGTGGCTTCTCGGCAGGTGACGAGCCTGACGGTAGCGGTAAGTTCATCGCCAATGTTTTGAATAATAAGGTTGTTGCCGAGGCTATACATGCTCTGCTTGATCGTGGAGGCTTGATGCTTGGTATCTGTAACGGCTTCCAGGCGTTGGTTAAGTCGGGTCTGTTGCCCTATGGTCGTCTTGGTATGGTTACCAAGGAGTCGCCCACGCTCTTCCGCAACGATATCAACCGTCATATATCACAGGTGGTATCTACACGTGTGGGCACGGTTGCGTCACCCTGGTTGCGCTCATTTGAGGTTGGAGATATACACTCTATCGCCGTGAGCCATGGTGAGGGTAAGTTTGTCGTTAGCGACCAGATGGCCGAGGAGCTCTTCCGCAATGGACAGGTAGCCTTCCAGTATGTCGATGACAAGAACCGTCCCACGACCGATTCACCTTGGAATCCCAATGGCTCGAGCTTCGCTATCGAGGGTATCATTGATCCCTCGGGTCAGATTCTCGGTAAGATGGGACATACGGAGCGTTATGAGCGCGACCTTATGAAGAATATCGCAGGCGAGAAGGTTCAGGATATCTTCTCTAATGCCGTAAACTACTTCCTTAATAAGTAATGGTTATGGAGCAGTTGGAACTCCTCTACGAGGGTAAGAGCAAGCAGGTGTTTAAGAGTGATAGGAGCGACCATATCGTCATCCGCTTTAAGGATGATGCTACGGCCTTCTACAACATCAAGCGAGCTAAAATCGAGAATAAGGGTAGGATGAATAACCGAATATCGTCGATGCTTCTCGGCTATCTGAATGAGCAGGGTGTGGCTACACACTTTGTCGAGCAGATAGATGACGAGAGTCAGCTATGTCGTATTGTGGAGCACATGTCGATAGAGGTTATCGTGCGCAATGTTATCGCAGGCTCTATGGCCAAGCGTCTTGGCATAGAGGAGGGTATTGTCCCCGAGAATACGATTTTCGATCTCTGTCTGCGCAATAGCGACCTCGGCGACCCGCTTATCAACGACCATCATGCCGTGGCTCTCGGTCTTGCGACATACGAGGAGCTCGCTACGATATATGGTATCTCGGCCAAGGTCAATGCTCTCCTTGCAGCGCTCTTTGCCGAGGCGGGCATCACGCTTGTCGATTTCAAGATTGAGTTTGGTCGTACGACTGCGGGTGAGCTTGTCTTGGCAGATGAGCTTACGCCCGACACCTGCCGTCTGTGGGATACGGCTACGGGCGAGCGTATGGATAAGGATCGTTTCCGTCGTGACCTGGGTCATGTGCGTGAGACCTATGAGGAGGTTGCGCGCCGCCTCGCGAATGTACTAAACAGATAATTTGGCTATGCTTAAGGATTCATTGGATATATATGGTGATGACCTGCACGAGGAGTGCGGTGTATTTGGTATCTTCGGTGTTGACGATGCCCCCAATCTTGCCTACTATGGTCTTCATGCCTTGCAGCATCGAGGTCAGGAGGCGTGTGGCATCTCGGCTTTTGATGATGATAAGCTCCGCACGGTGAAGGGTGAGGGTCTTGTTACCGAGGTCTTCAATCAGCAGAAGCTCTCGACATTGAAGGGACGTATTGCTATTGGTCATGTGCGCTACTCGACCACGGGTGGTGGAGGTGCGAATAACGTGCAGCCCTTCTCGTTTAACCACCATACGGGCGATTTCGCCTTGGCGCATAATGGAAATCTTGTAAACTCGAAGGAGTTGGCACACTACCTTGAGGTGCGTGGCTCGCTCTTCCATTCGTCGAGTGATAGTGAGCTTCTTGCTCACCTTATCAAGAAGGATAAGGGTGAGAATAAGCGTATCGACAATATTATCGAGGCATTGAACATGCTGGAGGGAGCCTTTGCTTTCCTTATTATGACCAAGAATCGTATTTATGCCTGCCGCGATAAGCATGGCTTGCGACCTTTGTCTATCGGTAAGCTTGGTGATGGCTATGTCGTGAGTTCGGAGACCTGTGCGTTGGATATTGTTGGTGCGGAGTATATCCGCGATGTGGAGCCGGGTGAGATTATTACCATCGACCACCATGGCATACGCTCGAATTATTACTCGCGCTATCAGCGTCATATGATGTGCGCCATGGAGTATATCTACTTTGCACGTCCCGACTCGGATATCGAGGGCTGCAATGTACACTCCTTCCGTAAGATGTCGGGGCGCTACCTCTACGAGCAGTCACCCATCAAGGCCGACGTGGTTATCGGTGTTCCCGATTCGAGTATCAGTGCCGCTATAGGCTACTCGGAAGCGAGTGGCATCCCCTATGAGATGGGCCTTATCAAGAATAAGTATATCGCCCGCACCTTTATTCAGCCCTCGCAGGAGATGCGCGAGAAGGGTGTGCGAATGAAGCTCTCGGCCGTGCGCTCGTTGGTTAAGGATAAGTCTGTGGTGCTTATCGACGACTCTATTGTCCGAGGCACTACGTCGCTGCGCATCGTGCGCCTGCTTAAGGAGGCGGGTGCCCGTGAGGTTCATGTGCGTATCGCCAGCCCGGCAATTACGCATCCTTGCTTCTATGGTATAGATATGTCAACACGCGAGGAGTTGCTCTGTGCCCGCATGACGAAGGAGGAGGCTTGCAAGGCTATCGAGGCCGACTCGCTGGAGTTCCTCTCTGAGGAGTCGCTCCTGAAGGCAGGTAACCGTTCGGAGTTGTGCATGGCCTGCTTCTCGGGATGCTATCCCACATCACTCTATCAGAATAAGATTAGTAATAAATAATATATATAGGTATGGCAAAAAGTTACGAAGCGGCCGGTGTAAATCTTGAGGCCGGCTACGAAGTGGTACGACGCATTAAGTCGCATGTGGCATCTACAAAGCGCGTAGGCTCGATGGGTAACATCGGCGCCTTTGGAGGTATGTTTGACCTCGCGGCGCTCAATATCAAGGAGCCTGTGTTGGTTAGTGGTACAGATGGCGTGGGCACGAAGCTCAAGCTCGCATTTGAGATGGATAAGCACGATACTATCGGTATCGACGCTGTGGCTATGTGCGTGAACGATGTCTTGGCACAGGGTGCCGAGCCTTTGGTATTCTTGGATTATGTAGCTGTGGGTCATAACGAGCCACAGAAGGTAGAGGCTATCGTTGCGGGCGTTGCCGAGGGTTGCCGTCAGGCAGGCTGCGCGCTGGTTGGTGGTGAGACTGCCGAGATGCCCGGTATGTATCAGGATGGTGAGTACGATATCGCAGGCTTCACTGTGGGCGTTGTCGAGCGTTCGAAACTGATTGATGCCGGTGAGCGTGTTAAGGTGGGTGATGTCTTGGTAGGTATCGCTTCAAGCGGTGTTCACTCTAACGGCTTTAGCCTTGTGCGTAAGGTTGTTAGCGATAGTAACCTCAAGCTTGACGAGAGTTATGAGGAGCTTGGTGACCGTAAGCTCGGCGAGGTACTTTTGGCTCCTACACGCATCTATGTTAAGCAGGTGTTGAAGGTTATTGCCGAGTGTGATGTTCACGGTATCAGCCATATCACCGGTGGTGGCTTCGACGAGAATATCCCTCGTATCTTGAAGGAGGGTCAGGGTGTCGAGGTTAAGGAGGGTAGCTGGGAGATTCTTCCCGTGTTCCACCTCCTTGAGAAGTATGGTAAGATTAACCATCGCGAGATGTTCAACATATTCAACATGGGCGTGGGCATGGTTATAGCACTGCCCGCGGAGGATGCCGAGAAGGCTATCTCAATTCTTGCTGAGTGTGGCGAGCGTGCCTCGGTTATCGGACGTGTTGTCGAGGGTGAGGGTGTAACTATTCTCTAAGTGCAGGCTTTATGAAGAGAACACGATTGGCAGTCTTTGCCAGTGGCAGCGGCAGCAACTATCAGGCTATTGTCGAGGCGTGTCTTGATGGCAGTATAGAGGCTGATGTGGTGCTTCTGGTGTGCGATAAGCCTGGAGCGAAGGTGTTGGAACGTGCCGAGAGGTTCGGCACGCCGACTTTGGCATTCAGCCCGAAGGAGTATGAGTCGAAGGAGGCTTACGAGACGATGCTTGCGACGAAGCTTGATGAGCTGAATGTGGACTACATCTGCTTGGCGGGCTATATGCGTATCGTGGGCAGCGTGCTCTTGGAGCGTTACGAGCAGCGCATCATAAACATTCATCCCTCGTTGTTGCCCTCATTTAAGGGTGCTCATGCCATTCAGGATGCTGTAGAGTATGGCGTTAAGATTTTTGGTGTGACTACGCACTTTGTAGATGCTACACTTGATGGAGGTCGCATCATAGACCAGGGAGCTGTGGTGTATGAGGGCTCGGATATCGAGGAGCTCACGACGCTTATACACAACATCGAGCATAAGCTCTATGTGAAGACTATTAACAAACTGATAAATAAGAAATTTTAGATATGAGAGCATTAGTAAGTGTTAGCGACAAGCGCGGTGTTGTAGAGTTCTGTCAGAACCTCACACGCCTCGGCTGGGAGATTATAGCCACGGGAGGTACGCAGAAGCTCCTCGAGGAGAGCGGCGTGAAGACCATCGGCATCAGCGAGGTTACGGGCTTCCCCGAGATTTGTGATGGTCGTGTTAAGACCCTGCACCCAAAGGTACATGGTGGTCTGCTGGCGCGTCGTGATGACGAGAGCCACCTCAAGGCCCTGAAGGAGAATGCCATTGAGTTTATCGACATGGTGTGTGTAAACCTCTATCCCTTCCGTCAGACTATTGCCAAGCCCGATGTTAAGATGGAGGATGCCATAGAGAATATCGATATCGGAGGCCCATCTATGTTGCGCTCGGCGGCAAAGAACTACCGCGATGTTACCGTGGTGTGCGACCCCGAGGATTATACGCGTATCGTTGCCGAGATAGAGCAGGCGGGCAACACAACGGTGGAGACACGTCTTCAGCTCTCGGCCAAGGCCTATACACATACTGCAGAGTATGATATGTGTATCGCTACATATATGCGTAAGCAGGCCGAGTTGAACGAGAAGCTCTTTGCGTCATTTGACCTTGTGCAGACCTTGCGCTATGGTGAGAATCCTCATCAGTCGGCCAAGTTCTACGCGTCGGCCGAGAAGGTGCCCTACTCGTTGGCTACAGCCAAGCAGCTCAATGGCAAGGAGATGTCGTACAACAACATCCAGGATGCTAATGCCGCGCTGAACATTGTGCGTGAGTTCTCGGAGCCCTTCGCCGTAGGTTTGAAGCATATGAATCCTTGTGGTGCTGCCATAGGCAAGGATATCAAGGAGGCGTGGGAGAAGGCCTACGAAGCCGATAAGGTGAGCATCTTTGGCGGTATCGTCGCCGTAAACCGTGAGATAACCAAGGAGGTGGCAGAGCTTATGAAGCCTATCTTCTTGGAGATTATCATGGCTCCGTCGTTCTCTGATGAGGCGTTGGAGGTGCTCTGCACGAAGAAGAACCTGCGTCTATTGCAGGTGGACATGACAGCTGCGACGCTCGAGCAGACGCAGTATGTAACGGTCAATGGCGGCCTTCTTGTTCAGAAGCTCGACACCGACACCAAGGAGGTTGTTGCCGATATGTGCGTTACGGAGCGTAAGCCCTCGGCTGCAGAGCTCGAAGATATGAACTTCGGCTGGCGCATCGTTAAGCATGTTAAGTCTAACGCCATCGTCGTGGTTAAGGATGGTCATACCGTAGGTGTGGGAGCCGGACAGATGAATCGTGTGGGCTCGGCCGAGATAGCCCTTAAGCAGGCTGTGGCTGCAGGATTTACCGAGGGCCTTGTGCTTGCATCGGATGGTTTCTTCCCCTTTGATGACACGGTGACTCTTGCCGAGAAGTATGGTGTTACGGCACTTGTGCAGCCCGGAGGCTCGGTGCGCGATGAAGACTCTGTAGTTAAGGCTAACGAGTTTGGCATGACGATGTTGGTAACCGGTATGCGCCACTTCAAACATTAATTTAATGTGATAAGGCATCATCTACTGCCGCTAACGAATTAAATCGTGACGATGTAAGGCATCATCTATTGTTGCTGTCAAAACGAAGCAGTATATATATAAAGCCTTATAACGATTATTTGATGTCACGCCGCTGAACGTATATTAAATTTTACAAATTACTCATTGCTTATGAACGTATTAGTTATTGGCTCGGGTGGTCGTGAGCATGCTATTGTCGAGGCTCTGTCTCGCTCGCCACAGGCCACAAAGATATATGCAGCACCCGGCAATGCCGGTATTTCAGCTCTGGCCGAGTGTGTCGCCATCAAGGATACCGAGGTGGAGAAACTTGTCGCCTTTGCCAAGGAGCACAATGTAGAGCTTACGGTGGTAGGCCCCGAGGCCGCATTGGCAGTAGGTGTTGTAGATCGCTTCCGCGAGGAGGGACTCAAGATTTTTGGCCCTACGAAGGCGGCTGCCGAGATTGAGGCGAGCAAGGACTTCGCCAAGCGACTGATGGTTAAGTATGATGTGCCCACGGCGGCATATGCCACCTTCTCGGACTATGAGGAGGCTGTGGCCTATGTACGCAAGGGTGCGCTGCCCACGGTGCTCAAGTATGACGGATTGGCGGCCGGCAAGGGTGTGGTTATAGCCACAACCATGGAGGAGGCCGAGGCGACGTTGAAGGATATGCTCCTTGACACGAAGTTTGGCGAGGGCAGGGTAGTAATCGAGGAGTTCCTTACGGGTGAGGAGTTTTCGCTCATGTGCTTCGTGGCGGGTAATAAGATTTGTCCCATGCCCGTGGCGCAGGATCATAAGCGTGCCTATGACAACGACGAGGGCCCCAATACCGGAGGTATGGGCGCCTATACGGAGCTGCCCTTTATCACCTCTGCCGATATAGAGTTTGCGATGACAAACATCATGCAGCGTGTAGCAGATGCCATGGTTAAGGAGGGTGTGCCCTTCACGGGTGTGCTCTATGGAGGCTTGATGAAGACGCCGCAGGGCATCAAGGTGATCGAGTTTAATGCTCGCTTTGGTGACCCCGAGACCGAGGTGGTATTACCCCGCCTGAAGAGCGATGCCGTGGATGTGTTTATCTCTGTGGCCAAGAATGAGCAGCCTGTGGCCGAGTGGTCGGAGGGCGCAACACTTGGCATAGTGCTTGCCTCGAAGGGTTATCCCGGAGGTTACGACAAGGGCTTTGCCATACGTGGTACGGAGCGCGTGACATCGAAGATTTACCACATGGGTACGGCGATGAAGGATGGTGAGCTGGTTACGGCCGGTGGCCGTGTGATGATTGTCGTGGCCTCGGCCGACACGCTCAAGGAGGCGCAGGAGAAGGCTCGCAAGGATATCGCACTTATCGAGTGTGACAACCTCTTCCATCGTACAGATATTGGAAACAAAGCATTTTAGTTAATAACAACAGATTGAGATATGAGCATATTGATTAATGGCCGTGAGGTATCCAAGGCGCTGAAGGAGAGGCTTTCGCGTGAGGTTGCCGAGCTTAACGACAAGTATGGTCGTGTGCCGGGTCTTGTTGTTGTGCTCGTAGGAGATGACCCCGGAAGTGTATCCTATGTTACGGGTAAGGCCAAGGCGGCAACCGAGATAGGCATACGCAACCGCACGATACGTCTTCCCGAGACCACAACCGACAAGGAGATTCTCGATATAATAGCCGAGCTTAATGGCGATGATGATGTCGATGGCATCCTTGTGCAGTTGCCTCTGCCCAAGCATATCGACGAGAAGGCTATTATCGAGGCTATAACCCCCGATAAGGATGTCGATGCCTTCCACCCATATAATGTTGCGCGCCTGTGGCTCAAGCAGCCGGGCACGGTACCCTGCACGCCGCGAGGTATCATCAAGCTTCTGCGTGAGGCGAACGTCGAGATTGAGGGCAAGGAGGCTGTGGTTGTGGGTCGCAGTAACATCGTAGGTCTGCCTGTGGCGAAGCTCCTCCTGGATAATAACGCCACGGTGACTATAGCGCATTCACGCACAAAGAACCTCGCCGAGGTGACACGTCGTGCCGATATCCTTATTGTGGCGGTGGGTCATGCACGCACTGTGACAGCCGATATGATTAAGCCCGGAGCCGTAGTTATCGACGTGGGCGTAAATCGCAATGAGGAGACGGGTAAGCTCTGTGGTGATGTGGAGTTTGAGGGGGCTTCGCAGGTGGCCTCGGCAATAACTCCCGTGCCGGGAGGTGTGGGCCCGATGACTATCGCCTGCCTCATGGAGAACACCGTGGAGAGCTTCGTGCGTAAGATGAAGAAATAATACTTAACCTAAATATCAATAACTATGATTGAAAGATACAGCCGCGAGGTTATGCGCAAGGTATGGACCGAGCAGAATAAGTTCGATGCCTATCTGCGTGTCGAGATTTTGGCTTCGGAGGCGTGGAGCCAGCTGGGTGTAGTACCCAAAGAGGATGTCGATAAGCTTTGGAAGAGCGCCTCATTCGATATCAACCGCATCTATGAGATTGAGCAGCAGACACGTCACGACATCGTAGCCTTCACACGTGCCGTGAGTGAGACGTTGGGCGAGGAGCGTAAGTGGGTACACTATGGTCTTACAAGCACCGACGTGGTAGATACTGCTAATGGCTACCTTCTCAAGCAGGCTAATGCCATTCTTCTTGACGACATTGAGAAGATGCTTGAGGTGCTTCGCAACCGTGCCATAGAGTTTAAATCTACGCCCTGTATAGGTCGTACACACGGTATCCATGCAGATATCACATGCTTTGGCCTGAAGTGGGCTCTTTGGTATGAGGAGATGAAGCGTAACCTGCAGCGTTTCATTACTGCATCACGCGGTGTCGAGGTGGGTAAGATTTCAGGAGCTGTGGGTAACTTCGCAAATATACCCCCCTTCATTCAGGACTATGTATGCGAGAAGCTCGGCATCGACAGCGCAAATATCTCTACGCAGGTTATTCAGCGTGATCGTCATGCCTACTATATGGCGACATTGGCAGTTATAGCATCGAGCATCGAGCAGATGGCCATGGAGGTGCGCAACCTTCAGCGTACCGAGGTGCACGAGGTCGAGGAGTCTTTCGGCAAGGGTCAGAAGGGCTCAAGTGCCATGCCCCACAAGCGTAACCCTATCTCTTCGGAGAATATGTGTGGCTGTGCACGTGTGATGCGTGGATACATGGCTGCCTTCTATGAGAATGTGGCTCTCTGGCATGAGCGCGATATTTCGCACTCGTCATCCGAGCGTATAATCCTTCCTGACGCTACCATGCTTCTCGACTATATGCTCAACCGCTTCCGCGGCATCCTTGAGAACCTCGTGGTATTCAAGGATGTGATGATGGAGAACATCTACCGTACACGCAAGGTTATCTTCGCACAGCGCGTGATGAACGCCCTCATTGAGAAGGGATTCTCTCGTGAGCAGGCCTACGACACCGTGCAGCCTGTAGCTATGCGCGCCATGAGCGAGCGCGCCGACTATCAGGAGCTTCTGGCCGAGACACCTGCAGTGATGGAGGTGCTCACACGCGAGGAGTTAGACTCTTGCTTCACGCTGGAGTATTATTTGAAGAATGTTGATTTTATCTATGATCGCGTAGGTATTTAGCATTTATCATCTAATGCCGCTAACGAATTGTGTCGTCAGCGAACGCATGTAAAAAGTGGGTGACTACAAAGTAAATGAAGTGACCCCAAAAGTTTGGACAAAAAACTTTTGGGGTTTCTTTATGCGCAAAAAGCACGATTATGGAGCATTACTCAAATATATGAGAATGCTCGAAGAAGGTTATTC
>JAZNFC010000022.1:0-42197 GCA_045588935.1 Alistipes sp. | reverse complement strand
TAGGTTGCTAGAGGCGACAAGTGATTGTCGTCGTAGATAAATGATAGGGGCCTCGCAAGAGGTACAGAACTCGGCTAAGTCGGATCGTAGCCATGTGGTTCTGTGAGCCAAGGAGTTGTAGCTAAGTGTTGTCTTCCTAAGACCGCTTGGCCCTCCGACTTGGGGGTAGGTTGCTAGAGGCGACAAGTGATTGTCGTCGTAGATAAATGATAGGGGCCTCGCAAGAGGTACAGAACTCGGCTTATAGCAGATGCAAAAAAAAAAGAGTGACTAAAAAGGTGTATGTTGTCGTTACGTTAGCCCTCATAATCCTCGTTTATGCGCGTAAACTGTGGTTATTCGGGTTGCGCAAGCCTAAAACTACACTCTTTTTAGTCACTCTCTATTTATCTATCCAATAAGCCGCACTTCCTCTTTTGAAGTATAAGCCTGTGTCTAAAAAACGTGGGGGTGTCCGATATTTATCGGTCACCCCCATTTGCCTTCTCAAGTGAGCCGAGGACTACTCCTCCTTGCGTGCTACGCGACGCTCCTTGATACGTGCCTTCTTACCTGTAAGGTCACGCAAGTAGTAGATACGTGCACGACGTACTACACCATACTTGTTCACCTCGATCTTGTCAATGTGGGGAGAGTAGAGAGGGAAGATACGCTCTACACCTACACCGTTAGATACCTTGCGGATGGTAAACATCTTTGTGCGGCCAGAACCCTTAATCTGGATTACTACGCCACGGAAGCTCTGCAAGCGCTCCTTGCTACCCTCCACGATACGGTAAGTTACCGTAATAGTGTCACCGGCACCAAACTTGGGCACATCGTTCTCGCCCTTGGTCCACATCTGCTCGTTCACGAGTCTGATCAACTGATCCTTGTTCATTGTTGCAACAAATATTAAATGTTTATCGCTCAACATTATCGCTGTGCTGGCGCTACCATACTGCCACCCTCGACAATAATCCTTTGTGGTGTGGAGTTTTCGATGCCGGAGCCATGACGCTCTTCATCCTCCTCCCCCCCCCATCAAACTGCACCTTCACCCATTATAAGAGGTTGATACGGGCTGCAAAGGTAAAAATTAAATTTTATTCTGCAAAAGATTTATGTGTTATTCTCTGAAAATCTTCGATTTATTGGCTGCTGCAGGCTCGATATACTCCTTGTAGAGCTCCACAAAGTCACCGGCATCGCCTCTATCATCGTAGGTAAAGGATATAGGCGCAGAGCGATACATCTCGCCAACGTTACCCTCCTCGTCCTCGGCCATGCCTATGATGACGTAGCTATTTCCATAGGTGCATGACGCCCAGTCGGGAGAGGATGTGTAGGAGTCTTCGAGCAATCCCTCCTTAATCTCTTGCTCGCTATAATCCTCGAGTGCATCTTCGCGGAAGATGTTGTAGTGGAGGCTTGGTGCACTACTCTCGGTGATAATCTCCATAGATATTAGGTAGTCGCTAAAACCCATCAGGAAACCATAGAAGGGCTCAAGCGCTACAACCTCGGCAAGGTCGTAGGCCGTGCACTTGACCTCGACTATGCGATTTGTTCCCGTGCCCTCGGCTGTTGTGGCAAAGTGATAGATGAAGAGCTTGGTTGTGGCGCTACCTGCCGCATAACCATATATGGCGAGGATAAACTCCGTAGCCGGAGGCAGCTGGTTGAGGTGCTCCTTATACACACCCGATACGGGCATGGGGGCATAGCTCTTCATTACATAGTTAAGCATCTCCTGGTTTGTTCCTTCGGGGAGGTTTTTGGCAAACATCACTACGGGGGAGTAGCTATCCATGGTTGAGGGCGTGATGGTTATATCTGCCGAGCGGGGACGTATGTTTGAAAACTCTACATCGAAGGTTATGTTCGAGGCGGTGACATCACCCGTGGTAAAGTATCGAATGGCGGGGCGTGACACTATCATAGGGAGGTCATTCTCCGCCGTGGGAGCTATAGCATATATAAGTGCCATATATGAGGTGTTGGCATATAGCTCCTCGGTGATGCTCTCGCCATAGCTGCGTCCGAGCTTGTTGAGTATCTCCTCGGAGGTTAGCTCGTTGTAGTAGTATAGCTGGTCTGATACCATGAAGAAGGCCTCGGCAAGCATCTCTTCATGGCTTGTCGTGAACTCCTCGCCCTCGACGACATAACCATTCTCATTTGCTGCGATATATTGTACGCGATAGTATCCCTGCCACTTGTCGGATAGTACGTTTAGCGTAACATCGGGGCCCTCTACCTCGAGGGTGATGTCGAAGTCCTGCTCCTGCAAGATAGGTAGTCGCTTGCCTATGGCGTAATGATATACGGGGGTGGTGCGTATATAATTATCGCCAATCACCTCTACGCCATAGTAGTAGAGTATATACTCCTTTGCCGGAGATAGATCCTGCCATTGTCGTATCTGTGTGCCTGATAGTAGCAGGTTGCAGCTCTTAGCAAACTCCTCGAGTGTGCGGTCGTCGGTGAAGAGCCCCGAGAAGTATGCCTTGTCGGCACGTACAAGAGTCTCGACGTCGGTAATGCCCTTCTCCGTGAAGTATCTCTTCTCGGCGAACATCGCGATGTAGGTCATCTCCTCGCTCTTGGGTGTTATCTCGGCAATGCACTCCGAGTATGTGAGTTCGGAGATATTTAGGGATAACTTCTCTGTTGTGGAGCCATGTTGCTTAATTTTTACCACAGGCATTGCTTCGGGGGAGGGATAGCGTAACTGTAGCTCGGTGGTACGCTCCTCGGCCTCGGGGTTGCCGAGTACGCGGAAGGTTATCTCTCCCGATGTTGAGCCAACGATATCGGTAATCCACTCGGCATCGGTAATGGCTATAAGTTCTGCTCCGTTTATCTCGTTGCGTATGTTGTATTTGATGTGGTATGTGCCGCCATCATCGCTGACCGATATCTCCTTTTCGAGTGATGTTATATTGATGATGTTGTCGGGCGTATCATCGTTCTTGCTGCAAGAGAGAATGACGCCGAGAAGAAGTATGTATATCAGACGTTTCATTCTAATGCACTACGTTATAAGGTGTTTACGTAACGTAGCGTGGGAATGGAGCATAATACCGGTATTGCTCCATTACGAGACTCCACGGCAAAGACGGCGACCATGTATCGTTTTGATGGCTCGAGCTGGAGGTTGACACTATGTGTACCCTTGAAGCATGTGCTATTGAGATATGCCTCGGGTGTTCTGCCATTGAGAATTGCCATGCGGGCATTCGAGTAGTAGTAGTTTGCCATGCCCTTGACAGCCTCGACATTAATCATCTGACCCTCGGGTATGTAGTATAACGAGGTGTCGGGTATTACCTGTATATTGTAGTATCCACTCCAGTTATTTGGAGTCACAAGAATAGAGGCTCGGTGAGATATCGACATGGTGACCTCTACCGAGAAGCTGGCATCGACCATAGTGGCGAGAGGTAGCTCTACGGTGGTGTACTGAATGGGGGTTGTTTGCACATATGTGTTGTTCTCAAACTCCACTCCATAGCAGTAAATGAGGTATGTCATGGTGTGCTGCATGCCGCCGTAGGAGAGCGTCTGCTCCTGATCGAGGAGCACCTTTCTGTTTGTGAGGTACTCTTCGAGGGACATCTCTGCGGCTTCAGCCAAGGCTATGTAGTTGTTTCGCTCCAAGTTGATGAAGTCCTCTTCGGTGGAGATGCCGCCCTTGCTGAAGAAGGTGATGTCTATTATGTTGGCAATATATTGTGTGGGTTTTGCAGGTTGGAAGGTCACTGTGCAGCCGTCGTATCGCACATCGCTTATCGAGATATCGAAGTTCTTGAGATTGCGTACGCCCTGCATGATGTAGGTGCTCTTCTTGTGTGCGCCATCCTTTGTTACTACGGTTACGATACCCATGCGTTGCTCGTTTTCGGGGTTCTCGGCAATATTGAGATGTATCTCTGATGCCGTGACCTTGACGATCTCGATCCACTCTACGCTGCTCTTTACCGTGGGTGTTGGAATATTACGGCCATGTATCTTGTAGTACAGTACATATTTGCAGCCATTGCCGTGTACGTTGTACTCTGTCGAATCGAAGGTTATAACCTCTCCCGAGGTGTCATACTCCAGCTCGCAACCTGCGAGTGACATTGTGGCGATAATTGCCGAAATAAAGAGAACGAGTCTATAGCAAAGTCTCATGTCGTGTATATAATTAGTGTTTAGTAGGTAACAAAGATATAGCTTTTTTATGATATTCAAAGCCTTATTTATATAAATTATTTGTGGTTACTCAAATAAAATACATATCTTTGTACATTATAACGACAAGAAACGATGTTGAGCATAGATGAAATATTGTCGATAGGTGGCGAAGAGGAGTTTCGCTCTACAGCGCTGAAACTATTTGAGTATCAGGCTCGTTGCTGTGCGCCCTATAGACGCTATGTCGAGCTTCTTGGTGTGGATGTGGAGTCGGTGCGGTGTGTCGAGGATATTCCGTTTATGCCTGTCGAGCTCTTCAAGAGTGAGGATGTATATTGTGGCAGCGAAGCTCCCGATGTGATCTTCACGTCGAGTAATACGGGTTCTACCATAGCCTCGCGACATATGATGGCTTCGCTTGAGATATACCGTAAGACCTTTACCGCGGCCTTCGAGCACTTTTATGGCAGGCCCTCTATGTGGAGCCTATATGGTCTTCTGCCGAGCTACCTTGAGCGTGAGGGCTCGTCGCTTGTGTATATGGTCGATACGCTTATCCGCGATTGTGGTTCTGGTGGCTTCTATCTCAATAATTATGAGCAACTTATTGCCGATATGGAGGCTGACGCCAAGCCCAAGATTTTGTTGGGTGTGAGCTATGCTTTGTGGGACTTGGCCGAGAAGTATGCGCCGAAGCTGAAGAATACCGTGGTGATGGAGACGGGAGGCATGAAGGGCCGTCGCGAGGAGCTCTCAAAGAGCGAGTTGCATAAGATACTGTGCGAGGGCTTCGGCGTAGATAGGATTCACTCGGAGTATGGCATGGCGGAGCTTACGTCGCAGGCCTACTCCTCGGGTGAGGGTATCTTCTATGCACCTCGCTGGATGCGTGTTTTGGTTCGAGATGTGAATGATCCCTTTGACCATGCACCTCATGGTATGCGTGGCGGTGTAGATATTATCGATTTGGCGAATATCTATTCGTGTGCCTTTATCCAGACGCAGGATATGGGTCGCGTATTTGAGGATGGCAGCTTTATGATTGAGGGCCGCATTGCGGGTAGTGATATTCGAGGTTGTAATCTCTTGGTACACGATATATTATGAGGTATAACAACGATATTCTGCGATGCTTGCATGGCGAACTCTACGATATCATGCGCGAGGTAGTGCGTGTATGCGATAAGGCCGATATACCCTACTTTATTCAAGGTGGCACGGCTATAGGTGTTCATTTTTTTGAGGATATCGTGCCGTGGGATGATGATGTGGACCTCGGCATGACGCGTGATAATTATGAGCGTTTCTTGCGTGAGGCTCCGTCATTGCTCGGTGAGGAGTATCTATTGCAGGAGTTTACCACCGAGCCCGATACTCCCTTCTACTTTGCCAAGGTGCGTAAGCGTGGCACACGTTTTGTCGAAAGTGAGTGGTGTGGGCTGCCTATCGAGGGTGGTATATATATCGACATCTTCCCCTATGACCTTATACCCGATAACGTCGCTTTGCAACGTCGCCAGCGTCGTAGGGTACGCTTCTGGATTAACTGTTTTATGGCCAAGAGTGTATGGCTGTGGCGATGGTTCGGCAAATCTAACAATGGTGTGACCTTTCCGAAGAGTCTGCTCTCGTGTGCAGCGATACGCCTGATGACTATGTTTTGCTCCAAGGAGAGGATTTATCGCAGGATGAATAGGGAGCTTACGCGATATAACAACACCTCGGCCACGTACTATAATATCGTGCGCATGCCGAAGGATCTGATTCCGCGTGTCGATATCGAGGCGTGTGAGCGTCGTCGCTTCGGTGATATGGAGGTGTGGGCGCCGGCCAATCTGGAGAGCTATCTACGTAGCCACTATGGTGATATCCAGAAGTGGCTGCCCGAGGATAAGAGGCTGAACCATGCTCCCGAGGAGTTGCATTTTGGTCGTTGTGTGCGTAGCGAGGAGTCAAACTCTATATCGGTCGTTATTCCTCTATATAATAAGGAGTTGGAGGTTGAGCGTGCTGTGCGATCGGTGCTTATGCAGAGCCTTGCTCCTTGTGAGATTATCGTTGTTGATGATGGCTCGACGGATGGCTCGCGTGCTGTTGTCGAGCGCATCATTGCGGAGTCGCATGATATAGAAATTCGACTTATCACGCAGAAGAATAGCGGTGTCAGTGTTGCGCGTAATCGCGGTATTGAGGCGGCGCGGGGTGAGTATGTGGCGTTGCTCGATGCCGATGATTGTTGGCTCTCGGGTTATCTTGCCGAGGTGTGCCGACTTATGGGGCGCTATCCCGATGCGGGAGCCTACTCTACGGCCTTCGATATTGTGAGTGGCAGGAGTAGGGTGAGGGCTTCGACGCCCATGGTTGAGGGGTATATCAACCCTGCCGAGGAGGCGTTGCAGTCGCGCTACCCGATAATACCCTCTACGGCTACGTTGCACCGAGATACGTTGCTTCGCCTTGGAGGCTTCCCCGAGGGCATGTCGCTTGGTGAGGATCAGTGGTTGTGGGTGCGTATGATGCAGCTTGGTGCGCAGTTTGTCTTCTCGCCCATGAGCCTTGTGCGCTACTCGCGTACAGCATCCAATCGCTCGGCATCTATCTATCGCAGCGAACGTAGCGAACACTCTGTTGCGGAGTTGTATAGTGTGGATAATGAGAGTGTTATGAATGAATATATCGCTCGTATCGGTATTGGTAAGGCTATCACGCAGAGTGTGCGTGGGGGTACGGATGATGCACGTCGTGCTGCCGAGGTGTTTGCCTATACCGAGTGCTCGCGTCGTCAGCTCTATCGCTTGCGTATGCTCAATGCTCTGCCTGTGGCTCTGCGCCCCGTGGCGGATGCTCTCTATGCGGCCTTGGCGTGGGTTGTTCGGCGTCGAGGGTTGTGATGTGTTGTGTATAAAAAATCTATTTTGGGGTCGCGGCTTCACTTTTTTTTGGATATTGCTCAAGTTTTTGTATATTTGTAATTTGAAATAAACATAAGTATGAACAATAGACTTAAAATAGGCATCTCGCAGGGCGATATCAATGGTATCGGCTGGGAGGTTATACTCAAGATATTTTCGGATATGCGCCTCACGGAGCTCTTCACGCCTGTGGTTTATGGCACAGCCTCGGCTGCGGCCTTCTATCAGCGGGTGCTTACGGATTATGAGCCCGTGAAGTTTAATATTGTCGAGGGTGCTTCGCGTGCCCAGGCGGGCAGGGTTAACCTTGTGGAGTGTGGTGCGAGGGATGTGCGCGTCAATGTCGGCAGGCCCACGAAGGAGGGTGGCTTGGCTGCGGCTGCGGCCTTGCGTTGTGCTATAGATGACCTGAAGTCTGGCGATATAGATGCGCTTGTTACTGCGCCTATCGACAAGGAGATGATACAGGGTCCTGAGTTTTCATATACAGGTCATACGGAGTTTCTTGCCAAGGAGCTTGATGGCACGCCTCTGATGATTATGACCTCGGAGCTTATGCGCGTGGGCTTGGTGACGATACATATGCCTGTTGCGGAGGTTGCGCAAGCACTCAATAAGGAGCTTATCGTCGAGCGCATCGAGCAGATAAACACCTCTATGCGTCAGGACTTTGGCGTTGTGCGTCCACGCATTGCCGTCATGGCTCTCAATCCTCATGCTGGGGATGGGGGTATGCTTGGTCGCGAGGAGCAGGAGATTATCAAGCCGGCTATTGTTGAGGCCTATGAGAAGGGCATCCTTGCCTTTGGACCCTTTGCTGCGGATGGTTTCTTTGCTGCGGGGCAGTTTAAGAAGTATGATGCTGTTCTTGCCATGTATCATGACCAGGGTCTTTCTCCGTTTAAGACCTTGTCGCCCGATGGTGTGAACTTTACCGCCTCGCTCACGGAGGTGCGCACCTCGCCCGACCATGGCGTGGCCTACGACATTGCGGGTCAGGGTATTGCCGATGAGAGCTCTATGCGTAACGCTATCTATGCTGCTATTGACATTGTTAGGCGTCGTCGCAGCTGGGAGGCGTGGAACGATAATCCTCTGCCTCACTTCGAGCGCGAGAAGGGGCGCGATATCTCGGTTAAGGATCTGCCGGATACGGAGCCTAACGACTAATAGAACTTAAGGAATATCAAACCAATGTTTAGAATAATCTTAAGTATAGTTATCAGTGCAACACTATTAGGTTTTACAGTAGTGAAGTGCATGTCTATTGATTTAACTAATGCTGAACCGACAGAGTGGTTGTGGTTTGGATTGGTAGTAGTCGTAGGAATTATTGCGCTTATTCGTATAATAGCACTTGCCAAAGCACTGGATAAAAACACAAAAAAAGAGTAAAAAAATAGGGGTGCAGCTGGGTAGTAATCCGTCTCGTTATTGTGGAGCTACGAAGGCACTCGAGTTATTAATTTATAAAAACACGTATTAATCATGGTTAAAGTAACCTTCCCTGATGGCTCGGTAAGAGAGTATGCCAAGGGAACTACAG
Source organism: Alistipes sp. (assembly GCA_045588935.1). Lineage (GTDB taxonomy): Bacteria > Bacteroidota > Bacteroidia > Bacteroidales > Rikenellaceae > Alistipes. The sequence goes on along the minus strand of JAZNFC010000022.1, from coordinate 33,578 downwards.
CCTTTCAGGTTGCGGAGAGCATCAGCCCTCGTTTAGCTGCTGACTCACTTGCTGCCGGGGTAAATGGCGCTACGGTAGATATGATGCGCCCGATTGACAGCGACTGTACAATCAAATTCTTTAAGTGGGATGATGCCGAGGGTAAGCATGCCTTTTGGCACACCTCGTCGCACCTCTTGGCCGAGGCTTTGGAGGCGCTCTATCCGGGCATAAAGTTCGGTATAGGTCCCGCTATTGACAATGGATTTTATTATGATGTTGACTCTCCGGTAGCTATTACGGAGGCCGACCTCGAGAAGATTGAGGCGAAGATGGTTGAGCTCTCGCGCAACAAGGAGTCTTTGGTGCGCACCGAGGTGTCGAAGGCCGATGCCTTGAAGACCTTCACCGAGAAGGGTGACCAGTATAAGGTTGAGCTTATCACCGACCTTGAGGATGGTACTATCTCGTTCTACACGAATGGAGCCTTCACCGATCTCTGCCGTGGTCCACATATTCCCAATACCGGCTATATCAAGGCCATAAAGCTCACCTCTGTTGCCGGTGCCTATTGGCGTGGTAACGAGAAGAATAAGATGCTCACCCGCATCTATGGAGTATCTTTCCCCAAGAAGTCGATGCTCGACGAGCACCTTGCATTGTTGGAGGAGGCGAAGAAGCGTGATCACCGTAAGCTGGGCAAGGATCTCGAGCTCTTCATGTTCTCGCAGCGTGTAGGTCAGGGTCTTCCTATGTGGTTGCCCAAGGGTGCGGAGCTTCGTGATCGTCTTGAGCGTTTCTTGCGTCAGATACAGAAGGAGTATGGTTATCAGCAGGTTATCACTCCTCATATTGGTAATAAGGACTTGTACGTCACTTCGGGTCACTATGCCAAGTATGGTAAGGATTCGTTCCAGCCCATCCACACGCCTTTCGAGGGTGAGGAGTACTTGTTGAAGCCCATGAACTGTCCTCATCACTGTGAGATTTATCGTTCTAAGCCTCGCTCATATAAGGATTTGCCGGTACGTTTGGCCGAGTTTGGCACGGTGTATCGTTACGAGCAGTCTGGCGAGTTGCACGGTCTTACGCGTGTTCGCTCATTCACGCAGGATGATGCTCACCTTTTTGTTCGTCCCGACCAGTTGTTGGAGGAGTTTGAGAAGGTTATCGACATTGTGTTGTATATCTTCCGCACGTTGAAGTTCGACAACTATACGGCTCAGATATCTCTTCGCGACCCGAATAATACCGAGAAGTATATCGGCTCGGATGAGAATTGGGAGAAGGCCGAGGCGGCTATTATCCGTGCATGTGAGGATAAGGGCTTGAAGACTGTTGTGGAGCTTGGCGAGGCGGCGTTCTATGGCCCCAAGCTCGACTTTATGGTCAAGGATGCTTTGGGACGCAGCTGGCAGCTCGGAACTATACAGGTTGACTATAACCTTCCCGAGCGTTTCGACCTCACCTATAAGGGCTCGGATGATAAGCTTCACCGCCCCATTATGATTCACCGTGCGCCCTTTGGCTCTATGGAGCGCTTTGTGGCTGTATTGTTGGAGCATACTGCGGGTAAGTTCCCCTTGTGGCTCACTCCCGATCAGGTTGTTGTGCTACCTATTTCGGAGAAGTATAACGACTATGCCGAGGAGGTTATGCGCGAGCTCAATGCCCAGGATGTGCGCACGCAGATAGACGACCGCAACGAGAAGATAGGTCGTAAGATTCGCGATAATGAGCTTAAGCGCATCCCCTATCTTTTGATTGTAGGAGAGAAGGAGGCTGCCGAGCGCAAGGTGTCGGTACGTGCACAGGGCGAGGGAGACAAGGGTCAGATGACCATTGCCGAGTTTGCTGCCTACATGAAGGAGCTTGTTGCGGCAGAGATTGCTGCGAATAAATAATACATATATATAATATTAAGTTTAACTAACACATAATCAATTTGGCAGGACAATATCCATTCCGTCCGCGCCCACAGGCGTCGGGGAATAATCAGCAACCGCAGAACAATCAGCCGCAGCGCGATCCTCGAGGTCGTCGTCCGCAGCAGGAGAACCCCAACCGCATCAACGACGAGATTACGGCACCTACGGTGCGTGTCGTAGGTGAGAATGTTGAGCCCAACCTTGTGTTGCCCATCAAGGAGGCTATACGTTTGGCCGATGAGATGGAGCTCGACCTTATTGAGATCTCTCCCAAGGCTGATCCTCCCGTATGTCGTATTGCCGACTACCAGAAGTTTCTCTATCAGCAGAAGAAGAAGGCTAAGGAGATTAAGGCGAAGCAGGTTAAGGTTGTTATCAAGGAGATACGTTTTGGTCCGCAGACCGACGACCATGACTATAACTTCAAGCTCAAGCATGCCGAGAACTTCCTTAAGGAGGGTGCCAAGGTCAAGGCCTATGTCTTTTTCCGAGGTCGCTCTATCGTCTTCAAGGAGCAGGGTGAGATTCTACTTCTTCGCTTTGCCAACGACCTTGAGGAGTATGCACGTGTAGAGCTTATGCCGAAGCTTGATGGTAAGAAGATGAATATGATTTTGGCTCCGAAGTCAAAAAAATAGTCTCTTCCTGATCTCTATAGGGTCTCTATGCCCTCTCAATTCATGCCACCGATGGTTACTATCCATCGGTGGCTTTTTTATGTCGATGTGCTTCGATGATGTAATATGTGCTTCGCTCATAGCAACAAAACATATTAGCCCATCACTCTGTTCTCTGTTCTCTGTTCTCTGTTCTCTGTACTCTTACAATACGACATTGCGTATATCGGAATAATCGTAAAAAAGTGTTTAAATATTTGCTTATCAAAGGAATGATGTGTATATTTGACTTATTATGTGTGCTGGTAAATGTACTGATTAGAGGGCTAAATCGGTGGCATACAGCTATTTAAGTGCTGTCGCGCTGATGTTGACGTTGCTCTCCGAGATGATGATATAAGCCACTTTTTGATCGTTAGGCCGATATTTGACAGGACAAAATATAATTACAACACTATATTAATTTTATTTTATTAACAACTATGAAGAAGAACATTTACACAGCTCCCGAGCTGGAGGTCCTCTCAACAATGGTTGAATGTGGCTTTAATGTTTCAGGCTTCTCGACTATCGAGGAGGCTGCAGAGAACCTCTATGATGAGGAGTTCTAAAAAACTATTGCAACTATGAAGAATTTGTTTAAGAATTTGATGCTTGTTGCAGTAGCTGCAATGGCATTCACAGCTTGTCAGAATGACAACGATTTTGCAGGTAACGCTGCAGGTGAGGGCGCAACAACTATCAGTGTTGTTGCTAACCTTGATGATACTCGTTCAGCTTTCACCGGCGAGAAGGGTGATACCGGTTACCAGTCAGTATGGAACGGTGGCGAGGCAGTTAAGGCCTATGTTGTAAGCGCTGGTGGTTATGCAGACTTCTACAATGTAGCAGCGAGCAACGAGGCAGTTGTTGAGGCAGAGGATGGTGCTACACAGGCACGCTTCAACCTCTCTTTCAACAGCTCATTGTCTAATGGTGCGCTCTATATTATTGCTGCTGCTGATGCAAGCGTTATTGATTTTGAGGGATCTGGTTATAACTTCAATGGCGGTCCGAAGCCTAAAATCACATTGCCCACAGAGCAGACTCCCGGTGATAACTCTGTAGATCCCAAGGCTCATATCCTTATCTATGAGAATAACAATTTCCGTGCTTCGCAATCTACAGACCTCGTGGCTACCTTCAGCCACTATGCTGCTTATGGTAAGTTGTCGTTGAAGAACTTCAATGCCGAGGGTGTTACATCTTATGTGTTGAACATCAACAACAAGATGTACATTATCAACAGCGCTAAGACCGAGAATGTATGGTTTGCTTGCGAGCCTGCAGAGGTAGCGAATATGACTATCTCTGTAAATGCTGCCGATGGTACTTATACAAAGAAGATTGTAGAAGGCAGCAATCCGTCTCTTGAATTTGTTAAGGGCCAGGTATCTACATTCACTGTAAATATGGAGGGTGTAACAACTGGTGAGGCTGTAGATACATTCAATCCTACATACCGTTTGGAGAGTCTTTCATGGAACAATTCTGGCTACTTCGATTTTATAACCAACTATGTCGGAGATGGTACTAATCACACTATGAATACAACAATGAGACTGCGTATCTATATGCATGCGGATGATCGCCCTAATAACAACTCGCTTAAGTTGGGCAACTACACTTGTGCAGGTGTTGATAGAGTAACTCCTTCATCTGCAGGTGCTGTTAATATGTATTATAATGCAGATACTTATTGGGGTTATTATGACTATGCAAAGACGTCTTCGACATTGTCTGTTTCTGCCGAGAATGGTGAGTATGTGATTGTTGCTACCATTAACGGTCAGACTTGGGGTTACAAGGGTCTGCCCGAGGGTTGGCCTGCTCCTGTTGAAAGTGGCGACGATAACGGTGACGAGCCCGAGAACCCTGGCGAGGGTGGTGGCAACGAGCCCGAGAACCCCGGTGAGGGTGGCGAAACAATTGATCTTACAAGTGCAAAGTTCTATTGTGCCTATAATGCGACGCTTTCGACTGTTACATTCAACGACTATAAGTTGAGTTTTGATATCATTTGGAAGTCTGGTGAGGGCCCGTCATCTACCGGTTGGACTACAGATTATACATTTGATATGACAGGTACAGGTGCGCAGTGTACAATTAATAATGTGCAAATTGATGGTGTAGCTGCAACATCATTTACAGGCGTTATTACTGCAAGTTACTCATCAAGCTGGTATTTGACTCTTGAGTTTAAGAATGTTGTGATTGATGGTGTTACTTATACCGGCTCACCCAAGTTGTATTGGTAAGCGATATCTTTCGGTGTATGATTTTCCGAGGCACTTATCCGAGTGCCTCGGATTTTTTTTGAGGTTGCACAAGGAGGCTGTGAGGAAGAGCAAAGATGAAAGATGAAAGTGGAAAACGGAAAACGGAAAACGGAAAACGGAAAAGTGCTTCGATGAGGTAATATGTGACTACTCACAGCAACAAAACATATTAGCCCATATTAGCCCATATTAGCCCATCACTCTGTACTCTGTTCTCTGTACTCTGTACTCTGTACTCTGTTCTCTTTCCTCAAAGTCCATTCACACCATTAAATACTTTCGTGGGGCCATTATCACAAAATATGGGGCGTCCAACAAAGAGTGGACACCCCATATAGCATGAGTGAATAATATAAATCCCTATCAGGGGAACTATAAGCGCGCCTTGATAGCCTTCGAGGCCTCCTCATATCCGGGCTTATCAAGCAGGGCAAACATATTCTTCTTATAGGCCTCCACGCCGGGCTGATCGAAGGGGTTGACACCGAGAAGGTAGCCCGAGATGCCGCAGCCCTTCTCGAAGAAGTAGAGCAGCTGACCTATAGTGCGCTCGTCGATGCGCTCAATCTCGATGATAAGGTTGGGAACACCACCATCGAGGTGAGCAAGGCGCACACCCAGCTCTGCCATCTTGTTAATCTCCGAGAGACGCTTGCCTGTGAGGAAGTTAAGACCATCGAGGTTGGCCTCGTCAGACTCCACCTTAACCTCATGCTTCGAGTGCTTAACCGAGATAATAGTCTCGAACAACGTGCGCTCGCCCTCCTGTATATACTGACCCATAGAGTGAAGGTCGGCGGTGAGCGTTACGCTGGCAGGGAAGAGACCTTTACCCTCCTTGCCCTCAGACTCGCCATAGAGCTGCTTCCACCACTCTGCGATATACTGCAGCTTGGGCTCATATGAGCCGAGAATCTCTATCTTCTTGCCCGACTTATAGAGTTCGTTACGCACAATGGCATACTGCGCTGCAGGATTATGCTCGATGGGCATAGCATCCGAGGTGAGACGCTCCATGTCGCGTGCACCCTCAACAAAAGCCTCGACATCGACACCGGCAACAGCAAGGGGAAGTAAGCCCACGGGTGAGAGCACCGAGTAGCGACCTCCCACATTATCCTCGATAACAAAGGTGGGGTAGCCCTCCTGCGTGGCGAGGGTCTTCAGCGCACCTCGTGCCTTATCCGTAATGGCCACAATGCGCTCGGCAGCCTCCTGCTTGCCATAGCGACGCTCAATCTCCGCCTTGATAAGACGGAAAGCAATGGCGGGCTCGGTCGTCGTGCCCGACTTCGAGATAACAATCGCTGCGATAGAGTAATCCTTCACAGCATCCATAAGCTCATAGGTGTAGTCCTCCGAGATATTCTCGCCGGCAAAGACCACCGTGGGGTTGTCGTGTCTTCTCTTCAGGCCCTCAAAAGAGTGGCTCATAGCCTCCAACACAGCCTTGGCACCGAGGTATGAGCCTCCAATACCTATGCATATCACCACCTCGGCACGCTGACGCAGTTTCTCGGCCACGGCCTTAACCTCGGCAAGGTGCTCGGCGCTGATTGACGAGGGCAGGTTTACCCAACCAAGAAAGTCGTTACCCGCACCCTCACCCGTGTGAAGAAGATGGTTGGCATGTGCTGCAGCCTCCTGCATCTCGCGCGTGATGGCCACACCCGAATGTTTCGATTCAAACTTGATAAGCTCCATATATATACTGTTTTTATTTGATAATATCTATTTAAGTATCATCGTGAGGTTGCGCATGGCGGCACGTGCCGACGCGTTGTTATATAGTACCTCCCACACCATATCGGCAATAGGCATCTCAATATTGTGGCGCATAGAGCTGCGACGTATGCACTCGGCAGCGTAGTAACCCTCGGCAACCATGGTCATCTCATTGAGAGCGCTCTTCACCGAGCACCCCTTGCCAAGAAGCGTGCCTAAGCGACGGTTGCGACTCAAGGGCGAGTAGCAGGTGACAAGAAGGTCTCCCATATATGCTGCAGCATTAATGTCGCGATTATCCATAGGCACAGCCTCATCCATAAACCTCTTCATCTCGGCAGCACAGCCCGCAATAAGCACCGCCATGAAGTTGTCACCATAGCGAAGACCCACGGCAATGCCTACGGCCAAAGCATAGATATTCTTCATGATGGCCGCAGCCTCCACGCCGAGCACGTCGCTCGAGAGTGAGCAGCGGAAAAACTCATTAGCAAGTACCTCGCGAACACTCTCCGCCGTAGCCATACTCTCCGAGGCTACAGTGAGATACGACAGCTGACACTGTCCCACCTCCTCGGCATGCGAGGGCCCCGTAACCACGGCCAACCGATCCATGGGCACGTTGTAGTGGCGGTTCATATGCTCGACAATGGTGAGATAGTCGCCCGGGATGATACCCTTCACCGCCGAGACCACAATCTTCGTGGATAAATCTACGGTCAGAGGCTCGAGAAACTTCTTCAAAAAGGCTGACGGCATAGCTAAAAAGACTATGTCGGCATCACGCACCACCTCGTTGATATCCTCCGACACGGTGACAAACTCACGGTCGATATAGCACCAGGGCAGATACTTGGAGTTGAGACTGCGCGCCTGCAACGACTGACGTATATCCTTGTTCAGCACCAACCAATCGACATGCTGGTGGTTTACGGTCAACGTCTTGACAATAGCTGTTGCCCAACTGCCGTAGCCTACTACGGCACATTTGACTCTTGGCTCTTGATTCATAAGCAAAAAATTATTGACAAATTTAAATAAAAAAAAGCAAACTATTGCAAATTGTCAATATCTTTTTCCTATCTTTGCAAAGGATGAAACATGCGATCGGAGTGTGTTTTGTGTAACATGCTGATGTATAGCGTGTTATTCGGAGAGCTTGGGCATGGGCCGAGATTCTCCACTTTTTGTCGCGCCATGTGCGCATGTGCGGCGCGAGGCTGAAATAGAGATAAATAAATTGAAACGATATGGGAATATTTTCACTGACACAGGAGTTGGCCATTGACCTCGGCACGGCCAATACTCTGATAATGCACAACGGCAAGGTCGTCGTTGATGAGCCATCTATCGTTGCCCTCAGCATAAAGACGGGCGACCTGATGGCCATAGGTCATAAGGCGCGACTGATGGATGGTAAGACCCACTCCAACATCCGTACCATACGACCCTTGAAGGATGGTGTTATTGCCGACTTCGAGGCTACGGAGCTCATGCTCCGCGGACTTATTAAGAAGGTGGGTGCCACACGAGGTATGTTCGCCCCCTCGCTCCGCATGATGATATGCATCCCCTCGGGCTCGACAAACGTCGAGATACGTGCCGTGCGTGACTCTGCACAGCATGCCGGAGGTCGTGAGATATATCTCATCTTCGAGCCTATGGCTGCAGCCCTGGGTGCCGGCCTCGATGTTGAAGCCCCCGAGGGTAACCTCATCATAGACATAGGTGGCGGTACCTCCGAGATAGCGTGTATATCTCTCGGCGGTATCGTATGCTCAAAGTCTATCAACGTGGCCGGCGATGTCTTTACCGATGATATTCAGAACTATATCCGTCAGCAGCACAACATCCGCATAGGTGAGCGCACGGCCGAGGATATAAAGTGTGCCATAGGTGCTGCCGTGCCCGAGCTGGAGGATGAGCCCGAGGACTATATTTTCACAGGCTCTAACATGCTCACCAACATGCCGCAGACCGTGACCCTTAACTATAGTGAGATAGCCTACGCTCTCGATAAGTCACTCGTGAAGCTCGATAACGCCCTCATGGATGTCCTCGAGGAGATGCCCCCCGAGCTCTACTCCGACGTCGTGAAGAATGGTATCTATCTGGCAGGTGGCGGAGCCCTTATCAAGGGCCTTGATCAGCGACTGTCAAAGAAGTCGGGCCTCCCCGTGCATATCGCCGAGGATCCCCTGCGTGCCATCGCGAGAGGCACCTGCATCGCGCTGAAGAATGTGGGTAACTTCTCATTTTTGATGGGTGGAGAGAAATAGGTCGCGAGAGGGCATGCCCTTTTGATTGCAGCCTTCTGACGAGAAATAGGTCGCGAGAGGGGTGTGGTAATAAGATAAAATTTGGCTGATTAAAATTCACTTTTTAGTCAGCCTTCTTTTAAGAAATATTATGCATAGACTCATTGAGTTCATAAAGCGTATCTACGTATTGGTGATATTCCTCGTAGTGGAGGGTATTCTCCTATGGTCGTATGCCACATCTACGCCCTACACCGAGGCGAAGATTCTCTCGCGCACATCTGCCATGGGTGCCGCCATAAGTGGTACGATATACGACATAGGGCACTTCTTCGGTCTTGCCGAGGAGAATCGCATGCTCACAGCGCGACTTGCCGAGTTGGAGCAACAGCTCGGAATTGAAGAGGCGTTACTCAAAGATGCGGGACTCCATAGCGAGGATCTGCAGCCATATATCGATGGCGACCAGCACTATTGCTACTATCCGGCACGTGTCGTCTCGATGACAACAACACGCAAGCGTAACTACATAATTCTTGACCGTGGAATGGAGGATGGCATACGTCAGGATATGGGTGTCATAACGCCCGAGCGCGAGTTGGTGGGATATGTGCTCTCATGCACGGAGCGATATGCCGTGGTGCAGTCGATACTCAATACCGACTTTACGACGGGAGGCCGTCTCGTTGAGAGTGGCTATGTCTGCCCCATACGTTGGTCGGGAGAGTCGAACTATGAGGTCGATGCAGTAGATCTATCTACCTATGCCGAGCCTCGCACAGGGATGGCTGTCGAGGTGAGCTCGGAGCGTCTGCCCGCAGGTATAATCATTGGTACCATAGAGAGCTTTGAGCTCAACTCGGCACAATCGGCCTACAGCGCGAAGTTGCGTATAGCGGCCGACATGTCGAGCTTGGACAACCTCCTCATAGTCGAGAATACACACTATGGAGAGATAGAGGAGTTGAAGCGCACGGTGGATGGAGTAATATAGTAGAGTAAAAATGTAGAGAGATGCTAAACAAACTATCATATTTGTGGATGTCTATAGGCGTACTGCTCCTGCAGGTGTTTCTGCTCGACCAGCTCTCGATAGCTATGTGGTTGCGCCCGATGATATTTCCTATTGTCGTGCTACTCTTGCCGATGGAGTGGCCTAAAATATGGGTTATGGCGGTGAGCCTTGCCGTAGGTCTTACGATAGATCTGTCGCTTGGTGGTGCCGGCCTATATACCGCCACGCTGCTCCCTCTATCTCTTATACGTCCTTGGGTGTTATATGTCACCGTGGGCCGCAGCGTGGAGCATGGCGACCAGACGGCTCTGTTTCGTCGCATGAGGTTGCAGCAGTTGATGATATATGTTGCAGCGATGTTGCTGATTCATCATACTCTCTTCTTTGCCCTTGAGACATTGTCGTGGAGCCATCCCTTCCAACTGATTGCTACTATCTTATGTAGCATGTTGCTCTCGCTCGTTATCGTATGGCCTATCGTACGCCTTTTTACCTCTAAAATCGTGGGTTGATGATTCAGGATAAGGGATATGTGCGTTATAGGATATTGCGCTTGCTGGTATTGGGCGTAGGTGTCGTGCTTCTGGCGCGTCTCTTCGGCATGCAGATACTATCGGATAAGTATGACGAGATGGCCACCTCGAATATCATCCGCGAGGAGATAGAGTATCCCATGCGCGGTGAGGTGCTTGACCGCAATGGCGAGTATCTTGTAAAGAGCCGAGTGTGCTATGATGTGATGGTCGTGGCCCGTGAGCTCTCGAAGGAGGGCTTTGATACCATGCGTTTGGCTACGATTCTCGATATTACGCCCGAGCGATTGGAGCGTCAACTAAAGAAGGCACATCAGAGCCCACGTGCTCAAACCTTGGTTGTAGGCTACCTCTCGCAGGATAATAAACTCCTTCTCGATGAGGGTAACTTTCAGGGCTTCTACACTCGCTTCCGCACGGCACGCGAGTATCCTCGCAAGGTGGGAGGTAATCTCTTGGGTTATGTCAGTGAGGTGAACGATAAGCAGGTGCGCATGTGGGACTACTACAAGATGGGTGACTATATTGGAGTAGGAGGTGTGGAGTCGGCATACGAAACACTGCTTCGTGGTGAGAAGGGGGTGCGCTATCGTATATATGACTCTCGAGGTGCGCTCAAAGATTCGTATAATGGAGGTGCGGATGATATCCTGCCACAGAAGGGTGCGCAGCTTGTCTCGACCATAGATGGTCGCCTGCAGGAGTTTGCCGAGGCGTTGATGGAGGGCAAGGTAGGTGCTGTAGTGGCCATAGAGCCCTCGACAGGCGAGATACTGGCTATGGTGTCATCACCGACATATAACCCCGACCTGATGGTTGGCCGCCAGCGTAATAATAACTACGCCAAGATGTTGCACGACCAGCGTAATCCGCAGTTTAATCGTGCCGTGAAGGCGAAGTATCCTCCGGGCTCGACATTTAAACTTGTGCAGGGATTGATAGGCTTGCAGGAGGGTGTGCTCCGTGCAGGTGATCGTCATCCGTGCGATATGGGCTTTAGTTACGGTAGGCGTAAGATGGCATGCCATGCTCATAGCTCGCCTCTCGACTTGCGTGATGCTGTGGCTCATTCGTGTAATGCCTACTTCTGCTATGTCTTCCGCGATATGCTCACCAACTCGAAGTATGAGAATATAAAGGAGAGCATGCGTGTGTGGAACGAGTATGTATATAGCTTCGGTTTTGGTCGTCAGCTGGGTACCGACCTCTATGGCGAAGGCCCGGGCTATGTTCCTACACCGGAGTATTACGACAAGGGGTATAATGGTCGTTGGAATTGGGGTACGGTGATAAACTGTGCTATCGGTCAGGGTGCGCTGGGATGTACACCATTGCAGATGGCCAACCTCGCAGCGATTGTCGCCAATCGTGGCTACTACTATATACCTCACATGATTAAGCATATCGAGGGTCGTGACTCTATTGATAGAAAGTACTACGAGCGCCACTATACGATGGTGGACTCTATAAACTTCGTGCCTATTGTCGAGGGTATGTGGCGCAGTGTTAATGTAGCAGGCACCTCGGGCGGGGCACGCCTCGAGGGGTTGGATGTATGTGGTAAGACGGGTACGGCGCAGAACCCCAATGGTGCCGACCACTCTACCTTCCTCTCCTTTGCCCCGAAGAATAACCCGCGCATCGCCATCTCGGTCTATGTCGAGCATGGAGGCTTCGGCTCGGCCATAGCTGTGCCTATTGCAAGCCTTATTGAGGAGCTCTACCTCACGGATACCATTACGCGACCTGCGATGGTGGAGCGTGTGCTAAACTTTAAACCTAACTATTCGGTATATGATAAAAAACAGCGTGACTACGATGCACGTCGCGCCGCAGCCGCGAAGAAGAAGTGATGATGTACGAATATAACACACCTCGACGACGAGGTAGCAGTATGTCGCTATTTGGTGCAGTGGATAAGCTCTCGCTTATTCTCTATGTTGCCATCGTGCTTGCAGGAGTGCTCTGTATTACCTCGGCATCGTATGACCACGAGAGCGATAATATCTTCTCCTTCTCGCACAACTATATGAAGCAGCTTGTGTGGGTCGGCATATCGTGGATTATGGCTATCGTGGTGCTTCTTCTCGACAGGCGACTATTTCATATGTTCGCCTATCCGGCATATATCCTTGGTCTGCTGCTGCTGCTTGCGACGCTGGTCTTTGGTCGCGAGGTGAATGGTGCGAAGGCGTGGTTTGAGTTTGGCAGCATAAGGGTGCAACCTGTAGAGTTTGCCAAGATAGCCACGGCACTGATGATGGCGCGTGTGATGAGTGACTACTCGTTCAATATCAAGCGCCTGCCGGACTTGATAAAGGTGTCGTTGGTGATACTTATCCCTCTTGGTATCATCGTCTTGCAGAATGATACGGGCTCGGGTCTGGTGCTCGGAGCCTTCCTCTTTGTCTTCTATCGCGAGGGCTTGTCGAAGTACCTCTACTTCCCGGTAATCTTTACGGTCTTTCTCTTTATCGCTTCGTTTATCTTCGAGCCGGTGATTATCTTTAGTGCTCTGCTTGTGATGTTTACGCTCTACTCGGCAATGCAACTTGGTGCCTTGATAGGGCATCTGCGCTTCTTGTGTGGTATTGCGTTGCTGTCGCTGTTGCTGTCGGTGGTTACGCCGTTAAGCGGCTATGCCTGCTTGATGATAGTGTGTGGTGTGGCTATCGCTGTGCTTGCCATCCTTGCGATAAAGACCCGCACGTTGCGCTTGCTGTGGCCTATTGCCATGTTCCTCTATGCCATGATATTGGTGCCTACGAGTGACTATCTCTTTACCAAGCTCGAGCCACATCAGCAGAATCGCATTCTTACATTCGTGGGTCTTAAGGATGATCCCCAAGGCGTGGGCTACAATGTCAATCAGTCGCGCATCGCCATAGGCTCGGGCGGCATGTGGGGCAAAGGCTTTATGGAGGGTACGCAGATAAAGTATAACTATGTTCCCGAGAAGCATACCGACTTTATCTTCTGCATCGTGGGTGAGGAGTGGGGCTTTTTCGGAGCTCTTGTTGTGGTGTCGCTATATATAGTCCTCATCTTGCGCCTTATGCGTATGGGTGAGCGTATAAAGGAGCCTTTTGGTCGAGTATATTGCTACTCGGTTGCCGCGATACTTCTCTTACACGTGTGGGTGAATATAGGTATGACCATAGGCCTTATGCCGGTAATGGGTATTCCTTTGCCGTTGATGAGCTATGGCGGCTCGTCGCTCGTAGCCTTTACACTGCTTATAATGATTGCCATCCGTCTCGATGCTTCGACCTCGGATAATGATATATATTCACTGCGATAAAACTATGAATAAAGAACGTCTGATATTTCTTACCAATGATGATAGCTACCTCTCGAAGGGCTTTAGACATGCCGTGGCTTTGGCTTCGGAGTTTGGCCGCGTTGTGGCTATTGCTCCGGAGCGTGTGCAGAGTGGCATGAGCCAGGCCATAACTATCAACCAACCTCTCTTCTTGCGTCAGGTTGAGGTGTCGGATAGAGTCGAGATATATGCCTTCTCGGGTACGCCCGTAGATTGCGCCAAGGTGGCCTTCGACCACTTCTTTTCAGAGAAGAGTGTGGACCTCGTACTTTCGGGCATCAACCACGGCTCGAATGCTGCGGTGAATGTTATGTACTCGGGTACGATGGGTGCTGCTATTGAGGGTAGCTTCTATGGAGTGCCGGCGATAGGCTTGTCGCTGGATGACCATGCTTCAGATGCCGACTTCGAGGGTGCGGTGAAGTATGGCCGAGAGATTATCGCGCAGGTGCTCGAGGCGGGAGATAGGCTGCCGCGTCCACTGTGCCTTAATGTCAATGTTCCGCGTTGTGCCGTTGAGGAGATTAAGGGCGTGAAGCTCTGCCGTCAGACGCGAGGCTTCTGGCGTGAGGACTTTTATGCTCGTCAGGATCCGCAAGGCAGAGATTACTTCTGGCTTACGGGAGCCTTTCAAAATGCCGAGCCTATGTCCGAAGATACCGATGTGTGGGCTGTGGAGCATGGCTATGTGGCTGTTGTTCCTGTGCAGACGGATATGACTGATTATAAGATGCTTGATGCTCTTGGTGGCGTGATAAAATAGTTGAGCAATGAGGGGCGTTGAGATACTGCTTGTCGTGAGTGTTGTTATGCAGCTTGTGGCTATGGTCATCGCCACACTGCTGGTCAATCGTACAAAGTATAGTGCGCTGTGGCTCTGTTGTATTCTTGGCTTGATTATGCTATCCGTAGAGCGTGTCTATCAGCTTAAGGTGTTTAGTGGTGGTGAGGTCTCGGATATGGCCTTTGCATGGGTGGGCATCATTGTTTCGTTGAGCTTCTCGTTGAGTGTGGTATGTGCGCATATGCTTGTGCGTCATGTCGATAGGATGAATATGCAGCAGCGCGTACTGAAGAATAGGCTTATGACCGCCGTGCTCCGCACGGAGGAGCGTTCTCGAGCCACCTTCTCGCGTGAGCTGCACGATGGCTTGGGTCCTCTGCTCTCGACGGCGAAGATGTCACTCTCGGCACTGCAACGTACCGAAATGTCGAGTGCCGATATCGAGCGATTGAAGAATACCTCGGCAATCATTGACGAGGCTATACGCTCCCTGCGCGAAATATCGAATAATCTTTCACCTCATGTGCTGATTAACTTTGGCCTGGTGCGGGGTGTCAAGAACTTTGTGGAGAGGGTGGAGACGATGCACGATGTGGAGATATCGTTCACCGCAACGCTACGTGACGAGCGCTTTGACTCGAATATAGAGCTTATCTTATATCGCGTTGTGTGTGAGCTTGTTAATAATTCGTTGAAACACTCCTCGTGTACGAAGATAGGGCTCTCGCTACGTCTTGCGGGTGATACTTTGCATCTTGATTATCGGGATAATGGCTGTGGCTTTATGCTGCATGAGGTCGAGGGTCGTGGCATGGGTCTCTCGAATATCAATTCGCGCATATCTTCGTTGAATGGTGATGTCGTGGTGGAGAGTACTCCGGGCAGAGGTATGTCGGCGGCGATTGTGGTGTCAACCGAGGGTCGATGTGTCGTTCTGCAGCAGAATAATGTTCAAAAAAAAGTGTTGAAAAATGGTAGAAAGAAGGGTAAGAATCGCACTCGTTGATGACCATACGCTTTTCCGTACGGGTTTGCGTGAGTTGCTGTCACAGCGTGAGGAGTTTGAAGTTGTTGTGGATGCGGGCAGTGGCGAGGAGTTTCTTGCCAAACTCGTAGAATGCGATGTAGATGTGGTCTTTATGGATATCTCGATGCCGGGTATCGATGGTGTGGAGACTACACGTCGTGCACTTATGTCGAAGCCCTCGCTGCGTGTTATCACGCTCTCGATGTATGGTGATGAGCACTACTATAAACTGATGATGGAGAGTGGTGCCTCGGGCTTTCTGCTCAAGGATTCCGATATCGAGGAGGTCTATCGCTCGGTAGATGTGGTTATGTCCGGAGATAGCTACTTCAGCTCTGCCATTCTGGGCTCGCTGACCAAGAATATGACGCCGCACTCGTCCGTAGAGTTAGTTGTTGAGGATGCTCTCTCGGATCGTGAGGTGGAGATATTGTTGGAGGTGTGTCGTGGCTTGTCGAATCAGGAGATTGCCGATAAGCTCTTTATCTCGAAGCGCACGGTGGATAAGCATCGTGCCAATATTCTCGAAAAGACGGGTTGCCGTAATACGGCTAACCTTGTGGTCTATGCCATAAAGAATCGCCTTGTGGAGATATAGCTGATAGGTCGTTTATCGCTGATGTTATGCAAGAGAGGCTGCTGCAATATGTTTCGGTAGGCCTCTCTTGTGCTTTTTTTTGCAAAAAATTTGGTATATGCGTGGGAAATTTGTAACTTTGTTGTGCTGTATGCCTATATGCGCGTTGCGTGTACGTGCGGTATAGGCGTGCGTTGTAGTGCGAATAAGAATATAAGATATTACATATCACATACTTAAAAAACTTTAAACTCTAAACAATTATGGCTAATACCAAAGAAAAGTTGTTTGCGGAGTTCCCACCGGTTACTACCGAGCAGTGGGAGGCCGTTATCACAACTGACCTTAAGGGCGCAGACTATGAGCGCAAGTTGGTATGGAAGACCGGCGAGGGATTTAATGTACGTCCCTACTACCGTGCCGAGAACCTTGCAGAGGTTGAGTATCTCGGTGCCGAGGCCGGTGAGTTCCCCTTCGTTCGTGGTGTATCGAAGGACAACACATGGCGTGTACATCAGACCATCGCGGTTGAGTGTGCAAAGGCAGCTAACGAGGAGGCTTTGAAGCTCCTTAACACGGGTGTTGATTCACTCGGTTTCTGCTTCTGTGATACTTGTGCTTGCGAGGTAGATGTAGATGCTCTTTTGAAGGATATCGTTCCTACGGCTGTTGAGCTCACATTCTGTGGTACCGATGCTGAGGCTTTGTCTGCATTGGCAAAGAAGATTTTGGCGAAGTATGCTTCGGTGGAGAAGGATGAGCTTCGTCTTAATTTCTGCATCGACCCCATCATCAAGTCGCTCTCGACAAAGGGTACATGCGGCTGCAAGGAGAATGAGCGTAACTGCTTCGACGTTATCGCCGAGCTTGTCAAGGCTACAGCCGAGTACAAGCGTGTTAAGGTGGTAAATGTTTCGGGTGCTACCTTCTCTAACGCCGGTTCTACAATCGTCGAGGAGCTCGGTTTCACGCTTGCTGCTGCTCACGAGTACCTCGTAAAGCTTATGGAGCGTGGTCTCTCTATCGATGAGGTGGCTCGCAAGATTCGCTTTACCTTCGCCGTTACGTCGAACTACTTCCTTGAGATGGCAAAGTTCCGTGCAGCGCGTATGCTTTGGGCTAATATCGTGAAGGCTTATAACCCTGCGAAGGATTGCTCATGCAAGATGTTTGCTCATGCCGTGACTTCTACATGGAATCAGACTGTATATGATCCCTATGTGAATATGTTGCGTGGCACTACCGAGGCTATGTCTGCAGCTATCGCAGGCGTACACTCTCTTGAGGTGCTTCCCTTCGACTACGCATTTGAAGCTCCCACCGAGTTCTCGAAGCGCATTGCTCGTAATGCACAGCTTCTCTTGAAGCATGAGTCGCACTTCGACCAGGTTATCGATCCTGCCGGTGGTTCATACTACATCGAGTCGCTCACAAAGAGCATCGCACAGGAGGCCTGGACACTCTTCCGCGAGGTTGAGGATAAGGGTGGCTATATCGCTGCCTTCAAGGAGGGCTTCGTTGTTGAGCGTGTGAAGGCTTCGGCTGCTGCGAAGGATAAGTCTATCGCCACACGTCGTCTTATCTTGTTGGGTGCTAACCAGTATCCTAACTTTACGGAGGTTGCTGATGCCTCTATCTGCGAGTGTAAGGTTAAGCGTGTAACCAAGGATGAGAATGTACTTGTTCCCTACCGTGGCGCTATGGCCTTCGAGGAGATGCGTATGCAGGTTGACCGCTCGGGCAAGACGCCTAAGGCCTTCATGCTTACATGTGGCACATTGGGTATGGCACGTGCACGTGCGCAGTTCTCATGTAACTTCTTCGCTTGCGCCGGTATCCGCGTTGAGGATAACACCTTCTTCAAGAGTGTAGAGGAGGGCGTAGAGGCGGCTTTGGCGTCAAAGGCCGAGATTGTTGTTGTATGTGCATCGGATGATGACTATGCAACTGTAGCACCTCGCGTTAAGGAGCTTCTTGGTGATAAGGCTATCCTTGTTGTTGCCGGTGCTCCTGCATGTGCAGCCGAGCTCGAGGCACAAGGCATCACCAACTTCATCAATGTCAAGAGCAATGTGCTCGAGACCTTGAAGGATTACTTAAAGAAGTTAGGCATCTAATCAGTTATAGCTATGAGAGCAAAATTTTCAGATTTAGAATATAAGGCTGCAGCCGTAGAGTGCTGCACCAAGCAGGCAGCTCCCAAGCAGGATTGGTTGACTGCCGAGCGCATTGCCGTTAAGGAGAATTATACGGCTGCCGACCTCGAGGGAATGGAGCACCTGAACTATGCAGCAGGTATCGCTCCCTTCTTGCGTGGTCCCTACTCGACGATGTATGTTATGCGTCCTTGGACTATCCGTCAGTATGCAGGTTTCTCTACTGCCGAGGAGTCTAACGCCTTCTATCGTCGTAACCTTGCAGCAGGTCAGAAGGGTCTCTCTGTTGCCTTCGACCTTGCAACACACCGAGGCTACGATGCTGACCATCCCCGTGTGGTTGGTGACGTAGGTAAGGCCGGTGTATCTATCTGCTCTGTAGAGGATATGAAGGTTCTCTTCAATGGTATTCCTTTGGATCAGATGTCTGTATCTATGACCATGAACGGAGCGGTGCTTCCCGTCTTGGCCTTCTACATTGTAGCAGGTTTGGAGCAGGGCTGCACGCTTGATCAGTTGGCCGGTACTATTCAGAACGATATCCTCAAGGAGTTCATGGTGCGTAACACCTATATCTACCCGCCCGAGTTCTCAATGAAGATTATCGCTGATATCTTCGAGTACACATCGAAGAATATGCCCAAGTTCAACTCTATCTCTATCTCTGGTTACCACATGCAGGAGGCAGGTGCAACAGCAGATATCGAGTTGGCCTACACCTTGGCCGATGGTCTTGAGTACCTCCGTGCCGGTATCAACGCAGGCATGTCTATCGATGCCTTTGCTCCCCGCTTGTCATTCTTCTGGGCTATCGGTATGAACCACTTCATGGAGATTGCCAAGATGCGTGCAGCACGTCTGTTGTGGGCGAAGATTGTTAAGCAGTTTGAGCCTAAGAACTCGAAGTCTTTGGCTTTGCGTACTCACTCGCAGACATCAGGCTGGTCACTCACCGAGCAGGATCCTTTTAACAACGTAGCACGTACAGCCATCGAGGCTATGGGTGCAGCACTTGGTCACACACAGTCGCTCCACACCAACGCTTTGGATGAGGCTATCGCCCTTCCTACCGACTTCTCGGCTCGTATTGCTCGTAATACGCAGATTTACATCCAGGAGGAGACTAACGTATGCCGCTCTGCAGATCCCTGGGCCGGCTCATACTATGTGGAGGCTCTTACGCACGAGATTGCTCACAAGGCTTGGGAGCACATCCAGGAGATTGAGCAGCTTGGAGGTATGGCCAAGGCTATTGAGACAGGTATTCCGAAGCTCCGCATCGAGGAGGCTGCAGCACGTAAGCAGGCTCGCATCGACTCTGGCGTAGAGACCATCATCGGTGTAAACCGCTACCGTCTTGAGAAGGAGGCTCCCATCGATATCTTGGCAGTAGATAATACGGCTGTTCGTGAGAGTCAGGTTAAGCGTCTTCAGGAGCTCCGTGCCAACCGTGACAATGCCGCTGTAGAGAGGGCTTTGGCCGCTATTACCGAGTGCGTGCGCACAGGTGAGGGCAACCTTCTTGCTTTGGCTGTTGAGGCTGCGAAGGTACGTGCATCATTGGGTGAGATCTCGGATGCTTGCGAGAAGGTCGTGGGTCGCTACAAGGCTATTATTCGTCTAAATTCAGGTGTATATTCAGCAGAGGTGAAGTCAGATTCAGCATTTGAGCAGGCAAAGCAGATGTGTGCCGAGTTTGCAAAGAAGGAGGGCCGTCAGCCCCGTATCATGATTGCGAAGTTGGGCCAGGATGGTCACGACCGTGGTGCTAAGGTTGTAGCTACGGGCTACGCCGATATTGGCTTCGACGTTGACATGGGCCCTCTCTTCCAGACTCCCGAGGAGGCTGCGAAGCAGGCTGTGGAGAATGGCGTACACGTAGTAGGTGTGTCATCACTTGCTGCAGGTCACCTCACACTTGTGCCCCAGATTATCGCCGAGCTTAAGAAGCTTGGTCGCGAGGATATCGTAGTTGTTGTGGGTGGTGTTATCCCTGCACAGGATTACGATCAGCTCTATAAGGATGGTGCGGCTGCTATCTTTGGCCCCGGTACTCCCGTGGCGACGGCAGCCATTAAGATTATGGAGATTCTCGGATAATTTCTGTTTTTATAGGACTCTTTGTCCTCTCAATCAAAGCCACCAATGGGACGTGCGTTAAGTACTGCCCATCGGTGGCATTTTTATGTCAAGACAATAGAAGTGGAAAGTGGAAAGATGAAAGTGGAAAGATGAAAGTGGAAAGTGAAAGAGTACAGTGTACAGTGTGATGGGCTAATATGGGCTAATATGTTTTGTTGCTATGAGCTAATTACATATTACCTTTTAGAAGCACATATTACCTCATCGAAACAGTTTTTACCTTTCATCTTTCCACTTTCATCTTTCCACTCTGTACTTTTTCTTCTTACCGTTTTCCTCTCATCTCTCACCTCGCAGTGTGCGGGCGCGGCGATGGAGATCCCAAAGTCTGAAACCGAGCGATATGGTCGATACGCCATAGGTGATAAAGGCGATGGCGAGGAAGATGATAACAGCCTCGATGCCTACGACCAAAGGCATCCAGAGCACAGCAATAGCTATGGCAATTATGACTACGCCATAGAATATCACCCAGCCGGCATCACGCACGCCCTCCCTGCGGAGATTGCTACCCTGCATAATCATCACGATACCGCGGTAGAGAAGCCATGCGCCAAGCATTATGGGCATCAGCAAGCCACTCATCATGGGGTTGAGCATAAGCAGTATGCCGATAATTATATCGAGCACCCACGAGACAATAATCCATCCGCGACGCACATGTGTATTCTTCGATGCGATGCTCTGGATAAGACCCATGATGCCCGACACGAGGATGGCTACACCTAACCACATGGCGATGGCAATATAGCTTATGGCGGGGCTCACCAATGTTATGAAGCCTGCCACGAGGGCTACGACGCCCACAATAATCGAGAGCCACCAGCTGCCGATTGTCTGTTCTTCGTTGTAATTTTCTGTGTACATAGTATCAAATATTTACACGCTATGTTTGGCAATAATCGTGCTAAAGTGACGAACGATGATTTGCATGAGGTATCAATGCTTGCATATTCCTAATTTTTGATTACCTTTGCTCTGATAAAACAAAACTTATAGAATATCCCTTATAAATATGAAGAGAACGAAACTTTATGTGGTGGTCTTGCTTGCCACGATGTTGGGAGTTATGGCAGATGTTGCCGTAGCACGTGAGATAAACATTGTACCCCAGCCCGAGTATATCGACATGGAGGCCGAGGGTAGCTATATCGTGACCGAGAAGACGCGCATCGTGGTGAACGATGAGGCGTGGACAGCTGCTACGACCTTTGCCGAGGAGATGATGAAGCACTTTGATATGGAGAAGCCTATGCGCATGTCGAAGCGTGGTAAGGGTATAAAGATTCGTACCGACCGTTTTGTTCCCGCGGAGGGTTACGAGATGACCATCAGCGAGGATGGCATCGTGATTATTGGTGGCACGGAGGCCGGTATATACTATGGTTTGCAGACTCTGCGTCAGCTTATCGTGGCACATAATGGCGAGGTGCCCTATGGCTATATCGCTGATGCTCCTACATTTAGCTATCGTGGTGCGCACCTCGATGTGTCGCGTCACTTCTTCTCGGTGGAGGATGTGAAGCGTTATATCGACATTCTCGCAGCACATAAGCTCAACCGCTTACATTGGCACCTGACAGACGATCAGGGCTGGCGTATAGAGATTAAACGCTACCCCGAGCTTATGGAGAAGGCTACGATACGTAAGGAGACACTTATAGGTCATGGCCTTGAGCCCAAATGGTGGGATGGTAAGCCCTATGGTGGTTACTACACACAGGAGGAGATACGCGAGGTGGTGGATTATGCTGCCAAGCACTTCGTTACAATCATTCCCGAGATTGAGATGCCAGGACACTCGCAGGCGGCGCTGCACGCTTTGCCGTGGCTGGGATGCAACGAGCAGAAGGTTGATGTATGGACTATGTGGGGTGTAACACCCGAGGTGCTGTGTGCAGGTAAGGAGACGACGTACGACTTCTTGCAGAATGTTCTCGATGAGGTTCTTGAGCTCTTCCCTTCGGAGTTGATACATATCGGTGGCGATGAGTGCCCGAAGGATCGCTGGAAGGAGTGTCCTCACTGTCAGGCAAAGATACAGGCCGAGGGCTTGGAGAGCGAGGAGGAACTGCAGGGCTATCTTGTAGCGCGCATTGAGAAGTATCTCAATGGCAAGGGCCGTAGAATTATCGGCTGGGATGAGATTCTTGAGGGCGGTGTGACGCCCACAGCAACGGTCATGGCATGGCGTGGTGCAAAGATTGGTGCCTATGCTGCCGAGCATGGCCACGAGGTGGTTATGGCGCCGTTGCCCATCTGCTACTTCGACTTCTATCAGACCGAGAGCCGCGAGGGCGAGGGCCTGCGCATAGGTGGACACATCAACTTCGAGAAGATATACTCTTGGAATCCCTTTGAGGGTATCAGTGACGAGGCGCGCAGCAACATCATCGGTGTTCAGTGTAACCTATGGTCGGAGTATCTGAAGGATATCTCTATGGTTGAGGGGCAGCTTCTGCCTCGCCTTGGTGCTTTGGCCGAGGTGCAGTGGGCAGAGAACCGTCGAGATGAGGCTACCATACGTCAGCGCATGGAGGTTATGCGTGAGTTCTATCGTGCCAATGGCTGGAACTACGCACCCTACTACTTCGAGGGTAGAGAGTAATACACATATATTTATATAGACGATGAAGAGGTTATTTTTGATTTTGGCGGTTATCGGTATGGTCATGGCGGGTTGTACCGAGAGCAATACCGATGATACCCCCAATACTCCCACCGAGCAGCCCGGAGAGGGTGGTGAGCCTACAGACCCCACACCCGATGAGCCAGGTGAGGGTGAAGGTGGGGAGCCCACAGAGCCTGGCGAGGGTGATGAGCCTGGTGAGGGTGAAGGTGGAGAGCCCACAGAACCTGGTGAGGGTGATGAGCCTGGTGAGGGTGACGGTGGCGGCGATGTACCTACAGTTCCCGAGGATCCTATGGCTCTGCCTACCGATCCCAACCTTGCATCTACAGCGTTTCATCATCGCATATTGCTTGTCGAGCATACGGGTGTTGACTGCATGAACTGTCCCCGTGTGATGGATGGTCTTGTTGAGTTGGCAAAGACCGAGTGGCATGACTACTATGTCGAGGTTACGTGTCATGGCGGAAGCTTTGCTCCTGCCGATAAGGATAATGCCTTCTCTTTGGCGGCAAGCGATCTTGATAGTTTCTATAGCCCCAAGGGTTATCCTGCCATTCACTTCAACCTTCAAGGTGGTGTGGGCGATCTCAATATTGGTGATGCCTTTGTCGTCGGCAACACAAAAAAGTTAGAGGCGTTGGTCAATAAGTCGGGTGCCGAGGCGGGTATCTCGGCAGCATCTACCTCAGATGCTACATCGGTGAACATCTCTGTAGGCGTCAAGGCAGCTGTTGAGAAGGAGTACTACGTTATGGCATGGTTGCTCGAGGATAATATCCAGAATAGTCAGCAGTCGGGCGGCTCGAAGGATTATCACTATGTAAGTAACAATGCTGTGCGTGCTCTTGTCGGTGCTTCGTTTGGCCGTAGAAGTATTACGGTTGATGCCTTGGGTGCGATAGCTGTAGGTGAGGTTGCTACCAAGCAGTTTAGCTTCACGCTGGATGCCAAGTGGAACAGCGCAAATATGAAGGTGGCAGTTATCGTATGTGCCATGAACAGCAGTAGTAAGCCCGAGGTGGTAAATGTCGCTGTCTGCCCCATAAATGGTAAGGTGGCATACGAATATGTTGTTGAATAGTGACAGTGACTATCGGACATGATATAGAAGAACGGTGTGGATGCTGGAGAATATCGGACTCTCTTTTGGGTATAAGTATTTTTACTTAAAAATTATTCTATTGTGTCCATTTATCAGCTTTTCTTCTGTAGCGTTTATAAAAAATTAATACCTTTGTCTCTCAATCGTAGATAGAGGTGTGCATTGCTACGATACAGTATGCTAAAACTTTAAAAAATATTAGACAATGGTGGATATTTTTGACCGTTTATCGAATAATGCAGGAGGCCCTATCGGCCAGTATATGTCGGCTGTACACGGCTATTTTGCCTTCCCGAAGCTTGAGGGGGAGCTTGGCCCTCACATGATGTTCCGTGGTAAACCTGTGCTTAACTGGAGCTTGAACAACTACCTCGGTCTGGCAAACCATCCCGAGGTGCGTGAGGCTGATGCCGAGGGTGCCAAGCAGTTTGGTATGGCATATCCTATGGGTGCGCGTATGATGTCGGGACAGACCAAGTATCATGAGCAGTTGGAGCGTGAGCTTGCGGAGTTTGTTGGCAAGGAGGATGCCTTCCTTCTCAACTTTGGTTATCAGGGCATGATATCTATTATCGACTGTCTGCTTACGCCTCGCGACGTGGTGGTCTATGATAAGGAGTGTCACGCATGTATTATTGATGGTCTGCGCATGCATCCGGGTAAGCGTTTCGTCTATGCTCACAATGATGAGTCATCATTGCGTCTGCAGCTGCAGCATGCTTCGGAGCTTGCCGAGGCGCAACGTGGCGGTGTGCTTGTCATCACCGAGGGTGTCTTTGGCATGAAGGGTGACCTTGGCTTCCTTGATGTTATAGCCAAGTGCAAGGAGGAGTTCAACTTCCGTCTTCTTGTGGATGATGCTCATGGCTTTGGTACTATGGGTAAGGGTGGCCGCGGTACGGGTGACCACTTCGGTGTGCAGGATAAGATAGATGTGCTTTTCAATACCTTTGCCAAGTCTATGGCCGGCATTGGTGCCTTTGTGTCGGGTCCCCGTTGGCTTATCAACCTCTTCCGCTATAATATGCGCTCGCAACTCTATGCCAAGTCGTTGCCTATGCCTATGGTTATGGGTGCGCTGAAGCGTCTTGACCTTATACGTAAGCATCCCGAGTATCAGGAGAAGCTTTGGGAGATTACACGCGCGCTGCAGAAGGGCCTTACCGACAATGGCTTCGATATCGGTGTTACCCAGTCGCCCGTGACGCCCATCTATATGAAGGGAGGTAATGAGGAGGGTACCAACCTTATCGTCGATCTTCGCGAGAACTACGGACTCTTCTGTTCGATTGTAATCTACCCCGTAATTCCCAAGGGAGAGATTATCTTGCGTGTCATACCTACGGCAGCACACACGATGGAGGATGTCGAGTACACGATTAATACCTTCAAGGCTGTGCGTGCCAAGTTCGAGGCGGGTGAGTATATTAAGCCTATACCGCAGATGGCCGATCCAGACTTTAAGGTTCGATAGTATATCGATGAGGCTGAATAACAAGTGGGTGACTAAAGTAAAATAGTCACCCACTTGTTATTCAGTCTTATATATCTTTAATGGATACAATAGTCTTATCTTGTTCTGATGTCGAAGCAGTGGTAGCCATCTGCATAGCTGTATTCTATGGCATATCCATAGAGCTCGCATACGGACTTTACGATGGCCAATCCTAAGCCTGTTGAGGCATGGGCGCTATCGGCCGTGTAGAAGCGTTCGAAGATGCGTGCTTTGTCTAAAGGCGTAGTACCCGTATTGCGAATAGTAAAGCCTGCGGAGGTAATCTCCACCTCGATGTTTCCACCTGCAGGACTATGCACAAAGGCATTCTTTAAGAGGTTGCTCACAAGGGCTTGTGCCAGTGCCTCATTCATCTTTAGACGTAGGTTGTGCCTTATGGTCGTTTTGCATGTCACGCTCTTCGAGGTGTAGATATCGCATAGCTGCTCGAGGCTCTCCTCTACAAGGGTGTTTACCACAATATCGTGCTCTTCGGTCACCTGCGCACTCTCTATGCGCATCAGCTGCAACAATGTACGATTAAGACGTACGCTGTGGCGTAATGTCGTGCGTATCTTCATAAGCTCGGCGAGTTGCTCCTCGTTGGGTGAGGTGTGGTCTATAAGATACTCCACGCGGTTGCCGATGACGGCCAGGGGCGTTTGCAGCTCATGTGAGGCATTGCTCGTAAACTCACGTTGCTGCACAACCATGCGCTCGGAGCGCTCCACGGCACTCTGTGCTGCTTGGTTGAGGCGACAAAACTCTCTGATAGAGGTGTCATTGGGTACGGGGCTCAACCTCTCGCCGGGGTTGTAGTTGTCCAACCACTTAAGTAGTGCATATAGGGGGCGCAGCGTGTGACGTGCTATACCGAGCGATAGAGTGATGATAACCACGAAGAGTGCACCAAAGAGTGTTGTCGCCCAAAAGAGTATGGTCTCATAGAGGTCGTCGCGCTCGATTGTCGGCATGGCGACCTCGAGGCGCAGGGGCTGCCCGTAGCTATCTATGAAGATTGTGGTCAGAATACGTGCAGGCTCCACCTCCTGCCTCTCGGGGATATACATCTCTCCATCGTGAAAATATTGCTCGAAGAGCTCATCCACCTCCTCGCGGTCGATGGGCTCGATAGTATAGTTGTGGTTTGAGCCGTCGTTCAGTGTGGGCAGCGTGCGACCCTCGCGGTAGCGTGTGATAATCAGTGAGGCATACTCCTCCAACGAGTCATCCGTGGCGTCGTTTATCTCGCTAACCATCGCGAAGTAGAAGAATGTGCCCCACAATGCCATAAGGGGTAGCATCGTGGCGATAAGTCCTAATGTTATGCGATAGATAAGTTTCATGGTTGTCGCTGTTTACTCTTCGCTCTTCATCGTTAGCTTATAACCAAAGCCATATACCGAGCCTATCTCTATGTCGGCATCTGCCTCCACGAGCTTGCGACGCAGATTCTTGATTTGAGCATATAGAAATTGGAAGTTGTCCACCTCATCGGCATAGTCGCCCCACACGGCCTCGGCCAAGACTACCTTATCGACAAGATGGCGTGGCCGCTGCATGAAGTAGAGCAGTATGTCGAACTCCTTCTTTAGTAGTGTTATATCTCGGTTGGCGACCGTCACACGGCGCGATGATGGGTCTAACGACACGTTGCCCATATCTATTGTCAGGCTGCCGCCGCTGCGACCACGGCGTAGGACACTGCGCAGACGGGCCATAAGCTCACTCATATGGAAAGGCTTCGGCAGATAGTCATCCGCGCCCAACTCCAGACCCCTCACGCGGTCATCTACGGAGTCGCGTGCCGAGATGATGATAACATTTTCGCGACGACCCATGGCACGTAACCTCTCCAGTAGCATTAGCCCCGAGCCCCCCGGTAGCGATATGTCGAGCAATATGCAGTCGTAGTTATATCCTGCAATCTTCATCTCGGCGCTTAGGAAGTCCGAGGCGCACTCGACGATATATCCCTCGCCACGTATCTCCCTCTCGATAAGCTCTCGCAGTGAGGGCTCATCCTCTATAATCAATACTTTCATACTCCAAAGATAGGTAATAATTTTGAAAGCGAGTTGAAATATGGCGATACTTGTTGTAAAATATCCATATTTTTTGTGGTAGGGGCTATGCTATATAAAAAAAATGTGTACCTTTGTATGACTGCGCCTGATGTTAATGGCGTAGGGAAATAAGAGAAGTTAGAGATGGATAAGATGAAATATACTCTTGTCGAGGTTGTGGCGGGTGATAAGCGTGTGGAGCGGGAGTTTATCGACCTGCCCAAGAGGATATATCGCGATAATCCCTATTGGGTATGTCCCTTTGATAGCTCGATTAAGGCGGTCTTTGACCCCAAGAAAAACAAGCTCTTTGACGATGGCGAAGCTATACGCTGGGTGGCACGAGATGAGAGAGGTGAGTGTGTAGGTCGCATCGCCGCCTTCTATGATAGGCCGCATGCCTATGGTTTCGAGCAACCCACGGGAGGTTGTGGTTTCTTTGAGGCTATAGATGACCAGGTGCTCGCCGACATGCTCTTCGATGCTGCGCGCGACTGGCTCAAGGAGCGTGGTATGGAGGCAATGGATGGCCCGATAAACTTCGGCTCGCGCGATGCGTGGTGGGGCTTATTGGTTGAGGGATATGAGTATCAGCCGCTATTTGAGAATCCATATCATCTGCCTTACTATAAGAGGTTGTTCGAGAACTACGGTTTCAAGAATTACTTTAATCAGAATACCTATCTTTGGGATACGCAGGATGACGATGTCAATAGTATAGTGCATGAGCGCGTGCATCGTCTTATGTCAACCCCGGGATATCTCTTTGCGCCCCTCGGCGATGAGGATCTATATTCGGCCGTAGATAAGATACGTCAGATATATAACAAGGCATGGGCGTTGTTTACGGGTGTGCAACCCATGGAGGTTGCCGAGGCGCGACAGATGGCCGACACTATGCGTCCGATTGTTGATCGCAACCTCATATATTTTGCCTACTTCAATGACGAGCCTATAGGCTTCTTTGTGATGGTGCCTGACCTTAATCAGCTGATAGGCAAATATAACGGTAAGTTTGGTCTGATTAACAAGCTACGCATGATGTGGGACTTGAAGGTGCGAAAGGGTAGTGACCGCATCTTTGCTATCGTCTTCGGTATCACGCCCGAGTTTCAGGGTAAGGGCGTGGAGTCGGGACTCATGAAGGCGATGCTTGAAAACTATATACGCACGCCGAAGAATCACTATCGCACGGTGGAGTTTGCATGGATAGGTGACTTCAACCCTGTGATGAATCGCATGGTGGAGCGATATATATGTGCCCGCAAACATAAGATGCACACGACCTATCGCTACTTGTTCGACCGCACCAAGGAGTTTACGCGCTGCCCGCGTGTAGGTTTCAAGCCGCGACCCAAGATTGAGGAGTAATGAAAACAACTATAAACTAATTAATTGAACAATGAAAACAACAGCTTTTACCAAGTACCATATTGCTAATGGTGCGAAGATGGCAGAGTTTGCCGGCTACAACATGCCCATCGAGTTCTCGGGTATCAACGACGAGCATATCAACGTGCGCGAGAAGTGCGGTGTGTTTGACGTGAGCCACATGGGTGAGATTTGGGTGAAGGGCCCTCGTGCTACGGAGTTCCTTCAGCGTATCACCACAAACAACGTATGTGACCTATTTGACGGTAAGGTTCAGTACACAACGATGCCTAATGGCAAGGGTGGCATCGTAGATGATATCCTTGTATATCGTCTGCACGAGGAGAAGTATATGCTCTGTGTCAATGCTGCCAACATCGAGAAGGATTGGGCACACATCTGCAAGCAGGGTGAGGAGTATGGCATGAAGGCGGGCGTGGAGCTCGAGAATGCTTCGGATAAGACTGCGCAGCTCGCCATTCAGGGTCCTTTGGCTATGCAGCTCGTACAGAAGATGACCGAGGAGCACGTTGTAGATATGGAGTACTACACTTTCAAGCTCTGCAAGGTTGCCGGTTGCGATGTTATCCTCTCGACTACAGGATACACAGGCTCGGGTGGCTGCGAGATATATATGTACAATGAGGATGCCGACACCATCTGGGAGGCTATGTGGAAGGTAGGCGAGGAGTTCGGCTTGAAGAATATCGGTCTTGGTGCTCGCGATACACTACGTCTGGAGAAGGGCTTCTGCCTCTATGGCAACGATATCGACGACACCACATCACCCATCGAGGCGGGTCTTAACTGGCTCACCAAGTTCGTGGAGAACAAGCCCTTCATTGACCGTGAGCTGATGGAGCGCCAGAAGAAGGAGGGCGTGACACGTAAGCTCGTAGGCTTCAAGCTTATCGACCGCGGTGTTCCCCGTCATGAGTATGCCTTGGCAGACCTCGAGGGCAATGAGATAGGTCATGTGACATCAGGTACTATGTCGCCCTGTTTGAAGGTGGGTATCGGCATGGGCTATGTTAAGCCCGAGTTTGCAAAGGCAGGTACACAGATTGCCGTAGTGGTGCGTGGTCGCCTGTTGAAGGCCGAGGTTGTGCGCCTTCCCTTTGTGTAATTATCATAAATAGACGTTGGTCGGCACCGTAAAAAGCGGTGTCGGCCATACTCTTTTTGATGCTTTTGTAAAAAAAAGTGAGAAGAGAGGAACAATTACGATAATTATTCGTATATTTGTAGAGCATTTGGGAGATGATTATTCCCAATAAGGTGTAAAAACAGACATATTAATCTTTATATTAAACCTTTAAACTTAATTAAACACTATGGATGTAAAAGTTATCATGGCCAATTTGGAGGCCAAGCACCCTGGCGAGAGCGAGTACTTGCAGGCAGTTCGCGAGGTATTGGAGTCTATCGAGGAGGTGTACAACCAGCACCCCGAGTATGAGGCTGCCAAGATCGTTGAGCGTATGGTAGAGCCCGACCGTATCTTCACCTTCCGTGTAACATGGGTTGATGACAACGGTGAGGTTCAGACTAACCTTGGCTACCGCGTACAGTTCAACTCGGCTATCGGTCCTTACAAGGGCGGTTTGCGTTTCCACCCTGCAGTTAACCCCTCAATGTTGAAGTTCCTCGGTTTCGAGCAGACATTCAAGAACGCCCTCACAACCCTTCCTATGGGTGGTGCCAAGGGTGGTGCTGACTTCAACCCCGTAGGTAAGTCAAATGGCGAGATCATGCGTTTCTGCCAGGCCTTCATGCAGGAGTTGTGGAACAACATCGGCGTTGATACAGATGTTCCCGCAGGTGACGTAGGTGTTGGTGGTCGTGAGATCGGCTTCCTCAATGGTATGTATCAGAAGCTTGCTCGTCAGTACCACACAGGTGTATTGACAGGTAAGGGTGAGACTTGGGGTGGTTCTATCCTCCGTCCCGAGGCTACAGGTTATGGTGCTTTGTACTTCACAGAGCATATGTTGGCAAAGGCTGGTAAGGATCTTAAGGGCAAGACTGTTGCTGTTTCAGGCTTCGGTAACGTGGCTTGGGGTGCATCACAGAAGGCTGTTGAGCGCGGTGCCAAGGTTGTTGCTATCTCTGGTCCCGATGGCGTTTGCGAGATTCCCGGTGGTATCACTTCAGAGATGATCGACTACATGCTCGTTATGCGTGCTTCAAACCGCAATAAGGTTGAGGATATGGCAACCAAGTTCCCCGAGGCTTGTAAGTTCACTGCAGGCAAGAAGGCTTGGTCTGTAAAGTGTGACATCGCACTTCCTTGCGCCTTCCAGAACGAGTTGAACGAGGCTGATGCTAAGGAGCTTTTGGCTAACGGCACATGGTGCTGCGCCGAGGTATCTAACATGGGTTGTACACCCGAGGCTATCCATGCATTCCAGGAGGCAGGTATCCTCTTCGCTCCCGGTAAGGCTGTTAACGCTGGTGGTGTAGCTACTTCAGGTCTTGAGATGACTCAGAACTGTATGCACATTTCATGGTCTGGTAAGGAGGTTGATGAGAAGCTTCACTTCATCATGGAGTCTATCCACAATGCATGTGTGAAGTATGGTCAGCAGCCCGACGGCTCTATTAACTATGTTAAGGGAGCTAACATTGCCGGCTTCATGAAGGTGGCACAGGCTATGCTTGAGCAGGGTATCATCTAATTTATTGAGATAAGCCGCCTTTGCGGCATATCAATCAAAGCCACCAATGGGCAGTATGTCTCATTGGTGGCTTTTTCATGTCAAGTCAATAACAGTGGAAAGTGCAAGGAGAAAGGAGAAAAGTTAACTAAAGGTGACTAAAGCGTATTAAGGAGTACTAAAGTTGTTTTGAGTAGTCGCATATTACCTCATCGAAGCACATCAATGATACCGAAACTTTCCACTTTCCACTTTCCACTTTGCTCTTTCTAACAATTAAGAGGCTGACCTGAAAGTCAGCCCCTTGCAGTGAAGATATTATAGTGACGGCTCAAGGCCGGATGACACTACAAATAGTAATAGACGTTATCGTAGTTCTCGACATCGACAGCTGTGCGTAGCAGAGTGCCATCCTCCGAGTAGTCGAGGTAGATATCCGTGAGGTATCCGTTGATGACCACCGTAGCCTCGATAAAGTAGATGGTATCGCCATTGTTACGCTCCAGGCGCTCAACCTCATCCACCGGAGTATCGGCGCCATACTCCCCCTCGAAGGCGTTACGTACGGCAATGGGTAGGTCCGTATAGCTCATGTCGAACTTTGTCATAAGCCACTTGCCCGACTTGGTGTACCATGCCTCGCAGTCGCCACGCTGACCCTGAAGGTGAAACTCGGCAACGATATGTTGGTGCTTCTTTTCCCACTCCACATCTACGGCTGTGGGGTACTGCTCCTTAAGGGTCTGGCGCATAGAGGTGGGTGCATTATAATCATCATCGCAACCAATGATTAGTGTTGAGGCCACGAAGGCCAAAGCTGCAAAAAATAATCTTCTCATAATCGTATAAAATTTTTATAGGGTTAACACCTATTGTTAATCATCAATATCCGTTAGCTTGAAGTCGCGGTTGAAGGTGAGCTCGAGGCCTCCTGTGAGCTGTACCTCCCACTCGTGGGACTCGCGCTTAAGCTCCGTAATCTTTGCCTCGGGGTAGTTCTTGGCCACATACTCGGCAATCTTTGCGGGCACGATAGCTGTGGGTACACTCGTATATCGGCAGTCCACCTGGTTCCATGCTCCATCGCCATCAAACTCAATCTTTGTGCCATTAGACATCACCACCTTATACTCTTTGCGGAAGATATCATCCTCGAGCATGGTATATGATACCTGCTCCTTGTCGAAGTGCTCGGCAATAAACTCCTGTGCCGTGGCAGGCAGCTCGCTATACTTTATCGCGCGCTCATCGTCAAAGATGGTGCGTGGTGCAGCAATGAGTGACGTGGTGAAGGTTGCAAGGGCAACGGTAAGTGTTATAAACTTTTTCATAATCTAATTTTTTTGTTATTGTTTAATCTCTTGTTTTGCTTTCCTACTGCAAAGGTCATACACAAATGTGAAATGAAACTGAATTTTTTCAAAATAGATAAGATAATCTATATAACCGCACTTTTTTTATTTTTATAAGATAATTTTCAGTTTGCCCGATAATTATTATCTTTGCCACCGAAAAACAATAGTAAGGCACATCCTAATAATATAATAGGTATATATGGCACTCATAGATGAAATAACACGCCGACGTACATTCGCGGTTATCGCGCACCCTGATGCCGGTAAGACGACGCTTACCGAGAAGCTCCTTCTCTTTGGAGGTGCTATACATGTGGCGGGAGCCGTGAAGAGCAATAAGATTAAGAAGGGCGCAACATCCGACTTTATGGAGATTGAGCGTCAGCGTGGTATCTCGGTGGCGACATCTGTTATGGGCTTCGAGTATAAGGATGTCAAGATTAACATCCTTGATACCCCGGGACATGAGGACTTTGCCGAGGATACCTACCGCACGCTTACGGCCGTTGACTCGGTAAT
>JAZNFC010000021.1:0-32106 GCA_045588935.1 Alistipes sp. | reverse complement strand
ATATGCTTTTGTGCGAATTTATTTTGATATTCATCGAAAACCTACTCGGCTTGCTTTTTGGCTTTTGCCGAAAATAGGCTTCGCCTCGGTATAAAAAATAAATTGAGATTTATTTTGTTCTACACTCGGCTTGCTTTTTGGCATTCGCCGAAAATAGGCTTCGCCTCGGTATAAAAAATAAATTGAGATTTATTTTGTTCTACACTCGGCTTGCACTATTTTTGCAGAGGTTTTTTAAAAAAAAAGATTTATAGGTATTATATGAAAAAGATAAGAGCTGCCATCGTTGGATATGGCAATATTGGAAAGTATGCTTTGCAGGCTTTGGAGAGTGCGCCCGATTTTGAGGTTGCAGGTGTTGTGCGTCGTGCCGGTGCCGAGAATAAGCCTGCCGAGCTCGAAAAGTATCCTGTTGTTAAGGAGATAAGTGAGCTTGAGGATGTGGATGTCGCTATTCTCTCTACACCTACAAGAAGTGTTGAGGAGTATGCAAAGCAGATTCTCGAAGCGGGTATAAATACTGTCGACAGTTTCGATATTCATTCACAGATTGTACCCTTGCGCCGTTCACTCGACGAGAGTGCAAAGAAGGGTGGTGCGGTCTCTGTTATCTCGGCAGGATGGGACCCCGGAAGCGACTCTGTGGTAAGAACGCTGTTGCAGGCTATTGCTCCCAATGGTATCACTTACACCAATTTCGGCCCGGGCATGAGCATGGGACACACTGTGGCTGTTAAGGCTGTCGAGGGCGTTCAGGCTGCCTTGTCAATGACTATTCCTACCGGTACCGGTATTCACCGCCGTATGGTG
Source organism: Alistipes sp. (assembly GCA_045588935.1). Classification (GTDB taxonomy): domain Bacteria; phylum Bacteroidota; class Bacteroidia; order Bacteroidales; family Rikenellaceae; genus Alistipes. The sequence continues at coordinate 31,296 of JAZNFC010000021.1, read as the reverse complement.
TATATCGAGGTGAAGGAGGGATACGATTTCGAGAAGGTTGCTGCTGCCATCAAGGCTGATGCTTACTTTGTGAATGACGAAACACATGTTATTCAGGTGCCTTGCGTGAACGAACTTCTTGATATGGGACACGGTGTAAACCTTACACGCAAAGGTGTGTCGGGCACTACTCAGAATCAGTTGTTCGAGTTCAATATGCGCATAAACAATCCTGCTCTCACAGGTCAGGTGCTTGTGTGTGCAGCGCGTGCCACCATGAGACAACAGCCCGGTTGTTACACCATGATTGAGATTCCTGTAATCGACCTGTTGTGTGGCGACCGCGAGGAGCATATTGCTCATTTGGTATAAGATAATGTTAAGTTCAAGCGGGACATCTTTTCGAAAAGATGTCCCGCTTGAACTTATAAAAGAAAACAGTCGGCCTGTAAGCCGGGTTCTGTGCCCGTTGGACGGGTGTCTGTCATTCATCTATACCCTGTGTCACCACAGGGCTAAAGCGTTCTACCCTCCGGCTCGGACGAGCAGCCCTCAAATGCCGGTATACATGAACTTGCAGCTCCCAAGACGCACGGCTCGTACATCGCTGCACGACCGGTGGGCTCTTACCCCGCCTTCTCACCCTTACCCTTGCGGGCGGTTATTTTCTTCTACGTTACTATACCCTCACGGGTATCAAGCCGTTAACTTGCGCGGTGCTCTGTGTTGCTCGGACTTTCCTCCCCCACCTTGCGGTGGCAGCGATAGAGCGCAAATGCGCCGCAAAGATAAGAAATAATATTAAAAGAGCAAATAGGAGCATATGTGGGACATATACAAATCACAAAAAGTGCGGACAGATACCCATCCGCACTTTTTGTAGGCATACACCTACAAAACCTTAATAACCATACCCTACCGCAACATCGATGCTCGGCAAGGAAGCTATTATTAGTTGTACTTGAATGTTGCCTCGTCCGATACGGTCAACTTCTTACGACCCTTTGCGCGACGTGCAGCCAACACCTTACGGCCATTGGCAGTAGCCATTCTCTGACGGAAACCGTGCTTGTTAATTCTCTTGCGACGAGAAGGCTGGTAAGTTCTCTTCATTGCCATAGTTGTATCTGTTTTTATTGTTTTTGTTCCGTATTAAGCAAGCCTAATGCTTCTTATGCGAGGTGCAAAGGTACAACGATTTTTCGTAATTGCAAATAAAACGGCAAAATAATTTCATTTTACACCTCCAAACCCACTATATATCAGTCGTCAAAGAGGTTTATCTCGCCACGCTCCACCTTGCCATACATCGCTGCAAGCTCGCCTATGGCAGGAGATATGACGGCGATGGTGTCGGCTACAGCCTGCTCGCCACCACCCTTAATGCGGTAGAGCAGCGAGGCGTAGAGGGCGCGGAAGCAGAGCTCCGTATCGGAGATATCATCCTTATCCATTATCGTGCGCAGGCGCGGGAGCTCCAAGGCCAGGCGCGCATAGGTTGTGCGGTAGTGCTCACCCACGGGAAGCTTCATAAGTTGAAGGTGCAGGTTGTGCATATCGGCAATAAGGTGGAGCGTATGCTCGATATGTCCCTGTTGCTCCTTGCCCTCCTTGCGTAAGAGCTCAACAATCTGCATATACCAATTGAAGATATTCTCCTTCTGCTGCTCGTCGGCACCTTCTGTCTTTGCCACGAGGGTCGAGTATATCGCCTCGGGACTAAACTGCAGGGCGCGCAACAAATCCTCGATCTGCCATATGTAGAGAATATACTCGGCGATATTCTCCTTTCGTTTCGTAAGTGCTATAAGCATATATCGTTACTCTCTGTTTTTAGAATCTATCCAAATGGTTACGGGGCCGTCGTTCGTGAGCTCTATCTGCATATCGGCACCAAACTCACCCGTAGCCACCTTGCGACCAAGCGCCCTCTCGACGCTCTCCACAAAGGTCAGGTATAGGGGCTTCGATATCTCCTCGGGAGCGGCCTTTATCCACGAGGGGCGGTTACCCTTCTTCGTGAGGGCATGCAACGTAAACTGGCTGACAATCATCACTTCGCCGGCAATATCCTGCACCGAGAGGTTCATCACACCCGCCTCATCATCAAAGATGCGGAGCTGCACAAGCTTCTTCGTGAGCCACTCGATATCCTCTGGCGCCTCATCATGACCTACACCCACGAGCACCACCAGGCCACGCCCTATCTCCGAGAAGCAGCGACCGCCAATTACGCAGCGCGCCTCGGTCACACGTTGTATAAGAAGCCTCATGACTGTGCCTCCTCGAAGAATGTCCAGAGGTTATCGTTCTTGGGCACGGGAGCCGTAATCTTTATCGGCCTGCCACCTACGGGATGGTTAAACTCGATACTACGCGAGTGTAGCGATATGCCACCATCTTTATTCGAGCGCTTTGCACCATACTTTAGGTCGCCCTTTATCGAGCAACCTATAGATGAGAGTTGCGCACGTATCTGGTGGTGACGCCCCGTCTTAAGGTCTATCTCCACAAGGGTATAGTTTGTCGAGGCACCCAACACACGATAGTCCAACACCGCCTCCTTGCCATCAGACTTGGGTTTGAGATGTGCATGTGAACGATTGGTCTTGGCATTACGTACAATCCAGTGACGCAGCGTAGCCTCCTCCTCCGAAGGTCGGCTCTCGGTGATAGCCCAATAGGTCTTCTTAATCTGCTGTGAGCGTATCATCTCATTTAGTCGCGCCAAGGCCTTTGAGCTCTTGGCAAAGAGCACAGCACCGCTTACCGGACGATCTATGCGGTGTACAACACCGAGGAACACAGCACCGGGCTTGTGATCGCGAATCTTTATCATCGACTTAATCTGATCCTCGATAGCCTCCGTGCCATCGGGGTCGCTCTGTACCAGATCGCCACAATGCTTATTGACAACAAGCAGATGGTTATCCTCGTAAAGGATATCGTTAATGGTAAACATTCTATAACTTAAATGTAAAGGGTAATAGTTTCTCTGCGCTATCCACCACCGTGGCCGTATCTCTTCCCGACATGATGACACGTATGGGACTCTGCTGACGGCGCTCCACATCGACAATAACCTGACGGCACTGTCCACAAGGATAGCACTCACGCTCATCGGGCACCGAGGCGATAGCCAACGCCTCGATAGGGTCGTCAGCATAGTTCGACTCGACATAAAAGAGCAACGAACGCTCGGCACACAACCCCGCAGGAAAGACCTCACTCTCGAAGTTCGAGGCGTGAAGCAGACGTCCGCTCTTGAGCCTCACGGCCGCCCCCACATGGAAGTTGGAGTAGAGGGCATGAGCCTTTGTCGTCGCCATGCGAGCCTCCTCAACCAACACTCTATCGCTATCGTTCAGCTCTGCTGTAGCGTAGTGCTCATAGCTTATGTTCAACGTATTCTTCATCTCGCTAAAGGTGTTGATAACATGGCAAAGGTAGGCAAAAATTATGAAAAACGAAACTCTTAATATAGCTATATTTGCATCTTTAGAAAATATTACCTATCTTTGCATTAGCTACTATGGAACCGAATGATGAATTTTGCACGACATATCACGTTTAATTATGCGCCGAGAGTGATGACGATTCCTATCGCCGTTATGTCTATGCGAATGTGCCGTTAGGCACCATCACTTCACCAAGGCGAGGTTACGACCACGCCACACTCCAACCTCCTTTTTGATAGATTATTTGCAGCGCAACGGATGTTTGCGTATTGATTATTTTGTATTACTTTATACTTAAATACCATGGCAGAGAATAAATTACATTTCGAGACCATTCAGATACATGGAGGCTATAAGGTCGATGAGTCGCAGGCTCGAGGCATAGCTATTCACCCCACAGCAGCATATCACTTCCCGACGTGTGAGTATGCTGCAAACCTCTTCACTTTGAGTGAGCCGGGATATATATACACACGTCTGCACAACCCCACGACAGCAGCCTATGAGGAGCGCATTGCAGCGCTCTATGGTGGCGTAGGAGCCTTGGCCACAGCCTCAGGCATGTCGGCAATACTCCTCACCGTTACGGCTCTTGCCAAGGCGGGAGAGAATATCGTTGCCTCACCCTACCTCTATGGTGGCACTCACAACCAGTTTGTTATCTCATTGCGTAATGTCGGCATTGACTGCCGCCTTGCGGCGAGCGATGCTGCCGAGGATATCGCAGCCCTTGTAGATGGTAATACGCGCGCTATCTTCGTGGAGTCTATGGGTAATCCCACCTGTCGCGTCGCCGATATCGAGGCGTTAGCCGAGGTGGCACATAGAAATAATATACCTCTGATCGTGGATAACACCTTTGGTGCAGGCGGCTATCTATGTAATCCCTTCGAGTGGGGCGCAGATATAATCACCGACTCGGCTACGAAGTGGATTAACGGCCATGGCACGGCCATGGGTGGCATTATCGTTGATAGTGGAAAGTTCGACTGGCGCGCTTCGGGAAAATACCCGCAGATAGATGGCCCCTCGGAGGGCTATCACGGCTTGAACCTCTGCGATGCCTTTGGAGCTGCAGCATTTATCGTCAAGTGTCGCGTGGATGGCATGCGTGACTTCGGCTGCTGCCCCTCGCCCTTCGATGCCTACCTTATGTTGTTGGGACTTGAGACCCTCTCGTTACGCGTGAAGCACGAGGTGGAATCTACATACCGCCTTGCGGAGTTCTGTCGCAACCACCCCAAGGTGGAGCGTGTGAGCTTCGTAGGTTTTGAGGATCATCCGAGCCATGAACTCGCCAAGAAGTACTTTAAGCATGGTGCTTCGGCAGTGATGACCATTGAGCTGAAGGGCGACCTCGACTCCACGGTGAAGTTTGTCGAGAGCCTAAAACTATCGGGTAACATGACAATGATTGGAGACTCGATATCGGTGGTTACACACCCCGCCTCAACAACTCACAAGCAGCTCTCGGAGGAGGCAAAGCGCGCTGCAGGCATCACACCCACGCTACTCCGCATCTCGCTCGGCTTGGAGAATGTCGAGGATATCATCGCCGACTACGAGCAGGCACTCAACAACATCTAAACATGAGCCACGTATATCGACATAACGAGCCTGTGGTGCTTGAGTCGGGTGCTGTACTCCCGGCCGTAGATATCGCCTACGACACCTTTGGTACATTGAACGAGAGGCGCGACAATGTCATATGGGTATGTCATGCCCTCACGGCCAACTCCGATGTTGCGGATTGGTGGCCGCACACCGTCGAGGAGGGTAAGTTCCTCGACCCTACGCGCTACTTCATCGTCTGTGCCAACTTTCTCGGCTCGCACTATGGTACGACATCGCCGCTGACACTTAACCCCCTGACGGGTAAGAAGTATTATTATGACTTCCCACGTATCTCGGTGCGCGATATGGTTACATGTCACCGTCTGCTGGCACGACATCTTGGCATCGAGCGTGTGAAGCTCCTTATAGGCAGCTCGATAGGAGGCTTCCAGTGCATGGAGTGGGCTATCTCCGAGCCACAGTTTATGGAGAACCTTGCCCTTATAGCCACCACAACCTGCTCCGAGCCGTGGGCCGCAGCCTTCAACGAGTCGCAACGCATGGCTATACGCCTCGACCCGACATGGGGCGCAGAGCGCGACGACGCAGGTCTTGACGGCATGGCTGTGGCACGCTCCATAGCCCTTATAAGCTATCGTGGCGGTGCCGCCTATAATGCTACACAGCAGGAGACGGAGAAGGCCGAAGAGGTCTCCTTCGACCGTCGTGCACATAGCTACCAGCAGTACCAGGGCGAGAAGCTACGACGCAGGTTTAATGCCCTCTCCTACTACCGTCTTTCGGAGGCCGTTGACTCACACAACATCGCCCGCGGTAGAGGCTCCATAGCCGAGGCTCTGAAACAGATTGAGGCGCACACCCTTGTGGTGGCCATCTCCTCGGATATACTCTTCCCTCCCGAGGCACATGTGCCTATGCGAGAGCATATCCGCGATGTGGAGTACCACCTTATAGAGTCGGAGTTTGGACACGACGGCTTTCTCGTGGAGCACACGAAGCTGAATAATATTATAGAAAACTTTATGCAGAAGAGTATATAATAAAATAGACACACCTATGAAAAACTTAACCATCGGACTTTTTGGCTTTGGTACCGTGGGTCATGGTCTCTATGACGTGCTGAAGCGCATCAACTCAACAAATGTACATATCAAGCGCGTATGTGTGCGCGACCTGACCAAGGAGCGTGGCGTACCCGGAGAGTTCACGAACAACCCCGATGATATCTTCAATGACAAGGATATCAACCTCATAGTCGAGGTTATCGACGATGCCGAAGCGGCATACTATATCGTGAAGCGTGCACTGAAGTCACGCATACCCGTGGTGTCGGGTAACAAGAAGATGCTGGGTCACCACCTCCCCGAGCTTATCGACCTGCAGGAGCAGTATAACACAGCACTCCTCTACGATGCTTCGGCATGTGGCTCTATACCCGTTATTCGCAACCTCGAGGAGTACTACGACAACGAGCTCCTCTGCTCGGTAAAGGGCATCCTTAATGGCTCGTCAAACTTTATCCTCTCGAAGATATTTAACGAGAAGATGGGCTACAAGGAGGCGCTAAAACTGGCGCAGGACCTCGGCTTTGCTGAGAGCAACCCCACGCTTGACATCGACGGCTGGGACTCGCTCTACAAGCTTATCATCATCACGGTGCACGCCTTTGGTGTATATGTTAACCCCGAGAGTATCCTGACATACGGCATTTCGACAATGAACGACTCAGATATACGCTTTGCCGAGGAGAAGGACCGCCGCATCAAGCTTGTCGCTCATGTCGAAAAGATTGACGACAGATTGTTTATGTGCGTTCTGCCACAGCTCATCTCACGAAACAAGTATATCTATAGCGTTGAGGATGAGTTCAATGGCGTGGTCATCAAGGGTCTATTCTACGACAAGCAGTTTATGTTCGGACGTGGTGCCGGAGGTCATCCTACGGGCTCGGCCGTGTTGAGCGACATCACGGCTTGCGCCTACAACTACCGCTACGAGTATAAGAAGCGTAACGACTCGGTGTTACCACATTATACGATGGATCACACCTTCCGTGTGTATTTCCGCTATAAGAGCGCCGAGCAGCGCAACCTTCTGAACTTCCTCAAGGTGCGTGAGCAGTACTCGTCGGAGGATTATAACTACATCGTGGGTGATGTGACGATAGCCAACCTCAAGGCACATCAGGAGGAGCTGCGCGTGGCGGATTGTTTTGTCGCAGCTTACCCCTTCGATTAATTTTTCCGTTATACAGGGCATCTTCGCCCTATTCCTAAAATTAATAGTTCGAGGAATGCAGTTCAAACGACTATTCCTCGAACTTTTTTTTTGTGGAAAGCGCTCCAGAAAGAAGAAAGGAGAAAGGAGAAAGGAAAAAGGAGAACTTTGCTCAAGTTTGAGCGTCACTATTCGCCATTTTCACAACTATACCCACCCCAAAAACTACCAGTGGATAGGCCCCTTACCCATACTCTCCAAATAATCATTCGCCTGCGAGAAGTGCCTGCAACCAAAGAAACCTCTATATGCAGAGAGAGGTGAGGGGTGCACGGAGCGTAGAATGAGGTTCTTGGTGGGGTCGGCGATGGCCCCCTTTTTCTGGGCATAGCTACCCCATAGCATATATACTATGCCCTCTTTACGCTCGGCAACAGCCTTGACCACGGCATCGGTGAAGCGCTCCCAGCCACGACCGGCATGTGATGCTGCCTCATGAGCACGCACGGTGAGCACGGCATTAAGGAGGAGAACACCCTGCTCCGCCCAACGCTCAAGCTCACCGGAGGTGGGTATGGGAGAGCCTACATCGTCATGCACCTCCTGCAGGATATTACGCAGGGAGGGCGGAAAGGGAACACCCTCGCCCACGGAGAAGCACAAGCCGTTGGCTTGACCAGGACCATGATAGGGATCTTGACCGATAATAACCACCTTCAGCTTATCGAGAGGACAACAGTCAAAAGCGCGGAAGATGTTTCGGCCAAGAGGAAAAATCTCCCTCGAGGCATACTCCTCCTTGACAAAACTCACAAGCTCCTCAAAATAGGGCTTGGTAAACTCCTCACATAGAATAGCCTTCCAATCCTCGGCCATGCGTACATTTGCCATAATATATATCCTAATTTATGGAACCTCTATTAATTCCTACATTGCGAAGATAGAAGATTTTTACTAATTTTGCAACAAATAACATCACATAGAGTATGTCGAACAGAGTATTTACACTACTTGGAGCCCTACTTCTTGTTGCCACAGCCTCGGCACAAGAGGTAAAGAGTATCATCTACCTTATAGGTGATGGCATGAGCCTCGCAGCAGTATCAATGATGCAGCTCGAGAATAGGTACGAGGCGACAATCTTCGACCGTGCAGAGAATGTAGCACTGCAGAAGACCTACTCGGCAGATAACCGCATAACCGACTCGGCAGCCTCGGGCACAGCCCTTGCCACTGGATATAAGACAAATAACACCTATGTAGGCATGCTTCCCGATGGCACGGCCGTAGAGTCGCTGATGGATAGAGCCTCGAAGAGGGGCATGGCCACTGGAGTTATCGTAACGACCTACCTGCAACATGCCACGCCCGCAGCCTTCTATGCCCATGTCAAGAGCCGCAGCGACTACCTCACCATCACACGGCAGCTCACCTCAAGTAGGCTCGATGTAGCCATAGGTGGCGGCAGTCACTACTTCGAGGAGTGCTACGGCAAGAACTTTAGAGGCATGTTGCAGGAGCAAGGCATCACGCTTGCCACAAGCCTCGAGGAGGTGCGCAGGGCAGATAGCCGACAGCGTGTAATAGCCCTCATGGATGAGTATGAGGTGACAGCGCGCACAGATGAGTATCTTGCAGAAGCTATGCACGAGGCTATACGTATAATGGAGCAAAAGGCCGAAGATAGAGGCTTTGTATTGATGGTCGAGGGCTCGATAATAGATGGTATGGGACATGCCAATGATGCCCACGCGATGCAGGGTGAGATGCGCGGATTTATGCGCGCCGTAGAGTATGCCGTGGAGTATGCGTCACAGCACGATGACACCCTTGTTGTAGTCACGGCAGACCACGAAACAGGAGGCCTCACATTAGTGAGCAGCGATGCCGACTTCACACTTGCCGAGCAGGGCGTGGAGTATCGCTGGACAACAACAGGACATGCCGGAGCCATGGTGCCGATATATCTATATGGCGCAGGATGTGAAGAGATTAACGGCATAATGGAGAACTCGGAATTAGGTGCACGACTTATGGATATAATCTCTAAATAGAGCTACAACGACATGAGGCTGAATAAAGAGTGGGTGACTATTCTCCTTTTTATTCAGACTCATGTCGTTTCACCCCCTTTTTTTGTCATTTCATCGGATAAATAACTATAAAAAAGTGTGAGATATTGCAAATAAAGCATACTTAATGTATATTTGCGCCATAAATATATCTCTAAAAGATAGATAGTTATCCATGATAAGACAGATTTTTACCACCCTAACAATCCTTGTTGTGTTCCTTACACCCGTTGTAGCGCAGCAAAGCGAGGAGAGTATAACCATCCACGGCAAGATATGTGATAGCAATGGTGTGCCCATTCCCGGCGCGACAGTCGTAGTGAAGGGTAACCATGCCATAGGCACTGTAGCCAATGTCGAAGGTGAATACTCCTTAACAGCACCCACAGAGGCCGTAATCATCGTTTCGTTCCTCGGATACGAGGAGGCGACAGTAAGGCTCATAAACCATAGAACAACATACGATATCACACTATACGAGGCATCACGACGCCTGAACGATGTGGTCATAGTGGGCTATGGCGAGGTGAAGAAGAGCGACCTCACAGGCTCGGTATCCGTCATTGGTGAGCGCAGCTTCTACGACCAGCCCGTGAAGAACATCGCCGACATCCTTCAGGGTAGAACATCGGGCGTAGAGGTGACCAACTCGAGTGGCGCACCGGGCTCGGCAGCAAAGATTCGAGTGCGCGGTACAACATCTATAAACAAAAGTAGCGACCCGCTATATGTCATCGACGGCATTATCTCGACAAGCGGTCTCGATGGCATAAATCCCGACGATATAGCCTCGATGCAGATATTAAAAGATGCCTCCTCGACAGCCGTATATGGCTCACGCGGTGCAAATGGCGTAGTGCTCATAACGACACGTAGTGGCGAAGAGGGCATATCGCGCATCATCTTCGATTCGAAGGTCGGAATATCCGACGTGCGCAAGAACTATAACCTCCTCAACCCCTATGAATACGCCTTGGCACTAAACGACATACGCGGTGCAGGGACAATATCGGATGATGATATGGCACTCTACAAGAGTGGCGAAAAGGGTATCGACTGGGTGGACCAACTCACACGCACAGCCGTGACACAGGACTACAACCTCTCGATGTCGGGCGGAAACAACAAAGTGCGATATATGATTTCGGGAAATGTGCTCGACCAAGAGGCTATAACCATACGCCATAAATATATGCGCTATGGTCTGCGAACAAATATCGACGCCGAGGTAAAGCCATGGCTCACGGTATCGACCAAGCTCAACGGCTCGGTATTGCATAAGAAAAATACAACTCCCAACTGGTTCCATGTACTGAACTACTCACCGACCATGGAGCTCAAGGATGCCACAAGTGGCATATACAACAAAGACCCGTATAACATCCTTAGCAACAACCCCTATGGTGTAGTCATGGAGACCGACAGCGACAACTATGGTTACACGCTGAATGCCAACATGCAGTTACTCTTTCGCATAGTCAAGGGACTGACACTATCGGTACAGGGAGGATACGACATCACGCACTCACCCTCCTACTCCTTCGTGTCGAGCAACGTAGCCTCGGGAGCAACGAGCAGCATGTCCAATAAGTCGGCACTGCATCAATATTGGCAGAACACCAACAACCTCACATACAGCAATACGTTTGGCCGCCACTCGTTGTCTGCAACTGCCGTATGGGAGTTGAGCGGAACGAGCGACACGAGTATGACGATAAGTGGCACGGGACTAAAAAACGAGAGCGTTGGCTACTGGGATATATCCAACGCAGCTACACGCAGCGAGTCAAACTCTTTTAGCCAATCGACACTCATGTCGGGTATAGTACGCCTAAACTACGACTTCGACAAGCGATACTTCATCACTGCAGCACTGCGTGCCGATGGCTCGTCGAAGTTTCGCGAGGAGCACCGTTGGGGTCTCTTCCCGTCGGTTGCCGTGGCATGGGATATAGCACACGAAAGCTTTATGCAGAGTCAGGAAGTTGTAGATCAGCTGAAGCTGCGTGCAAGCTATGGCGTAACAGGTAATGAGGCTATAGCGGCATACAGCACCCTCGGCATGCTGACAAGCACAACATACGGCTGGGGCACACCTACGGCCTATACAGGATATTGGAGCAACAGCTTCGCAACGACCAACCTGACATGGGAGAAGACCAAGCAGGTAGATGTCGGCCTCGACCTCTCCATCGCCGGCATAAACATCTCGTTTGACTGGTTTCAAAAGGATACCGAGGATCTCCTCTTCCAGAAGCAGATACCTCACTACAACGGAGGTGGCAAGTATTGGGTAAACCAGGGCAAGCTGCACAACCATGGCTATGAGTTCTCGTTGAGCACCTTCGTTGTGGATCGCGCCGTGAAGTGGGAGACAGTACTCAACGCCTCGTATATCGTCAACCGCGTAGATGACCTCGCGGGTAACGAGTTTGAGCCTACGGCCAACTACAGCGACCTCGGAGGCGCAATGCAGATAATGAAGCCCGGCTACCCCCTCGGCTCCTTCTATGTATATCAGTGGGAGGGCTTCGATGATAAGGGCGCCAACCTCTATCGCGCTGCCGATGGCTCACTCACCACAGCACCCACATCCAAGGACCTTGTGATACGTGGCAATGCCAGCCCTAAATGGACCGCAGGATGGAATAACACAATTATCTGGCGTAACCTCTCGATTAACATCCTCTTCACGGGAGCCTTCGACTACGACCGCCTGAATATCAGCCGCTTTACTACAGCATCGATGAGCGGTGGCTCACGTTTTATCACGCTACGCGATGCCTACTTCCATGGCTGGGACTATGTCGCCGATAAGACAAAGGCGAAGTATCCGAGTGTGAAGAACCCCGACAACAAGAGCTACGCCAACACCACCTTCTGGCTTGAGGATGCCTCATTCGTGAAGCTCAAGAATATAACCATAGCCTACACCATACCTCGCTACCTCACCCGCTTTGTGGATATACAGCTCTCGGTGAGCGCTCAGGATATACTCACCCTGACAAGGTATCAAGGCATGGATCCCGAGGTATATAGCAGCTACGACGGATTGGACTATGGCGCCTACCCCATACCTCGCACCATAACCTTTGGACTTAAACTCACATTCTAATACTTACGCAATATGCTAAATATAAAATATATAGCTACACTCATACTCCTCCTTACCGTCACATCGTGCACCGACTTTCTCGAGGAGCAGGCTAACGGCAAGCTCACGAACGACTCCTTCTTCAACTCGAAGCAGGATCTTGAATCGTCGTTAAACGCCCTCTACTCGGTAGTAACAACCTCGCAGCGCGCCAACAACTATGTGGGCACTAACTTCCTCTCGGGAGATGACATCTCGACACATCCGGCAAGCAACAAACAGTCGTTGCGCGAGCATGACCAATACAATGTCACGGATAACAACGCCTGGATGGTGAGCATGTGGGAGCAGAGATACAAGGTTATCAAGGCTGCAAACTTCATCATCAACAATGCCGAGAAGACCCCAAATGTGGCACAGAGCGAGATAGATGCTGCATTGGGACAAGCATACTTCTGGCGCGCCTTCTCATACTTCTACCTCGTAACGACATGGGGTGCCGTGCCGAAGATGATGAACGACACCATAGATTATGACACGCCACTATCGAGTGTCGAGAAGATATACGAGCAGATAATCTCCGACATGACCTATGCCGAAGATATGTGTCCCGCGAAATACGAAAAGGCTCCATACTTCCAAAATGGTGTGAATATCGCCGTAAGCAAGGGTGCCGTGAAGGCCGCAATGTCGTATATCTACATGTGCATGGCGGGCTGGCCTCTAAACCTTGGCGAGAAGTATTATACCTTGGCGGCAAATAAGGCCGAGGAGGTTATCGACCTTATGGAGAGCGACAAGGAGAACTACTACTACTCGTTGTTGGAGAACTATGCCGATGTATATTCGTTGAAGTATAGCAGCTCAAACCCCGAGATTATCCTCGGGCTATACTACCATCGTGACCGCTCATCACACTCCATGCCACTCACCGACTTCCTCTTTGATATGAAGCAGGGAGGCTGGGGCGATACCAATGGCGAGATTAAGTTCTGGAAGGAGTTTCCCGAAGGGCCCCGCAAGGATGCTACATACTTTCCGAAGATTATGCTTGCCGATGGTAAGCTATACGACTGGTGGTACGATACCGAGCCCGCCTCACGTGAGGTCGTAGCCCCCGTATTTATCAAGACTGCCGAGGCCGCAGCACGCGGTGAGGAGTTTGACTACACAGATCCCACGGCTGGTCAATCGTCAGGTCAAAAGACACTACAGGTGATACGTCTCTCGGAGCTATATTGCTGGTATGCCGAGGCTACGGGGCGTAGCGGCAAGGTGACACAGAAGGCCGTGGATATGCTTAACCGTGTACGTAACCGTGCCGATGGAACTACATCGAATATCTACTCTACATCCATGACTCCCGAGGAGCTTGCCGAAGCAGCATACAACGAGCACGGATGGGAGATTGCCGGATACTATTGGTGTGGTTTTGCCTCACGCTCACGCGACATGTTCCGCATGTATCGCTTCAAGGAGCACTTCGAGTATCGTAAGCAAAATCCGATGATTGAGGTAGCACCGGGCATCATGCGCAATGAGAAGGTACCCGTAACGGGCGAGTGGAGCGATACAAAGATGTACTGCCCCTACCCCTATGAAGATAAGTCTATGAATGATAATTTGCTATAACGCTACCACACCACGCCGATGCGGATGCTGAAGCTCATGGCGATGTTGTCGTTACGACGACCAAACCACCGCCATAGCTGAAAGCCATGATGATATCCCGTTTCGGCAGCCGCACCGAAGGCATAGCCACCTCCGACCCATGCATCGAGAATAAAGTGGCGCAGTGTGAGCTGATAGCCCAACGTAGCAAGGAGTGCACCCATTTGAGCAAGGGTGCGCTCCTTGCTTTGTGAGTGGGTGTAGGTGTAGTGCGAATAGATTAGCTCGGGGCGCAGGTAGAAGCCCATAAGTGGCTTTTGAGGTGTATAGCCCGCAACGAAGAACTTATGTCCATAGCGCACGGTGAAGCCCAATGGCTTATTCTTATACTTATCATATCCCGCACCTATAACGCTACCGCAGAGCTCGCCACTCTGAGCAATACTCGGAAAGGCACGCTCGTAGGATATCTTTGTGCTACCACTTGTCCATGACAAGAAGGTGATTTTAACAGCATTATTATAGGGCTGAGGGCTGGCAGCCGCAGCACGCTCCACATGCAGAAGCATAGATAGAACAACAACAAGATACTTAAGGTGACTACGAGAGCAGTTACTTTTCATTATACGTGGGATTAGCGTATTTGGCTTAATCGTCAAAAGGTTATTATGACATAAAACCGAGACGAACAAAATATTCTCAACAAACAAGCCTGCCTAACTCTTTCTTAAAATAGTTAGACAGGCTCTTAAAAATCGATTAACGGGATATTATTACTTCGCGTAAGATACAGAACGAGTCTCGCGGATAACGGTAATCTTAACTTGTCCGGGATAGGTCATCTCATCCTGAATCTTCTTTGCGATATCGTGTGATAGAGCCTCCGACTCCTGGTCAGAGAGCTTATCGGCACCTACGATAACACGGAGCTCACGACCCGCCTGAATAGCATAAGTCTTAACAACGCCGGGGTATGAAAGGGCGATACCCTCCATCTCCTTCAGGCGCTTGATATATGACTCGACAACCTCACGACGAGCACCGGGGCGAGCACCCGAGATAGCATCACACACCTGAATGATAGGCGCAATAAGGGAGGTCATCTCAGTCTCATCGTGGTGAGCACCTATAGCATTACATACATCGGGCTTCTCCTTATACTTCTCAGCAAGCTTCATACCGATAATTGCGTGTGGCAATTCAGGCTCATCGTCAGGCACCTTACCTATATCGTGAAGAAGACCTGCTCGACGTGCCGCCTTGGGATTAAGACCTAGCTCGGCAGCCATGATGCCAGCAAGGTTAGCCGTCTCACGAGCATGCTGCAAGAGGTTCTGTCCATACGACGAGCGGTACTTCATCTTACCGACAAGGCGTATAAGCTCGGGATGCAAGCCATGGATACCAAGGTCGATAGTAGTACGCTTACCAACCTCGATAATCTCCTCCTCGATTTGCTTCTTAACCTTGGCAACAACCTCCTCGATACGTGCAGGGTGGATGCGACCATCAGTAACAAGTTGATGAAGAGCAAGGCGCGCAATCTCGCGACGCACAGGATCAAAGCCCGAGAGGATAATAGCCTCCGGAGTGTCATCAACGATAATCTCGATGCCCGTAGCAGCCTCCAAGGCACGGATATTACGACCCTCACGACCAATGATGCGACCCTTAACCTCGTCAGACTCGATATTGAACACCGTAACGGCATTCTCAATAGCAGTCTCGGTGGCTACACGCTGGATAGAGGCCACAACGATACGCTTTGCCTCCTTCGTAGCCGAGAGCTTCGCCTCCTCGAGAGTCTCGGCAATATATGCCGCAGCATCGGCCTTCGCCTCATTCTTCATATTTTCGATAAGAACGTTCTTCGCATCCTCCGAGCTCATGCCCGAAATCTGCTCAAGACGCACATTCTGCTCCTTGATAACAGCAGCAAGCTCCTCCTTGCGATTCTCTACGTTCTGAAGCTGCGCATCAAGTTGCTCCTTGCGCTTGTCATAGTCTGCCACCTTCTTATCGAGCTCACGCTCCTTCTGCTGGAGGTTATTCTCAAGCTGCTTGGCACGCTGCTCACTCTGCTGCAACTTCTGGTTACGCTCATTCACCTGACGGTCATGGTCGCTCTTCAGCTGGATGAACTTCTCCTTGGCCTGCAACATCTTCTCCTTCTTTATCATTTCGCCATCAGCCTCCGCCTTTGCGACGATAGCCTTTGCGCGTGAGCGGGCACCAAAGTAGGAGAGAAAACCTCCAACCAAGGCTCCACCAACAACGCCGACGATTATCATTGTAGTTCCCATGTTGATAAGTAGTGTTTTAAAATATGTTTAAGTTCTATTGTGTTTAATTTGTTTACAAAAAAAATCCGCAAAGATCCCTTAACTTGTTTGACGAATCCGCGGATAAGTCATAGGTGGGGCTCCGGGGTACGCAACAGTCCACCGGTAGCACCGAAGCACTACACCCAAAGGGTTGAGGCCTTGTTTTGTATCGCTTCCGAGAGTTGTCCCAATGTTATATAAATTGTACAGTTCGCAAAGCTTTTAAGGAATCTATGCGGGAATAGATCTTTAATATATAAAGAACCTCGACACAATTTCAAGGCGTGCCCCCTCTGCCTCACGGCATATATCATATGCGCAAATATCGCGCCTTACTACTCTTTTATGTAGTTACGTATTCTACGCTCTATATCACTCAACGCCTCGATATCCTCATTACCCAAAGCCGAGCTCTGCTCGGTATTGAGCGCAAGGATAGAGTAGCTCAACGCAGCCAAAGCCAAGCGATCCTGAAGATCAAGCTTCGGGATGCGCGAATACTCCGTAACCTTATCGTTTATACGTTTAGCCGCCACGCGGTAGAGCTCCTCGTTAGCAGCATCGATGGTCATCGGATAGTTCTTACCTGCTATAGAGAGGTTTATCCTTATCTTTCCTTCAGCCATCCTACGGTTAGTTATTTTGTTCCTCATGCTTTATGGCGGCTATGCAACGGTCAATCTCCCGCAATAAACTATTGACACGCTGTCGCGCACGCTCCACATCGCCACCACTACCCTGCATCACCGTGCCGAGCTCCGCGCTCTTAAGACGAGTATCCATCTCGCGGACCTTCTCCTCCAAACGACGCTTATCACCAAGCAACTTGTCGCGCTCCTTCACAAGATCTCGACACTGCGAAGAGATACGCTCATGATCGGCAATAAGCCGCTCAACCTCCGCACGCAATCGTTTTACAACATCCTTTTCGGCCATCCGGGTAGTTATTAATTATATATTGTCGCTCAAAGATAGGAAAATTTTATCAATCTTCAAAATCTTTCGAGAGAGCAAATAAAATTTTCACCAATTTACACGACCTTCCTTAAACTATACGGCCATATAGATCGTAATCCTCACAGTCGGTAATCTCCACTCGATAGAAACGGCCACGACACAGACGACGACCATTGCTATCAACGATAATCTCCTGATCCACCTCGGGCGAATCATACTCCGAGCGGCCAATATAGAACTCACCCTCCTTGCGGTCAATGATAACGCGCATGGTCTGACCCACACGTCGTGCATTATTCGCCAACGACACACGCTCCTGAAGACGCATAATACCATCTACGCGTTGTTGCTTAACATCCTCCGGGACATCATCCTTAAGGCGTGTAGCCGAGTAGGTACCCTCCTCCTCGGAGTAAGCAAAGACGCCCAAACGATCGAACTGCACCGTGCGTACAAACTCCTTTAACTCCTCAAAGTCGGCATCACTCTCACCCGGGTAGCCCACAAGAAGCGTGGTGCGCAACGCAATATCGGGAATAGCCTTGCGCAACTTCTCGATAAGAGATAGCGCATCGGCCTTCGTGTGGCGACGCTTCATCGCCGTAAGCTGGTTATCCGAGATATGCTGGAATGGAATGTCGAGATACCTACATATCTTCTTCTCGCGAGCCATAACCTCGATAACCTCATCGGGGAACTCCGTAGGATAGGCGTAGTGCAGACGTATCCACTCCAAGCCCTCGATACGGCAAAGACGTGTGAGCAACTCACCAAGCTTGCGCTCACCGTAGATATCCACACCATAATAGGTCGTATCCTGCGCAATAACCATAATCTCGCGTACGCCCTTTGCCACCAAGGCCTCGGCCTCGGCAATAAGAGCCTCCATAGGCACCGACTTATGACGTCCACGAATAAGCGGTATGGCACAATAGCCACACATCCAATTACATCCCTCCGAGATCTTCAGGTAGGCATAGTGCGAGGGGGTAGAGAGCTCTCGCCTGGTCTCATTCTCCGCACGATACTTCGCACCCAGACGCTCGACAATACCTGCCCAGTCGTTCACGCCGAAGAAGTCATCTACCTCGGGAAGCTCTGAACGAAGCTCATCAGCATAGCGCTGCGAGAGGCAGCCAACAACGAAGAGTTCCTCAATCTTTCCCGCCTCCTTAAGCTGTGCAGCACGAAGAATCGTATCTATAGACTCCTGCTTGGCATCGCCAATAAAGCCACACGTATTGATAACTACAACATCCGAATCCGTACGATCACTATCAAAGACCACCTTATAATCCATCGCGGCGAGCTGCGCTGCAAGGTGCTCCGAATCGACCGTATTCTTCGAGCATCCCAGGGTGATGATATTTATCTTCTTCATAATCCGTTACTTATTAGACTCTCCAAACAGAGCACGTACAAACTCCTTGCGGTCAAACATCTTAAGCTGGTCAATACCCTCACCTATGCCGATATAACGTACCGGAATACGGAACTTATCACTAATGCCGATTACCACACCTCCCTTGGCCGTGCCATCGAGCTTCGTGATAGTGAGCGAGGTCACCTGTGTAGCCTCGGTAAACTGCTTCGCTTGCTCAAAGGCATTCTGCCCCGTTGAGCCATCGAGCACAAGCATAACTTCATGTGGAGCATCGGGAATGACCTTCGACATGACATTGCGTATCTTCGTCAGCTCCTTCATCAGACCCACCTTATTATGCAGACGTCCCGCCGTATCTATAAGCACCACATCGGCACCATTAGCTACCGCCGAGCGCAATGTATCATAGGCCACAGAGGCCGGATCCGAGCCCATATCCTGACGCACCATCGTAGCTCCGGCACGCTCGGCCCATACGCCCAACTGGTCGATAGCTGCAGCACGGAAGGTATCGGCAGCACCGATATATACCTTACGCCCCGCCTTTGTGAGCTGTGCCGCAAGCTTACCGATAGTCGTAGTCTTGCCTGCGCCATTGACACCCACGACCATCATGACATAGGGGGTACCCTCCTTCACCTCTATACCGAAATCATCGGTCGTGCGGTGCGACTCCTCCATAAGGCGCGCTATCTCATCACGTAAGATGGCATGCAGCTCATCAGTATTGAGATACTTATCGCGTGCTACACGCTCCTCGATAGCCCGAATAATCTTAACCGTAGTATCGACACCCACATCCGAGGTTATAAGCACCTCCTCAAGGTCATCAAGCACATCAGCATCGACCGTCGTGCGACCTGCAATAGCACGTTTGAGTTTACCGAAGAATCCCTCCTTGGTCTTCTCCAAGCCCGCCTCGAGCTCCTTGCGCTCCTCGGCAACAATATCCTCGGTTGTAACCTCATCAACGGCAGCTACCTCATCAACGACATCTACAGGTGCCGGCTCCTGCTTCTTCTTAAATAAATCAAAAAATCCCATCTCTATATTCTATTTTCTATTCGCCATATAATAAATACTTAACTCTCTGTTTCTTAAACGTATCAACATCACTCTGCCAGCGAGCCTCTATCTCCTCGGCATCATAGCCAGCGAGAATCATCTCACGCACCCAACCGACACCTATCAGCTTCTCGAACATCGGCGTGAAAAACTTCTCCCCCATATCCAGGTCACGATAGGCATCGATAACATAGTCGAGATTTATGCCCTCTGCCCATATATCCTTATCGGCCACCGCGCGCAAATCTTCACCATAGCACACCATACCGCTATGAGGCGGCCTCTTCGAGCCCGCATTAGGCATAGGTGTAAAGCTAAACCCTCTATCCTTCATGTCGGGATGTCCATATACCTCGAAGGGAGCATCCGTACCGCGACCCAGGCTCACAACCGTACCCTCGAACAAGCAGGTCGAGGGATAGAGGTATATGGAGTGCTGCGTGGGCAGATTAGGCGATGGTGCTATGGGTAATATATAGTGTGTCGTATGGTCGTAGTTACGACACTTTACAACATGTAGCTCCACATTTTTTGACCATCCCTCACCTACAGCCATGCAAGCGAGCTCCCCCATAGTCATGCCATGCACCACGGGGATAGGCAGCCATCCCACACCCGACTTATACTTCATGTCGAGCAGCGGACCATCGACGTAGTGTCCATTGGGATTAGGTCTATCAAGCACAATAACGCTACGCCCGAAGTCGGCACAGGCATCCATCAGACGCACCATAGATATGTAATATGTATAGAACCTCAAGCCCACATCCTGCATATCTACAACAAGCACATCGAACGAGCGCATAACCTCATCGGAGGGTCGCTGTGTATTGCCATTGTAGAGCGAAAGTATCTCTATGCCCGTGCGTTCATCCCTGCTATTATCCACCTTGACACCCGCCTCGACACGCCCACGAAAGCCATGCTCGGGAGCAAAAATACCTATGATATTCACCCCTTCACGATGAAGCATATCCACCACATGCTCCTCCTTGGAGTACATAGCCGTATGGTTCGCCAGCACAGCTACACGCCGACCATCCAATAGCGGCATATAGGCATCCCTATCTGTGGCACCCACCAAGACCTCTTGCCCCGAGACCTCGCACAGAGCAACAAGAAGAGAGAGAAGCGATATATATAGAGCTCGACGCATTAGTACTGCAAAAGATACTCTTTAATAAAGTTATCCAAATCGCCATCCATCACGGCATCGACATTCGAGGTCTGATAACCCGTACGGTGGTCCTTCACGCGACGGTCATCGAAGACATAGCTTCGTATCTGCGAGCCCCACTCAATGCGCTTTTTCGTAGCCTCCAATGCCTGCTGCGTAGCCATACGCTTATCGAGCTCACGCTGATAGAGCTTCGAGCGCAGGATACGCATAGCATTCTCGCGGTTCATAAGCTGTGAGCGTGTCTCCATATTCTCAATCAAAAACTCAACGGGCTCACCCGTATCGGCATCCTTGCCATGGTAGCGCAGACGTACTGCCGTCTCCACCTTATTGACATTCTGACCACCGGCACCACTCGAACGGAAGGTATCCCACTCGTAGTCCGCAGGCGAGATATTTATCTCTATCGAGTCATCCACCGCAGGCGAGATAAAGACCGAGGCAAAGGTTGTCTGTCGCTTATTATTGGCGTTGAAGGGCGAGAGGCGCACCATGCGGTGCACACCACTCTCGCTGCGCAGATATCCATAGGCGTAGTCACCCTCAAACTCCAAGGTGCAGGACTTCACACCCACCTCCTCGCCAGCCTGATAGGCTGCCACCTTCACGGTATAGCCATGAGCCTCTCCCCAGCGCATATACATACGCATGAGCATCTGCGCCCAGTCAAGGGCCTCGGTGCCTCCAGCACCGGCATTGATATCCATGATAGCACCAAGCTTATCCTCCTTGCCCGAGAGCATCTGCTTAAGCTCCAGAGCCTCAACCAACGCAACACACTCGGCATACTGCGCCTCGGCCTCCGCCTCGCTCAATGCCCCCTCGGACACAAAGTCAGGAATAAGCTCTATGTCATCCACCGCACGACACATACGGGCATAATCATCAAGCACCGCCTTGATGTCGGCAACCCTCTTAAGCTGCTTGCGAGCCTCATCGGGGTTATCCCAAAAGTCAGGCTCCTCGGTGCGCTCCTGCTCATTGCGCAGGTCTATCTCGCGCTGCTCGATATTTATCGACTGCGCAAGCTTATCGCGACGGCCATTCAGCTCCTGTATCTGTTCATTAGATATCATCGTCTATCGGCAAATTACTCTATCTCCCAATCATATCCATCTTTACGATCCTTCACGCGGATACCAATGGCTGTGAGATTGTCGCGAATCTTATCTGACGTAGCCCAATCCTTATTGGCTTTGGCCTCCATGCGCATCGAGAGAAGCATATCAACCAAAGGCGACACCATATCCTTGCCTCCGGCCTCGGCTGCCTTCTCATTTCTCAAGCCAAGAATATCGAAGACATAGCGGTTTACGGTAGCCCTCAACATCTCAAGATCCTCGGCCGTAAATGACTGCTGACCCTCGACCGCCTGATTGATGATACGCACCCAGTCGAAGAGTGCAGAGATAACCATCGGCGAATTAAGGTCATCGGCCATAGCCGCGGCACAACGACTCTCAAGCTCCTTGACATCTGCCGTAGATTTATCCGATGACTTAATCTTCAACAGAGCCTCAACGGCCTTCATCAGGCGGTCAAGACCCTTTTCCGCGGCCTGCAGAGCATCATTCGAGAAGTCGAGCGTCGAGCGGTAGTGTGCCTGAAGCACGAAGAAACGAATGGTCATAGGCGTATATGCCTGCTCGAGGATGGGGTGTGAGCCCGTGAAGAGCTGCTCCAAAGTAATAAAGTTACCAAGCGACTTACCCATCTTCTGGCCATTGATGGTAATCATATTGTTATGCACCCAGTAGCGCGCCGAGTCCTTGCCAAGAGCCGCCGTAGATTGTGCAATCTCGCACTCGTGATGAGGGAACATAAGATCCATACCGCCACCGTGAATATCGAACTGCTCACCGAGGTACTTCGTACTCATGGCCGAACACTCCATATGCCATCCGGGGAAGCCTGCGCTCCAAGGCGAGGGCCAACGCATGATATGCTCGGGGGCTGCTTTCTTCCACAAGGCGAAGTCGAAAGAGTGGCGCTTATCGCTCTGACCATCGAGCTCGCGTGTGTTAGTCACGATATCGTCGAGGTTACGACCCGAAAGACGACCATAGTGATAATCCTTGTTATACTTCTCCACATCGAAGTAAATCGAGCCATTCGACTCATAGGCATAGCCAGCATCGAGGATGCGCTTAACCATCTCTATCTGCTCGATGATATGTCCCGAGGCGTGAGGCTCAATCGAAGGTGACTTAACGCCTAACTCACGCATAGCATCGTGATAACGCTCGGTGTAGTAGTGTGCAATCTCCATAGGCTCAAGCTGTTCGAGACGAGCCTTCTTTGCAATCTTATCCTCGCCATCATCGGCATCCTGCTCGAGGTGACCCACATCCGTGATATTACGCACATAGCGCACCTTATAGCCCAGCGACTCAAGGTAGCGGAACAGGAGGTCGAAGGTTACTGCCGGACGGGCATGACCCAGGTGCGGATCGCCATAGACCGTAGGGCCGCACACATACATACCCACATGCTCGGGGTTAATAGGCTCGAACTCCTCCTTGCGACGAGTGAGCGTATTGTACAAATAAATCTTCTCCATTTTTCTATATGTTATTTTGTTCTATTCAATCATTCCATACATCTGCAACACCTCGTTGGGCACCGAGCGAGAGAGGTAATCCTCCAGAGGCTCAATATACGTAGCGACATACTCACTATCGCCGTCATAGCGGGCAGCGGGCAGCTTCGAGTATATATCGAAGAGATTGCATATATGATTAGCCACGACATCTACAGCCACATCATCCACACTCGCGGGAGTGAGGCGCTCCACAGCCTTGAGATAGGCCATAACAAGACGGTCAAACTCCAAAGGCTCGGCCACAATACTCTTCTCGGCATCAGGGTTAGCCACCCAATCGAAACTACCACCAAGGATATGGCTTGTATCAAGTGCCTCGATAACATCGAGCATGGCATAGCTCAACTCCTGACTCACACGCGGCGAGAAACTATCATAGGTAGCATATTGCAAGTAGTACTTCGCCCACTCGCCACGCACAGCAACATACTCCATAGCCAGCGTATCACCCTTATGGTAGTTCTCCTCGGCACGAGCAAAATAGTCATCACTCAAGGCGAGCTTCGACATTATATCCTTGACATCCAAGCCACGGTGCTGTGCTGTAGCAAGCAACTCGGCAGCAGCATCTGAAAGCTCATAGAAGTAGAGGAAATTATCTCCCAAATTCTCCACCGTGCGGTTGATATCAAGCAACACGTTAAGCTCCGACACGGCGACATCAAGAAGCTCCGTAGCACGCTGTAGGTAGTACTGAGCCACGGTATAGTAGCCACGCAGGTAGGGCAGTGTATTGGTATGGGCATAGCCTATCTTCTGCGAGGGAAGCACCGCAAGACCACGATCCAACAACGCCTCGGCCTTGGCGACATCCTCCTCCGTGCCTCGACGCAGGAAGTCGGTAGCCACGCGCGCAAAGTTTTCACGCAGACGTGCCGACGCGATATTGTAGCGGTAGAAATAATCTACATAGACACCCTCTGCAGCAAGGTTACCAAAGGCTATAGGTTGGCTTACGTCATCTTCTGACACCTCACCGACAAGTAGCGGATAGAGCTTGTCACAATCCATCGTACCAACCTCGCCACCCGACTTATAGCGTGTCAAGATAGGCACAAACGAGTAGCTGTAGCCATCGAAGCGGGCATAATCCACAACACCGTAATCCCTCATCAGATGTGTCTGCGTGAAGGACAAGGGACGCTTCCAATCGAAGTTAGCAAAGAGATCAAGCATCATGAGATGATCTTTCGTAAGAAGGCTCTTACCCTGCAGGCTGATATAGACATCATCCACCATACGCTCCCTGTCGCTCTCCTCGACAATGCCCGAGGCAATAGCGGCATCCTTATCCACGGCTATGGCATACTTCGGTGCACGCAGGATATAGTCCACCTCCACACCATCAAACGAGCTATCCACCGTAGGACGCAGACGACCCACAAGTTGATAATCATCCTTACGCTCCGCCTGCGATATAACCTCACCATCGGCAAGCAGACGCATACGACCATCGTTAATTACAAGCGTCATAGGCTCATCCGAAATAAAGAGACGTATGGCATCCTTCAAGTAGAGCGTAGCCGAACTGATGCGGTCGTTATAATCCCAATACTCGCCCACGAAGTCGTAATCATCCATATAGGTGTCATCTGCAACAATAGCATCGAAGAGGTCACAGGCATCGGTATATTCAAGATAGAGATTGTAGAACTCATCGCTATCTGTTAGCCCCGCCGCGATATAATCCTCGATAATAGGCTGATATTGCGAGATTATCTCCTGCGCATCCGACACACGAGCACTAATCGTAGCATAACCGCCACTCACCGTGCGACGACGACCATGACTATCCGTATAGCTGATATTGTAGTACTGCTTATCGTCGATATAACGTTTCAAGGCGCGCATCTCTCGAGCCTCGGCAGTATCGAGCACATCGATAACATCTACAATCATCGTCCAATCATTCACGAAGCTATACTTCGTCGAGGGTATGGTAAAGGGTACACCATCGGCATCATTTGCCGCAAGCTTCATCTCATCGATATACCACTCGCCACCCAGATACGAGGAGTTCATCACACGCACATCCTTGCGCAGACCCTCAACCTCCTGCACATACCACAACGGGAAGGTATCGTTATCGCCAAAGTTGATGATAATGCCATTCTTGGGTACGGTATTGAGGTAGTTGCGACCTATGTCACGAGCCATATATCGGCCCGAGCGGTCATGGTCATCCCAATTCTCCGCAGCCAACACCACGGGAACACTCGCCGAGAGCAACACAGCACACACCACAGCACCTCTCAACACCGCATTATTCGACTTCGGAGCGAGGCGACGCACAAGAGCCATAAGCATATCTCCTATGGCCACCACACCCAAGCCTATCCATATCGAGAAGGCATAGAAGGCTCCGGCATATACATAGTCGCGCTCACGAGGCTCATCAGGTGCCGTATTAAAATAGACAACCAACGCAATACCCATCATCACGAAGAGGAGCATAACGACAATAAAATTACGCCAATCGACATTCAGCTGATAGACCAAGCCTAACAAGCCCAACAACAGCGGCAGGAAGAAATATGTGTTACGCGCAGGGTTATTCTCCATCTCGCTCGGCAGTTCACTCTGCGGCCCCACGAAAAACTTGTCGATAAAATCTATGCCCGAAATCCAACCTCCGTGCATATAGATGCGGTTATAAGGATCGGCCTCAAGCTGCGTATCATCCTGACGTCCCACGAAGTTCCACATGAAGTATCGCCAGAACATATCGCCCATCTGATAGCCGAGAAAGTAGGCCATATCCTCCGCCGCCGTAGGCTCATACCACACACCGGCTGCCGCATCCTGACGACGCACCGTGGGGTGACCCTCCTCCATGGCTATCCATCCGCGCTCATAACTGTCGCGGCGCGAATGATGCCACATGCGTGGCAACAGATGCATGGCCGACGAGGGGTATTTATAATCATCAAAGATCTCTCGCGCCTCATACTTTCCCGTCTCGGGGTTGAGCCACATCATCTCCTTCATCTCACAATTGCCCGTAGGAATAAAGTAATCCTCCGCCTCGACATCATCACTCACAGCTACAACAGGCAGAGGGCGAGCCGAATAGTAGGGGCCAACAAGAAGAGGTCGATTACCATACTGGTCACGATTGAGCAGACTCAACAGAGCATGAGGATTTGAGGGATTATTTGAGTTCATGGGTGGATTGGCCGCAGCACGTATCGTCACCGAGGCATACGACGAGAAGCCGATGAAGATAACAGCTATGGCCAATGCCACAGCATTAAGCACACGGTAGCCACGACAATGTGTAAAGAGTATCAACGCACCTAATACCACGAAGAGCACAACGACAAAGATAACCATGCCGACATTCTCTCTCCAACCAAAGGTATTGACCACAAAGGTGTCAACCGCGGCACCTAAAGCCACGGTATAGGGGATGATGATGCCGTTGATGACACCAAGTATCAGCAGCGACACAAACAACGCCACAGCAATACGCCCCACATAACCCCATGTAGCAACAGGCGTAGTGCGACGGAAGAAGTATATCATCACCAACGCAGGGATAGTCAAGAGATTGAGGATATGCACACCTATAGACAAGCCCATAAGATAGGCTATGAGTATTATCCACCTCATGGCTGTAGGTTTATCGGCATTCTCCTCCCACTTAAGCATCAGCCACACAACAAGCGCCGTAAACATCGACGACAAGGCATATACCTCACCCTCGACAGCCGAGAACCAAAACGTATCGGTATAGGCATAGGCCAACGCTCCAACGGCACCTGCACCAAGCACCATAATCATGCGCTCCGCGCTCATGTCGCCCCATGTCGTCGTGATACGTCGTGCAAGGTGTGTGATAGTCCAAAAGAGAAAGAGAATACAGAAGCCCGAGGCTATGCAATTCATGGCATTGACCATCGCAGCAACACTCTCCGTCGAGGGTGCAAAGAGCGTGGCTATGCGTGCCAAAATCATAAAGAGAGGTGCCCCGGGAGGGTGTCCCACCTCCAACTTATAAGACGTAGCGATAAACTCACTGCAATCCCACAAGCTTGTCGTGGGCTCCATGGTGAGCAGATAAGAGATAGTGGCAATGGCAAAAACCATCCAGCCAACTACCCTATTCCAAAACTTAAATCTATTTGTCGTATCAATCATTACGCATCAAAATATTAATCCGCAAATATAATAATATTTGCCCTATAAACGAAACTATAGAACGATTATTTTTGACACGACGTAACAAAGTGTATAAATATGGTCTTTTTCTACTGCTCGATATTGCGTTTTATACGCTCCAATCCACTGCGCATAATGGGGGTATCGCCAGCCAACGCCAGGAACTCCTCTTCGGTCATCTGCAGCCACCTTTCAGCCGCGAGATTTCGAGGCTCTATCTTATTATCAAACAAGATATTAGCATGCAATGGTGCTCGCTGATTAAAGGGGCACACACTTTGGCACATATCACAGCCAAAGACCCAACCGTGGAGGAGCAGCTTCGCACCCTCCTCCTCGCGCTCTATCGTGCGACATGATATACAGCGATGCGTATCTATCGTACCATTTTCGAGTATCGCACCATTGGGGCACGCATCAACACAACGACGACAACTGCCGCATCCCACACCAGACATCGGCACATCATACTCATCAACATCCTCATTTATAAGCAGCTCACCAAGCAGAAGCATGGAGCCGAGGCGTGGATTTACAACCAAGGAGTTGCGACCACGCCAACCCAAGCCTGCACGCACGGCCAATGTCTTTTCGGCCAAGGGCGCGGAGTCGGTAAAGGTTCTATACTTCAGTCCATTACACTCGAGCTTAAGATGCTCGGCAAGAGCATTTAACATCTCGCGGATGGTGAGGTGATAATCACGCGCCAAGGCATAAGATGCAATCTTCGGCACGGAGCATCCGTCATAGCCTCGGCTATACTCCGAAAGGTACGAAACAGCACAAATTATCACACTCCGCGTACCCTCGGCAAGAAGCCCCGCATCGAAGCGTTTTTCGATGTTGCGCTCAAGGTATGAGAGCGTAGAGTTATAACCCGATAACAACCACTCTTTAAAGTAGTTATACTCGGCAGTCATAGGCTCGGCACGTACCACACCTACAAGGTCAAAACCAACCTTGCGGGCGGCGTTCGTGATAACTTGTTTAGATATCATTGAAAAATATTTTATAGCAAAAATAGCAAATTTTAATAAATAATTGGTAAATTGCATCCGATTTTTGTAATCACCCTTTAACTTAAAGACGACAATTATGACATTTAACACTATTTACGAGATTTTCAAGCACAGCGTTGAGAACTTTGCCGAGCGCATAGCCTTCTCAATGATTGGCGGCGAGGATGTGTCATACAAGGAGGTTGGAGAGCGAGTGGATAAGGTGCAGGAGCTTCTGCTCAATGCCGGAGTCGGTGCAGGCGATAAGGTTGCTATCTTGAGTAGCAGCATGCCCAACTGGGGCGTGTCGTACTTCGCAGTGACTACTGCCGGCATGGTTGCCGTGCCTATACTTCCCGACTTCACCGGTGACGAGCTCGACTTGATAATCACCCATGCCGAGGCAAAGGCCATCTTAGTATCCGATAAGCTCTACACAAAGCTCTCGAAGGAGACCATCGAGAAGATGAATATCGTCATCCGCACCAAGGGTCTGAACGTCATTACACAGCGGGTGGAGAGGCGTGCCGAGAAGCGTATCCCCGAGCCCGAGGATTTGGCTGCTATAATCTATACGTCGGGTACGACATCGAAGCCCAAGGGCGTGATGCTCACACATTATAACATTGCGGCACAGACAACTATCATTACTCCGCTGTTTGACTACACGAAGGATGATGTGCTGCTCTCAATCTTGCCGTTGGCACACACCTATGAGTGTTCGCTCGGCATGATATATCCCTTCTCGCGAGGTGCACAGATACACTACCTCGACCGTCCACCTACCGCCTCGGCTCTTATGCCTGCCTTGGCACAGGTACGTCCAACGGTCATCGCCTCGGTGCCCTTGATTATGGAGAAGATATACCGCTCGAAGGTGCTTCCCACCTTCCAGAAGAACGCCTTCTTGCGCAAGCTCTACGGCTGGAATTGGTCACGCAAGATGTTGCACCGCGTAGCAGGCAAGCAGCTTAAGAAGCTCTTTGGTGGCCGCATGCGCCTCTTCGCCATTGGAGGTGCGAAGTTCGACGTGGAGGCCGAGCGCTTCCTTCTCGAGGCCGGCTTCCCATATGGTATAGGCTATGGACTGACGGAGACGGCACCGCTCGTCGCGGGTGCTGTGGGTAATATGGTGCGCGTAGGTTCTACGGGGCCGTCACTTCCTGCTGTGAAGATACGCCTCGACAATATCAACCCCGAGACACAGCAGGGCGAGATTGTGGTCTTGACTCCCTGCTGCATGAAGGGATACTATAAGAATGAGGAGGCTACAAATGCGACCTTTACCGAGGATGGTTGGTTGCGCACGGGTGACCTCGGCTTTATCGATAAGGATGGCTGGATATTTATCAAGGGACGCTTGAAGAATATGATTGTCGGCCCTTCGGGTGAGAATATCTACCCCGAGGATATCGAGGAGGTTATAAATAGCAATAAGCTCGTTGCCGAGTCTGTGGTTACGGAGGAGGATGGCAAGCTTATAGCCTTGGTACACTTCGACACGGCAGCCCTGGAGGAGGCCTACGACGAGTTTAAATATAGGATGTCGGTGAGCAAGGAGCAGTTGCAGCTCAAGATGGAGGAGATACAGCGCGACTTGATGAACTATGTCAACTCGAAGGTTAACCGCTTCTCGAAGATCTCGAAGGTGATTGATAATGAGGGTGAGTTTGAGAAGACTCCGACAAAGAAGATTCGTCGTTTTGTCTATGATCGTCGAGGCAAGGATGAGGCCTCGGAAAGTAAGAAGTAGCATATAAGAGCTATTTGTTCACTACTGCAAACTTTTTGTGTCGCACAAAAAAATGGCGCAAAAAGTTTGCAGTTTAAAAAAACTTGTGTACTTTTGTGCACTCGTTTCATAAGAGTAAGTGTGAATGATGCTGTTGTAGCTCAGTGGTAGAGCACTTCCTTGGTAAGGAAGAGGTCGTGAGTTCAAGCCTCATCAACAGCTCAAAGAATTAAAAGCAAGTGCCACCTTACGGTGGCATTTGTCGTTTATATATACTGCTATGCTTGCATAAAGCAGTATATATAAACGGCAAATTACGGCATCGCGGCTTGCTTTTAATTCTTTGACAGCACCCCCCCGCGGTAGCGGTGAGGCAAGCCGAGTGTAGCGAAGGCAAGCCTCGTCAACAGCTCACGAATTCATCAAAAAAACTTGTCAAATTCTTTGATTTTCAATAAATTATTACTATCTTTGTAGCATGGTGGATGATGCATCCATCTATAAATCTATATCACAAAATTATTAGCTTTGTGAAAAACTAGAAATATGGCTAACGAATTCACTTGTATTACTCGCAAGATTGAGGTACACCTTCACAAGCATGGCGATAGCGATGAAGCAATCCAACGCTACAAAGAGGAGTATCGCATATGGGATGATATCAATAACAACCTATACAAGGCGGCCAACCGCATTGTATCGCATTGTTTCTTCAATGACGCTTATGAGTATAGATTGAAATTGCACTCTCCGCGCTTTCAAAAGATAGAGAAGTTGTTGAGCAACCCAAAGCGCAACAAGTTATCTGACGACGATATAAAGGAGTTGAAGGCAGAACGCAAACTATTGTTCTCTGATTTTAAGAGTCAGCGACAAACATTTTTGCG
>JAZNFC010000020.1:0-10213 GCA_045588935.1 Alistipes sp. | reverse complement strand
AGTAGTCCAAGTTGTTCTGCATAACGCGCTCGCCTACGAAATCGCGCTCGGCATACTTATCGACATCGATCCAATAGTCGCCACCGAGCAGATCCTTCACCTCGCTATAGTACTCCGTGCGGTTGATGCGCGCACGAATACCTGCCGTGAGCTTCGAGCCACCACGGAAGATATGGTTTATCTGCGCCGCGAAGTTGTAGTCGAGCTGGTCAGCATGACGCTCCTCAATCATTGCCATCGAGCGGTGTCCCTCACCATACCTGCTATCGACATCACCATTGCGGTTCTCCTGAATAATACCGTCGAAGTCGATATATCCATCCCAATTAGCCAGAAACTCCTTAACCTTGAGTTTATCGGTTGCAAGATCGACATCCGAGAATATCGGGTCGAGGCCATTCACCGAGGCTATATTATTGAGAGCCATACGTCGTGTGAGCTTATCGCCATAGTACGACGGCAGCTTACGGTAGTAGTCGGGACGAGGGTCCTCACCCTTATGCCATGTAAGTGCCGAGTAGCCGTTATAACCGAAACGCAACGAGGTAGCAACCGCAAGGCTTGTATTTTCGGTTATCTGCCAATTATAATTAAGCATGGCTATAGGCTCATGCATGCGACGCACACGCGAGTTACGTACCTTACCGGCCTGAAGACCTACATTCGGGTTATAGTAGTTATCGCCCCATAGGTCGTAGGCCTCCTGCGTTGCCGCCTGCTGGGCGCCACGCTCCGTAGGTGCCGCCATAATCGTTGCCGAGAGGCGGTGACGCGAGTTAAAAATCTTCTCCGCCGAGGCGAAATAGCCGTAAGCATTATAGAATACCCCTTCGACATAGCCATTACCGCCCTGACGTGTAGAGAGCGTAAAGCCATATGACCAGCCATTATCGAGCTGACCCGAGGCGTAGCTCACCATGGCACGGAAGCGGTAGAGCTGTATGGCATTTACCACGCTGGCACGGAAGCCCTTACGCAGCTGCGAGGCTCGGGCATTGATATTCGTAGTACCGGCAACGCCTCCGAGTCCATAATCCGACACCCTCAATCCCGTTGAGCTCTCCTGGTTGCGCGTAGCATCGTTAAGACCGCTCCACAACGACCATGGACCATAGCCCGTGAGTGCATCGTTGAAGCGTATGCCATTGAGATAGACATCCTGATGCTGCGAGTCATAGCCACGAGCATTGAAGCGCATCTCCGAGAAGCGATACGAGGCGATACTATTATATATATCCTTCGAGGCCGAGAGCATGGCAGGCGTAGCCTGCATGTCACCGCTACTCTCGACATCGGAATCAAACTCACCAAAGGCTGAATCATCGACCATGGCGACACTTTTAGGGAGCATAACAACACTCTGCATATCATGTACAAGCTCCTTCACGCGCACCATAAGCTCAAGAGTCTCAAACTCCTCGGCCTCAAGGCGTAACATATACTCTCCGGGAGCAAGACCCTCAATCACAAACTCGCCATTCTCGTTGGTTGTGGTATTTACGGCAATGTCATCGACATAGAGCTGCACACCCGATATCGGAGTGCGGTTGTCACGCGACACCACAACACCACGCATACCACCCTCCTGCGCCGAAAGCGACACGAAGGAGAGAACAGCAACAAGGGTTAGTAAAAATCTCTTCATAGATTATCTTATAATATATTATTTTCCGATGTAGATATATACGGGGAAGTGGTCACTAAAGCCATTCTGAAAGTTATTCGACACGAATGTGCGCAAGGGGTAGCCCTTATACTGACCCTCCTGCTGTAGCATATAGGGACGTGTGAAGATATTTCCGTAATACTTCTTATCCTTAAGGAGTCGTAACGTACCCTCCTTGGCATTTACCATGTTCTCCGTAACACAGATATTATCAAACAAGTTCCACACATCCTGATAAGCCAACGTGCCGAGGCCTGCGCGTAACATCTGATTATAGGGATTGAAAAAGTCACCCTCGGCAAGCTCCTTAACCTTGCCCTTGGCACCCATAACCTCAACGATGCTGTCATCCGTAGCATCGTCGTTGAAGTCACCCATGACGATAACCTTTGTTGCAGGGTTATCCCTGAGCAACGAATCCTTTATCTCGCGTATCTGACGGGCACACGCATCGCGCTTAAACTGTGATGCCTCTTTACCGCCGAGGCGCGAGGGCCAGTGCGACACCAGGAAGTAGAAGGGCTCACCCTCAATATCTCCCCACATAACCACAAGGTCACGCGTGCGAAAGTTATCAAGACCGGGCACCTCAAGCTTAATATTATCCGAGCCCTTGAGTTTGAAGATATCGGCACGATAGAGAAAGGCTACATCCACGCCACGGGCATCAGGCGAGTCGTAGTGACATATACGGTAGTTCGCACCCTTAAGCTTGGGCTGCATAACAAGATCCTCCAGCACCATGCGATTCTCAATCTCCGACACACCAATCACCGCGGGATAGTTGCGCTGTATCGCCGCTATATCGAAGATTACACGCTCTATATTAGCGAGCTTCTTGCCATACTTAACCTCGTTCCATGCACGTACACCCTCGGGCGTAAACTCATCGTCACGCGTCTCGGGGTCGTCATAGATATCGAAGAGGTTCTCCAAGTTCCAGAAGAGCACCATGTGTGGCTTATCCTGCGCCATTGCCGCAGCCACCATGAAGAGGGTCACACCAAGCAGTGATAACAGTTTCTTTATCATATATTACACATTTATTTATTCATTACATCAATCCCCACACATCGACATCCACCGACTGCTTCACCTGCTCCTCTACAGAGTCATCAAGCATCGGGAAGAACTCAAAGCCCGTAAGCTCCTCCAACTCCGCCACCGAGATAAGCTCTTCACGCTTAATGGCATTATCACCCTGCGTGTCAACATGCTTCATCCATACGGCTATGGCGCGTAGCTCCGAGGCATCGGTTATCGTGGCTATAGACCTTCCCGTATTGCCACTCGTTGTGCGCAACAACACCTTATAGTAGTATGTCGGCGTAGCACATCGCTGGCCGTAGTTATCGGTCGTATAGCTCGCTATAGAGCTGTCATGCTCGCCCTCGAAGTGTGCTCCTGTAACGACATAGAGCGTATCCTTACATGCCTGATTGCGCACCCTGCCCTCAAGTGTACCCCACTTATTCTGATTAAACGTGGCATACTGTGGCGTCATATTCGTCGCATAGAATGTCTGATCCATCATCTCCTGCGAACACTTACGATCGGCCGCAGGCAGCTGATGTCCACGGTCATAGCGACCCTTATACGAATACTTCAATTTAGCCTGATATGTCGTATCGATGCTCATATCGTAGTCGAAGTTATCCTTACGCTGTCCCGGGCCCGAGAGGTGGGATGTATGCAACGGATAGGCCACCCACATCGAGGCTCGATACTCGGGCGAGAAGCAGTAGGTATAGTTACGCGCATTGCTCTGATAGTTAAGCTGTCCGTAGTGCGTATTGTAGATATATCCGTCGTTTATGCCACATGTCGGAAGCTCGGGCCAATCTCTCACAAGAGGCTTCGGCTCGGCATCATATATAAGCTGCCTGAAGCATAGGTTAAAGCGCTTTTTATCTGCCAACTTAACCTCGATATCAGCCTCACGCACTACTCCACTGTCGTTCTTACCGAAATAAATAACCACAGCCTTATGTTCACCCTCCATCGTCCCCGAGAGATGTGTTGTGCCATCAGAGAATGTTGCCCAATTGCCATCCGTAGAGATAGTTATAGCATAGGAGCTACCCTGTTGTGCCTCAAGCACCACAGCGCAACTTGTACTATCGCCTCGCACCTCCGTACTCTGAAGATAGGCCTTATACTTGGGTGACATATCCTCAATCGATAACTCACAACCGCAATTTATGGCCGTAGCGACAGCCATAGCCATAAATATCAGCACCATACGACTTACTCTATACATTTAGTGATATTATATATTAGGCTTATCTCGATTAGCTGCGAGCCATATCGCTCGCAGCTAATCAAAGATATGGTTTGATTAATTTGCATCAACTGCTGTAATAACCATCTGCGAGAAGTAAACAACACCTTCAGATGCCGTAAGCTCTACGCTATTGCTACTACCCGTCCATACATAAGTCGTAGCATCGTACTCTCCGACATTAGGGGTCAACACCTTATTTGTATTGTTGATAGTTACTGCAATCTTTGT
Organism: Alistipes sp.; assembly: GCA_045588935.1. Classification (GTDB taxonomy): domain Bacteria; phylum Bacteroidota; class Bacteroidia; order Bacteroidales; family Rikenellaceae; genus Alistipes. The sequence goes on along the minus strand of JAZNFC010000020.1, from coordinate 6,035 downwards.
AATTGTCTTACCCTCGGGTGCAGTGATAATCACTGTATCCTTCTTATAAAGACGGATATTCTCCTGTGTGTACTTCGAGTCCGAAGAACCCTTCTTCACAAATGCGAAAGTAAAGCCCTCGAATGTATAGGTGTTACCCGCAACAATGACCTCACTTGTACTATCCTTGAAAGGCTCCTGCTCCGAAAGTAGAATCTTTGTGTCGTTAGGGCCAAGCGGCTCCTCGGGAGTCACATCATCATCACCCTCATTACCACCATCGTCGGGCGTAGTGGCAGCGATATTGCCATTAATAGCAAAGCCTGTGATATATAGCGCCTTGGCAGATGTCTGCGTAAATGAAATTACAATCTCGCCGGTCAAAGCCTCTGTACTCTCGAAGGTATAATCCGTGGCTACTTTAGTAAGAGAAGCCTCCGAGCCCAGTTGCTGACCACCGACAGTAACCGTACACTTCGCATTGGTATCCGTGGCACCGCGTGCATTGATAACAACCTTTGTAACACCCTTGGTAAAGCCATTGCTCTTCAAAGTTAGGTAGGTGCAAGGCTCTGCCGCCTTACCAATCGTCATACCAGAATCGTCGTAGTATGCAAAAAATGAGGTGTCTGTTGTCAATGTCCAGTCGAGCTCACCGAGAGTCTGCGTACCATTCTCGGTAAATACCTTCGATGTGAATACATAGCTATAATCTGCAGGAGTAGTATCCTCACCTGTGCCGGGGGTATCGCCACCCTCGCCCTCATCGCCACCGGGAGTCTCGCCACCATCATCGGGTACCGTGCCATCATCCTCGGTCGTAGTGATAACCACATGCGTGAAGCGCATCTGCTCAACAGCCGTAAACGATACGTTCTTAACCTTACCGCTCCATGATGCTTCAGCCTCATCATAAGTACCCTTATCGCAAGTAACCGGGCCCTTATGTGATGGCGTAACCTTGAAGGCTATCTTCGTGATAAGCTTACCCTCGGGAGCCGTAACGGTCATGATATCCTTCTTATAGAAGCGAATACCTTTATCTGCTACCACATACTTCGAGTCAGAGTTATTAACCTTCGTAAAGGCAAACTTAAACTCCTCAAAAGTGTACTCCTTACCTACGATAACAACATCCTCCGTAACCTCGGCAAACTCGGCCTGCTCCGAGAAGACAATCTTCGTATCGTTCGGGCCGAGCTCCTCCTCCTTGGGAGCCTCACACGCAGCCTCGGTGCTCACAACGATAGTATTCACATACTTACCGCTATTTACATAAGCCACCCAGCCCGTAACCTTGATCATCTGACCATCTACAGCCTTGATATCCTCGGCATTGGGATAGAGAAGCGAGCCCTGCGACTTGGTAGCGCCCTCGATAATAACGTTGTAGTAGTCGCCGGATACAGAGAGCAAACCCGTGTACTCCACATACTTAATCGAGGGAGTAGCAACAAAGGCATCCATGGCCGCCGCATCCATAACCTCGGGTGTGGGCTGTGTGTACTCGCCCTGCTCAAGGATAGTCACCACAGGAGCATCTCCATACTCGCCGGTCGCCTCATCCTTGATAGCAGCAAACTGCTTGAAGTTGTTATAGGTAGAGATAGTACCCTCGACAGATACCACAGAGCCTATCTTCAAGCCCTCGACATCCATATTATAGATATAAACGAACATGCGGGCTGCAACGTCATCCATAAGGAAGCCATTCTTGCAGATAGCAACCACCGTAGCACGGTTTACCTTTGCCACCTCGCCATCCTTAACCTTCAGGGCTGCGCTGATAGAGCCCTCGCCCACTTCTACCTCCTCGGCGGTACCTGACTGAAGCACCTCGATGCTCTGTGTAGCCCATGGGCCATACTTGGGATGATTTACCGTAACCTTCACGGTTGCTTTGCGCGCAGCACCCGACTCATTCTTATGAGCCATAACCGTAACCTTACCATTATTCTTACCCTCGATAGGCGTCACAGTGAGCCAATCGGCCCCATCGGTGTAGGCTACAGCTACACTCCACGCTCCATTCGAGGTAATGGTAACCTCCTGGCTACCCTCCTCCATTGTAAATGCCAAATTCGCTGTCGAGAGCTCGATAGTCAAATCATTCGGAGTCTTATCCGCATCATCTTTCTCACAAGCGACAAAGCCAAGAGCCAAGCCCAGGGTCATCACCACAGCGAACATCGGATTGAAAAGTTTGTTAAACATAACTAAATAGTTTAAAATTAATATATTAAGTGAAGTATATTCATCATTTCAAGAGAGCCGGAATCTCTTGCCGTCAAACAAATATTCTCGCTTACAAATATATAATATTTTATAAAAACAAAGAAATATTTTATTTCAAAGTTTTCAACAATAAAAAAATAGTATATTTGCATTTAGAAGTTGTTTGAATTTTAGAAACGATATAGATATATGGGTGTAGATCGTAATATGCGAAATATTGAGAGCGACAAGGAGTTCGAGAGCCGTATTCGCCCACAGGCGCTGCAGTACTTCTCGGGACAGGATAAGATTGTCGCCAACCTCAAGATATTTATTAAGGCAGCACTGCTGCGTGGCGACTCTCTCGACCACGTATTGCTTCATGGCCCTCCGGGATTGGGTAAGACCACCCTGGCAAATATCATTGCCAACGAGATGGGAGCACAGCTCAGGGTCACCTCGGGCCCCGTATTGGATAAGCCGGGCGACCTGGCAGGCCTTCTTACAAACCTTAATCCTGGCGATGTGCTCTTTATCGATGAGATACACCGCTTAAGCCCTATTGTCGAGGAGTATCTCTACTCGGCAATGGAGGACTACAAGATAGATATCGTCTTGGATAAGGGCCCTGCTGCTCGCTCAATACAGATCGAGCTTGCCCCCTTCACCTTGGTGGGTGCCACGACACGCAGCGGACTGCTCACATCACCCTTGCGTGCCCGCTTCGGCATTACGTGCCACCTCGAGTACTACGATGCCCCTGTCTTGGCCGGCATAGTGAAGCGCTCGGCATCCATACTCGACATCTCTATAGATGATGACGCTGCGCTGGAGATAGCACTGCGTTCACGTGGCACACCACGTATCGCCAATGCCCTACTGCGCCGTGTGCGCGACTTCGCCATGGTCGAGGGTGAAGGACATATCGACGTGGAGATTACGCGCATAGCACTCTCGGCACTCAACATCGACGCCCGAGGTCTTGACCAGATGGATAATAAGATTTTGGCAACGATAATCGAGAAGTTCAACGGAGGCCCCGTAGGTCTTAATACCGTGGCTACGGCCGTGAGCGAGGAGGCGGGAACCATCGAGGAGGTATATGAGCCTTTCCTTATCAAGGAGGGATTCTTAAAGCGCACGCCCCGCGGACGAGAGGCCACAGAGCTGGCATACAAGCATTTAGGCTACGCCTATGGTAGCAACGAGGAGCCGGCGCTATTCTAAAGTGAGAAGTAGAAAGAGCAAAGAGCACTCTGTTCTCTGTTCTCTGTTCTCTGTTCTCTATTACAAAAGTAGCCCTCTTGAGAAGGTAGTGACCTACATCCCAAGAGGGTTACTTTATGGATAGGGCGAAGATGCCCTATACGAATCGGAAATTATGCAATGGCGTTCGAAATAAGGAACGTCGCTGCCACACCCAAGATAGCATAAAGCTCGGGGAAGGCCGCAAGGATAAGAGTCTTACCCATCACGTCGTTACCGTTACCGATAGCTGCAATACCGTTAGCACAAACCTTTGCCTGCATGATAGATGAAGACAAGGTTACGATGGCCATAAGAAGACCGGCACCGAAGATACCTACCGCCGTAAGCATTGAGATCTCGGGAGTGATAAGGCTGGCAACCATGAAGTAGCCAACAAAGCCATAAAGACCCTGTGAGCCGGGAAGAGCCGAGAGAATCATGTAGCTACCGAAGGCACCACCATTCTTCTTCAAAGCGCCTACTGCTGCCATACCGCAACGAGCTGTACCTACGGCTGAAGCCAAACCTGAAATACCTACCATGAACACTACGCCCAAATAGGCCAAAATTAATGCTGAATTCATAATTGTAAAAAAGTTTTAAATTGTTAATATTATTTGATTATCTATTCATCTTTCTAACAGGGTCGAAGGCTCGCTGTCCCATCTCGAAGCCTGCATTCTTATAAAACTCAACGAAGGTCAAACGCATGGGGTGTACGAATGACGATATCGCCGACATAAAGAGGTTGATACCGTGACCTATAAGCAGGATAACAGACGCCGCAATGATGGGCACGATATATCCATACCAAGGTGTTCCGGGAGCGATATCGCCCATGCCCGAGAGACCCATGGCCAGCGAGTTGAAGACCTGTGCCAACACACCGCCCGAGAGGCCAATGGCGAAGAGTCGAATGTAGCTGAGCACATCGCTCAACAAGCCGGTGATATTGTTGTAGGCATTCCACAGACCTGCACCAATGTTGATAAGCGGATTACGCTTAACATTATTGAGCACAAGCATCAGCAGGGCACCAACACCCACGCAGCCGTAGAATATCGGCGATGAGGCATCAAAGCCCGGAATGGCAAGACCAAACATAGGCAAGCCCACAGCCAACGAGCCCGAGAGCAGGATGATAAACCATCCGAGCAGACCGAACATCGAGGTAAAGCCAAAGAGCTTGGCCTGCATATAGATATTGATAGCCATGCCGACTAATATCTGCACTACACCGATAGCCAACGATATCGAGAAGAACTGATTCTGGAAATCGAGGAACTTAATCACAGGTGCATAGTCCGAGATGGCCAGACCGAAGAACGAGTTGGCATAGAAACCAAACGCCACAGTTGCAGAGGCACAAACTACAGAGAGCCATGCCGCCTGACGCAACTTCTCACCGCCCTTCTTCAGAAGCATTAAGCCCACGAGCAACAACACAAGTCCATAGCCCGCATCGCACAAGCAGATGGCGAAGAACAACATATAGAAGGGACCAAAGATGGGCGTGAGGTCCAACGTACCATACTTCGGCAGTGCATACATAGCGCCGATAAGCTCAAACAAACGTGCAAACTTATTGTTCTTGAGCTTCACGGGAGCCTCATCATCCATCGTGGCATCACGCTTCATATAGACAAGGTTGGGATACTTGGCAAAGAGAGCATCTACTCTCTCGGCTGTATCGGCCTCGGCCCAGCCCTCCATGATAACGAGCTCTCCATCAGCCTCGCGGCGCGCCGTAGCACCCACCTTCAAGCCCTGAAGCTGCTCCATGAGGATTGCCGTCTCCGCCTCGATAAGTGACAACGAGGCCGCAGCACGCGAGAAGCATGCGTCGAGAGCCTTATCCTCGGCCTCCAAACGCTTGCGCTCCACCTCCAAGCCCTCGGCATCTAACTGCGGAAGACGTACCTCCTGACCATCGATAACGACATTCGTATCGTCAGTCAAGACCACAGCGAAATAGACAGCCGACTGTGTGCGGTTAATCTCCACAACGGTCATCGTCTCATTCCACTCTTTAACCATCTTATCGAAGGTCGCGGTCTGCGTAGTGAAGTAACGAAGTGTTATACCACGTGAGGCGAGCTTCGCGATATCTGCATCCGAGAACTTACCCCACGGTGCAATATCGTCACGCTGCTTCTCTATGCGCGCAATCTCCTGCTGCAGACGAGCACGCTCCTCGCGAGCCTCGACATACTCATTATATGCCTCCGCACCATTCGCAAAGGGCACAGCATCAGACTTATACGCCTCCGAACTTGCAAATGACTTGAGGTACTCAACAGCCTTATTGTGCGCCTCGATATCGAGCAATATCGTGCGGTCGCCCTCCGTGGGTTCCCAGCCCGTAGTGGTGATATCCACCAAGCCGAGCTCACGAAGCTGCTCGATGAAGTGCTCCTGCTCACCGGCATATAGCACTATATCGTAGCGTATCATCTTACTAATCATGCTTCAGGCCCCTCCATGGCCGCGGCTTGTGCTTGACGCGTTTTCACAATCTTCTGTGCCGACTTACTCAGATTCTCCTCATCCTCCATAAATCGCTTAATCTTACGTATGGCATCCTCATAACCGGG
>JAZNFC010000019.1:0-44399 GCA_045588935.1 Alistipes sp. | reverse complement strand
CGCCGAGATAGGTGCATACGAGAGATTCCAAATCGTGAGTAGCGAGGCAACAGTCTTCGGTAGTGCATTTAAGAATGTATATGCTGATCGCTGGGTTGATGCATATCTTATAACCGACGGTGCCAGTGCTCTGTATGTTATCGAGGAGGGCGTTTACGATATCTACTTCTATGCCGATGCTGCAAATGCCGACTATAGAATATATCTGATGTCCGCGGGTGTTTCATATACCGAAGCTACCGAGCAGACGGAGAATGGCCCAGAACAGGAGGTTGCAGGAGGTGGATATAAGATTTATCTATATAAGGAGAATGCCTGGAACACGGTCAACCTCTACGCTTGGCACTATGGCACACAGAATACTATCCTTAATGCATGGCCCGGTAAGGCTTATGATGGCACCGAGGTGTTTGGCGACTATACCTACTACTATTGGGAAATGCCTGCCGCGGCTAATGGTACAGAGGACATGATGGTTATCTTTAATGATGGTTCAGCGCAGACTCCCGATTGTGGACCTTACACTCTGTCGAGCGACCTCTACTTCTTGTTGGATTACACGGGGGTAACACCTATTGACGATCCCGAGAATCCCTTTGGCACTCCCGTAGAGGATGAGCAGGGCCCTACAACTCGCACAGAGGAGTATGGTGTGGGTGTCTTTGCATGGTAATTCCTAAATAGTATATATATTTATACGAAGATGAGGGCTCCGTCGGGGTGCCCTCTCTTTTTTTTATATATGTTGTTTCGTGATACGAAAAATATCGTATCTTTGTGATATAAATATTTGAAAGAGTATGGATGCAATTCTACAGGTGGAGCATGTCACCAAGAGCTATACGGGACATAAGGCTCTCGACGATGTCTCGTTGGAGGTGCCTCGTGGCGCGGTCTATGGGCTCCTCGGCCCCAATGGTGCGGGCAAGACTACATTGATACGTGTTATCACACGCATAACCATGGCCGATGCCGGTCGTGTGCTGATGGATGGCAAACCCCTCACGGCCGAGGATATCTATCGTATAGCCTATATGCCTGAGGAGCGTGGCCTATATAAGAAGATGCGCGTGGGTGAACAAGCTCTCTTCTTTGCGCAGCTGCGAGGTTTGAGTCGTCGCGATGCCGAGCAGCGCCTGCGGGGTTGGTTCGAGCGTCTGGACCTTGCCGACTGGTGGGACCGCAAGGTCGAAGACCTCTCGAAGGGTATGGCGCAGAAGGTGCAGTTTATCTCTACGGTGGTGCATGAGCCCAAGCTTCTGATATTTGATGAGCCCTTCTCGGGCTTCGACCCTATAAATGCTAATATGCTCAAGCAGGAGATTTTATCTCTGCGTGATCGTGGTGCTACGGTAATCTTCTCGACACACAACATGGCCTCCGTGGAGGAGATTTGCGACCATGTGACGCTGATTAATAAGTCTCAAAACATCCTCACGGGCTCTGTTGCCGAGATACGTCGCTCGGCCGGAGGTAACAACTTCGAGGTGCTGCATCGTGCCGATGATGCAACCCTCGATACACTCCTTGCCGGCTGCGCCGAGCGTGTGGGTGAGAGCCGTGGCGTGATAGGAGGCTACCGCGAGTCGCGCATCTTTATCCCGCGAGATGAGGATGTGCAGCGTGCTATTGCTACAATGAACGAGAGGTGTGGCCTACGCTCTATAAGCGAGGTTATGCCCTCGATGAACGATATATTTATCCGTGCCGTGAATGGTACGCTCTAAATAGGTTTAGTTATGAAGAATCTATATCTTATAGTGTCGCGCGAGTTTACGGAGCGCGTGCGCAAGAAGTCATTTATAATCACCACGTTGCTCATGCCCATCTTTATGGTCGGCATGATGATCGCCCCCTCGCTTATGATGCTCTATGCCGATGGTGGCAGCCGTCAGGTAGTCGTCATCGACCGCACGGCCGAGATTGTTGATAAGCTGCAAAGCTCGCCCGAGGTGACCTTTGTTGATGAGAGCCACCTCACCAAGGCCGAGGCATGTGCCATGTATGGCGAGGAGAGCAATATCTTTGGCATACTCTATATAGGCTCCGTCCCCGAGATGCGTGACTCCGTGCAGCTCATCACAAACAGCTCCTCATCGTTGATGCTCGAGCAGAATATAGCCTCGCAGATATCGTCCATCATCGAGCGTCGTAAGCTCCTGGCTCACAACATCGAAAACCTCGATGAGATACTCGCCTCGGTGAAGACGGATATCGAGCTATCGACCTTCAAGAATGATGGCACGGGCGAGGAGGCAACGATGGAGAGCACCTCCTCGGGTATAAGCTATGCCCTTGGTCTTATCCTCGGCATGATACTCTATATGGTGATTATCCTCTATGGACAGATGGTGCTCACCTCTGTGGTCGAGGAGAAGGCGAGCCGCGTGGTCGATGTTCTGGTTACCACCTGCACCCCCTTCCAGATTATGATGGGTAAGATTTTGGGTGTCGCCTCGGTGGCTATCACGCAGATTGCCATCTGGGCTGCGCTTGTTATTTCGGCCTCGCAATTCCTTGTGCCTGTGCTCTTTAGCGCCGATGTAGTAGCAACCTCGGATGCTATGATGGGAGCCCTGGTGGGTACTATTGGCGATACCGGGTATCTCGCTCTGCTCTTCGCCTACCTCCTGGCCTACATCCTCGGAGGCTTCCTTCTTTACGCCTCTCTCTATGCGGCGTCAGGCTCTGCTGTGGACTCTGTGCAGGATGGCCAGCAGTTCAATACCATCATCATGATGCCTATCATCCTTGCTTTGATATGTATGATGTCTGTCTTTAGCGACCCCAACTCGCCTCTTGCCTTTTGGACATCCATCATACCCTTCACCTCACCCATAGTGATGATTGCGCGTATCCCCTTTGGTATTCCCACATGGGAGATAATACTTTCATTATCAATCCTCTATGCCACCTTTATCTTTACTACTTGGATTGCAGCGAAGATTTATCGTGTAGGTATTTTTATGCACGGCAAGAAGCCGTCGTGGGGGGAGTTGTATCGTTGGCTCCGCCAGTAATTTGTTGTGATAAGGCAGCATCTGTGGCCTTTCAATCAACGCCACCAATGGGACGTACATCAAGTACTACCCATCGGTGGCTTTTTCATGTCAAGGCCACATCTGCAGCCTTCTGACAACAAATTTGTAGTGATAGGGGGCCATCTACTTCCGCTAACGAATTATCTCGTCAATGGGAGTACGCTCAAGTACAGCCCATCGGTGGCTTTTTCATGTCAAGGCAATAAAAGTGGAAAGATGAAAGAGCAAAGATGAAAGATGAAAGTTGACGGGCTAATATGGGCTTTATGACATATTACCTCATCGAAGCCCACCTTTCAGTTTTGCTCTTTGTCTTTGCTCTTTCCGCTTTTTATCTGTGTACTATGTACACATTTCGAGCTTTTTTTGTACCTTTGCATGTTATATCTACATAAACGTAGGAATTGTAAAGGAAGATGATAAAGCGCATTGTGGTAACTCTTGCTGTGGTACTCCTGGCCATGTTGGCTGTGGAGCATGCCTCGGCGCAGTATTACAGCTGGGGTGTCGATCCTCCATCGTTGCGCTGGAATCAGATGAAAGCGAAGAATCATCGTGTGGTATATCCCGATACGGCGCAGCATATAGCCACGCGCATGATGCACTATCTCGATGCCGTGAACAAGGATATATCCTATGGCTATCGCTATCCGCAGATGTCTATTCCCTTTGTTGTGCACCCCTCGAACTTCCGTGCCAATGGTATTGTGATGTGGATGCCGCGCCGCGTGGATTTTCTCTCTACGCCGAGCATCAACGGATACTCCATGCCATGGCTGAAGCAGCTTGTGGCGCATGAATATCGCCATGCCGTGCAGTACAACAACCTCAATCGCGGCGTGGTGAAGTGGCTGAGCTATATCATCGGTCAGCAGAGTTCGACTATAGGTCTGCTCTTCATGCCGCTATGGATGATGGAGGGCGATGCCGTGCATGTCGAGACCGAGATGTCAACCTTTGGACGTGGCCTGCAGCCCTCCTTTACGATGGTATATCGTGCCCAGGGGCTTAACGTAAGCACTACGAAGAATATCGACAAGTGGTTTAGCGGCTCCTATCGTGATTATATCCCAAATCACTACGCCTTGGGGTATGTCATGTGTCGTCATGGCTACAATCGCTTTGGCCGCGTTATGGGTGATGATTTCGTCGAGCTCATGGTGCGTCGTCCCTACATGATTGTCTCGACATCATGGGTGCTCAAGCGCCTCTATGGTCGTAGCGAGACGCAGCTCTTCTACGACACCTTTCACTCGCTTAATAGTCATTGGGGTAAGTTGCCCCCTGTACACGATAGCACGGAGCCTATTGCCGTACCCAAGCCCAAGAGCCATACGATATACTCACATCTACACCCCCTTGGTGAGGGTCGTTATATAGCACTCAAGGAGGATCTGGATCGTCCTACGGCCTTTGTGATTATAGATACTGCGGCACGTGAGAAGCGTGTCGCCTATACGGGTTATGTCTCGTCGCGTCCTGCGTTGGATGCCTCGGGACGTGTGTGGTGGACGGAGTATCGTCGCAGTGCGCTCTTTGCCGAGAAGGTAGCCTCGCGCCTCTGCTATATGGATATCGAGAAGGGGCGTGCACGCTCCCTGCGCAAGATGAATAATGTGCTCTATGTCACACCTATGAACGACGGTAATATGGCATGGGTGGAGTACACGCCCGATGGCCGTTATACGATTGTGGCAGATGCCGGCAAGCATGGTGTTAAGGTCGAGGTGCCCATGGGCTCGGAGGTGCACGGCATGGCGTGGGATAACCTCACGGGGCAGCTCTATATGATTATCACCGACGATAGGGGTATGCACATCGCCGTGTTGCATGGCATACGTCTTAAGGAGGTTACACGACCTGCCTATATTACGTTGAGCGACCTGCGAGCCAAGGATGGCAAGCTCTACTATGGCTCCATAGCCTCGGGTCGCGACCAGATGCACCTCTACGATATTAAGACCAAGCGCGAGTATCAGCTCTCGAACGTAGAGTATGGAGCCTTCCAGCCTATGCCTATAGATAGTGCCGAGGTTGTCGGTGTGAGCTACGACCGTCGCGGCTATATGCCTGTTACGCAGCGCGTAGAGGGCGCTCGTGAGGTTATGTATAGGCCCTCACCCCCACAGTTGCTTCTTCCCGAGAGTAGATCATGGAATGTTGTAAACCTTGATACGGTGCACTTCGATAAGGCTGTGTGCGACACGATAGTCAAGCGTACGCCACCACGTCGTTTCCATCGCTTCCTTCACGCCTTCAATGTGCATAGCTGGGCGCCGGCGTCGTATGATCCTTACGCCATTATCGAGGAGTCGAATATCGCCTTTAACCTCGGTGCTACAGTCATGTGGCAGAATATACTCTCGACCTTCGAGGGCTTTCTTACGTGGGGCTGGAACAGGAATGAGGGCTCGGTGTATAAGGGTACATTGCGATATAATGGCTTGGGCGTAAATCTTTGGCTGAATGGCACTTATGGTGGTAGCCAAAATATACATACGGTCTTTATCTATAATCCCGAGACGGGAAATGTGGAGTATCCCGAGTTGCCAAAGCAGGGGAAATACTTCTCGGTGAGTGCTGGAGCTACGCTGCCTATACTTATCGAGCGTGGTTACCATACGCGACAGCTGGCGGCCTCGTTGTCGTGGAACTTCTCCAATGGCATGGTGGCGAATGTCGATAAGCTGACCTTTGAGAATGGCAAGGTCACGAACTTCGCGACGATAGGCTATACGCAGGGTGTGCATCTGTTGAATGCAGGTATCTCGTTCCAGGACTATGTAAGGCAGTCGCACCGTGACTTCCTTCCGCCGTGGGGTGTGGTGCTTGCGGCAAACTACGCACAAAATCCCGCCACGGATAGCTTCGGACAGCTTGTTGTACTCTATGGTAAGCTCTATACGCCGGGCATTGTTAAGCACCACTCCTTCTCTGTGGCGGCATCATATCAGACATCGTTTGGGGGTTTTCAGTCAGATATCGTGAAGTCGGGACTCTCGCTTCGTTCCTCGCGTCTTATACCGCGTGGATATTCATCATACGATATCGTGAACGATAACTATATCTCGGCCTCATTGAACTATCAGTTGCCGCTATGGTATCCCGATGGCGGATGGTCGGGTGTGATCTTCTTTAAGCGTTTGAGGCTCAACCTCGGAGGCGATTATGCGTCATTCCGTGTCGAGCGCTTTGATACTACAGATGGCTCGATTGTCGGGCTTCGTCGCCATTTGTGGTCTTATGGTTGTGACCTTACAGCCGACTTCACGCTGCTACGCATGCCCTCGGCTGCAACAATCTCGGCAACATTATCGTTCTATATGAAGCACTCGCCACAGTACCCCGCGGCACATAATAAACCCTTTGTATCTTTCGGCCTCGGGTTGCCATTTTAGGATGCATATTTAAGAGCAAAAAACAAATAAACAATATGGCACAGAAGAAACAATCAGACAAACAGAAACTCTCATTGCGCGGATGGCTAATACGCACGATGTGGGGGTGTGTGCTCCTCGGAGTGGTATCTCTTGCCGCCCTCTTTATCATGGCCAAGACCGAGATGTTGGGTCCCATGCCTACTTTTGATGAGCTGGAGAACCCCAAGACAAACCTCGCCACGCAGATATTCTCGGAGGATGGCGAGGTGCTTGGCACCTACTTCATCGAGAATCGCACCTACCTCTCGTACGAGGAGCTCTTCTCGGAGGATCGTGACTCGTGGCTTACGATTGACGGACATAAGTTGCCGACGATTGTTGCAGCGTTACTTGCTACCGAGGATGTGCGCTTTTTTGACCATGCCGGTATTGACTTCGTGGCTACGGCACGTGCTGGCATCAAAACCGTGATTTTGCGACAGAGTGGCCAAGGTGGTGGTAGTACTATCACGCAGCAGCTCGCCAAGAACCTCTACAAGACACGTCGCAATAAGGCGGGTCTTGAGGGTAATGCCGGTACGCTTGCTGCCAAGGCGCAGGAGTATGTCATCGCCACGCAGCTTGAGCATAACTACACGAAGGAGGAGATTGTTGCTATGTACCTCAATACCGTGGAGTTCTCGAACTCGAACTTCGGTATTAAGTCTGCAGCCAATAACTTCTTTGGTAAGGAGCCTGCCGACCTGAAGATTGAGGAGGCGGCGGTTATTGCCGGTCAGGTGAAGGCGCCGGGTACATACGCACCTCTGAAGCGTGGTGAGCCTAATGAGCGTGCTCGTGAGCGTCGCAATACGGTGCTTGACCGTATGGCTGTGGCAGGCGCCATAACGCAGAAGGTGGCCGACTCGCTCAAGCAGCTACCCATAGACCTCTCGCAGTATCGACGTGCGGCAGATGCTCATAATGAGGGCTCGGCGACCTATTTCCGCGAGATGGTGCGTCGCACGATGATGGCACATGAGCCGCAACGCAGAAATTACTATACGGAGTGGGACTATGAGCAGGCGCTGAAGGAGTATAACGAGAATCCGATATATGGTTGGTGCTATAAGAATCAGAAGGCTAATGGCGAGAACTATGACATCTATCGTGATGGCTTGAAGATATATACAACGGTTGATGCCCGCATGCAGCGCTATGCCGAGCAGGCGTTGAACGAACAGATGAAGGAGCTTGTGCAGCCACGTATGGATGCGCAGTATGAATCATTGGGCAAGAATCTGTTTCCCGACTTGGAGAAGGCGGAGGCCGAGGCCAAACTTCTCGCCTCGATGCGCACGACAGAGCGTTGGCGCGAGATGTCCGAGGCCGGAGCTTCGGAGAAGGATATATTGGCAGCCTTCAAGTCGCCGCACAAGATGCGCGTATTTACCTATCGAGGTGTACGCGATACGGTGCTTACGCCTCGAGACTCACTTATCCACTACAAAAAGATTATGCGAGGTTCGCTTGTTGCCATAGACCCCAATACGGGTTATGTACGCGCCTATGTCGGAGGCCCCGATTATCGCTACTTCAAGTATGACGCTGCGATGCAGGGTAAGCGTCAGGTAGGCTCTACGGCAAAGCCCTTTGTCTATACCTTTGCTATCGACCACTTGGGTCTTACGCCATGCACACCAATCCCCAACCTTCCGGTATCTATCGAGACTCCGGCAGGTATATGGTCGCCCAAGGAGTCCGGTGAGGTGGAATATACGGGTGTTCACCCCCTGTATTGGGGCTTGGCGCAGAGTCGTAATAATTATACAGCATGGATTATGAAGCAGGCGAAGCGCCCCGAGGCTGTAGCGGAGTTTATCCACGATATGGGTATCAAAAGCTTTATTGACCCTGTGGCGGCGCTGTGTATAGGCTCTTATGACAGCAACCCCTATGAGATGGCTTCGGCATACTGTACCTTCGCAAATGAGGGTGTGCGTATAGACCCCATCTTTGTGACCCGCATAGAGGATAATCAGGGTAATGTTCTTGCTACCTTCACGCCCAAGACCAATGATGTGCTCTCACGACGTGTGGCCTACACCATGATTACGATGATGCAGAAGGTTGTAACGACGGGTACGGCGCGACGTATGCTCTATGAGTTTGGCTTTAACGATGTGGAGATAGCTGCCAAGACGGGTACGACGAATGATAATGTCGATGCCTGGTTTATGTGCGCTGTGCCTAATCTTGTGATAGGCACATGGGTTGGTGGCGAGGAGAATGCCATACACTTCACGCGCAATGCCGATGGCTCACGCATGGCACTTCCCATAGCGGGTAAGTTTCTCACGAAGATATATGCCGATGGCTCGCTCGGCGTGGAGCGTACCGACCGTTTCGATCGCTCTGAAGAGGAGCCCGACTATAGCTGCGATGTGGATATTGTCGAGGAGGAGCCGCAGTCGGAGTTTGTGGATGATGACAACTTCTTTGGTGATGATGACTTCTTTTAGACATAGATCCGAGAACGCTAAATAAAGCATGTTAAACAATTAAAAAATATATAGATTATGAAGATTGCAATAGTAGGTGTTAGTGGTGCCGTAGGTCAGGAGTTCTTGTCGATACTCGAGCACCATTCGATGCAGATTGATGAGCTCAAGCTCTTTGGTTCGAAGCGCAGTGCCGGTCGCACATACCGCTTCCGTGGAGAGGATATCGTTGTGCGTGAGTTGCAGCATAACGATGACTTTAAGGATGTTGATGTAGCACTCTGCTCGGCCGGAGCCCCTACCTCGAAGGAGTATGCCGAGACCATAACCAAGCATGGTACCTTTATGATTGATAACTCGTCAGCCTTCCGCATGGATGACGATGTGCCTCTTGTTGTCCCCGAGGTAAATGGCGAGGATGCTTTCAATGCCCCTCGTCGTATTATCGCCAACCCTAACTGTACAACGATACAGATGGTTGTGGCGCTGGGTGTTATTGAGCGTTTGTCGCACATACAGCGTGTACACGTGGCAACATACCAGTCGGCAAGTGGTGCCGGTGCCACAGCCATGCAAGAGTTTGAGGAGCAGCACAAGGCTATAGTTGAGGGTCGCGAGCCCAAGGTTGAGAAGTTCGCCTACCAGCTTGCCTACAACCTTATTCCCCATATAGACGTATTCCAGGATAACGACTACACGAAGGAGGAGATGAAGATGTATCACGAGACACGCAAAATCATGCACTCGGATATTCATACCTCGGCAACATGTGTGCGTGTTCCCGTCATGCGCGCTCACTCCGAGGCTATATGGTTGGAGACCGAGGATGTTCTCAATATCGAGGATGTACGTCGTGCCTTTGCCGAGGCAAAGGGCGTGGTGCTTATTGACGAGCCTGCAGCAAAACGCTATCCTATGCCTCTCTTTGCACAGGGTACCAACCCCGTATATGTAGGTCGCTTGCGTAGGGATTTGTGCAACGAGCGAGGCTTGACATTCTGGTGCGTGGCCGACCAAATACGTAAGGGTGCGGCACTTAATGCTGTGC
The DNA here is from genome assembly GCA_045588935.1 of Alistipes sp. Taxonomy (GTDB): domain Bacteria; phylum Bacteroidota; class Bacteroidia; order Bacteroidales; family Rikenellaceae; genus Alistipes. The sequence continues at coordinate 34,450 of JAZNFC010000019.1, read as the reverse complement.
AGATACTTGAACTTCTTGTTGCTAATAAATAAAGATGTGGTTTTCTTGCAGACAACATCAAAAGACCGAGAAAAAATAATTTGAAGTGATTAGTTGCAATTGACTATATTTTTGCCTACCTTTGTCGGGTAGTGTACGAATATTGGTGCATTTAGAAAGCGAGTAGAAAATAAAAAGAATATATTATTAAACAAATAACAAACTTAAAACTACACAACTATGGAAATCCCATTTGCAGAAGCGTATCGAATTAAGATGGTTGAGCCCTTGAGAAAGAGCACACGCGCAGAGCGTGAGCAGTGGATTAAGGATGCTCACTACAACCTCTTTGGCTTGAAGTCGGAGCAGGTGTATATTGACTGTTTGACAGACTCTGGTACAGGTGCCATGAGCGACCGTCAGTGGGCAGCTATGATGACAGGTGATGAGGCTTACGCCGGCTCAAAGTCATTCTTCGAACTAAAGGAGGTTATCGGTCGTCTTACAGGCTTCGACTATGTTATTCCCACACATCAGGGTCGTGCTGCCGAGAACGTGTTGTTCTCACACCTCGTGAAGGCTGGTGATATCATCCCCGGTAACTCACACTTCGACACCACAAAGGGTCACATCGAGTTCCGTAAGGCTGTCGCTTTGGACTGCACTATCGACGAGGCAAAGAACACACAGCTCGAGCTTCCTTTCAAGGGCGAGGTAGATATCAAGAAGTTGGAGAAGGCCTTGGCCGAGAATGCCGAGAAGATTCCTTTCATCATCGTTACCGTTACCAACAACACTGCAGGTGGTCAGCCCGTATCTATGAAGAACCTTCGCGACGTACGTGCCGTAGCTGATAAGTATGGCAAGCGCGTGGTATTTGACTCTGCACGTTTCGTTGAGAATGCATACTTCATCAAGACACGTGAGGAGGGTTATGCCGATAAGACTATCAAGGAGATTGTTCGCGAGATGTTCTCTTATGCTGACGGTATGACTATGTCTTCAAAGAAGGATGGTCTTGTAAACATGGGTGGTTTCATCGCTACACGCCATGAGGATTGGTACGAGGGCGCAAAGCGCTTCTGTATCCCCTTCGAGGGCTTCCTTACTTATGGCGGTATGAACGGCCGTGATATGGCAGCTCTTGCCGTGGGTCTTGATGAGAATACTGAGCTCGAGACTATCGAGACACGTATCAAGCAGGTGCAGTACCTTGCTGCGAAGCTCGATGAGTATGGTATTCCTTACCAGCGTCCCGTGGGTGGTCACGCCCTATTTATTGATGCTGACAAGGTGCTCTCGAACATTCCCAAGGAGGAGTTCCCCGCGCAGACCCTCGCTATCGAGCTCTACCTCGAGGCAGGTGTTCGTGGTTGTGAGATTGGCTACATCCTTGCTGATCGTGACCCCGTAACTCGAGAGAACCGTTTTGGTGGTCTTGACCTTCTTCGTTTGTGCATCGCACGTCGTTCGTACACAAATAATCATATGGACGTTATCGCTGCAGCATTGAAGAACGTATATGATCGTCGTCACGAAATTACACGCGGTGTGAAGATCGTTTGGGAGACAGAGTTGATGCGTCACTTTACAGTTAAGCTTGAGCGCTTGTAATTTGATGTGATAAGTGGTCATTCTCGACCTCTCAGTCATTAGGCTGAATGGATAGTACATCCAAGTACTATCCATTCAGCCTAATTTCATGTCGAGACAGTAAAAGAGGGAAGAGGAAAGGTGAATTAACGGCCAGAATTATTAAGGGAATTAATGTTTTTTGCCGTGCAAAAACAACTTTAGTTTTCCTTAATCCGCTTTAGTCTTCTTTAGTTCACCTTTACGTTTTCCGTTTTCCGTTTTGCTCTTTCCACTACTTCTCCCACTTAAATACCATGCCCGTGCGTGACGTATTATATATATTAATGGTATAGTACTCCGATCCATCCTCTCGCACATGTGTTGTTGTGAAGTGTGATGTTGTGACGTCGGCGCGGTCATGACCGCCAAAGCGCTTCTCATCCGATGAGAAGAGCATCGTATATTTACCCGGCCAAGGCACGCATAGTTCATAGTCGGGTATAGAGGCCGTGGGGTGCCAATTCAACACAAAGAGCAATCCCTTATGTGAATATACCATTGTCTTATTATGCTCATCCATCATATGGTTATAGGGGTAGCCATCACCCAGCACGCCATACTCCTTCACCATCTCCACCATTGTGTGGTCGAACTCGGCGAGATATGAGTAGCGCAAGAAGCCATTCTCTGCCAATGACCACTGTCGGCGTGCATGCTTATACGACCACCCGTTGCCTTCGCGCGGGAAGTCTATCCACTCGGGATGACCAAACTCATTACCCATAAAGTTGAGGTAGGCTTCACCGCCTGTAGTGATTGTCATCAGGCGTATCATCTTATGTAGTGCCATGCCACGGTCAACCATCAGGTTCTCCGAGGCGCGGTCCATGGAGAAGTACATCTCCTTATCCATCAGGCGGAAGGCTATAGTCTTGTCGCCCACCAGCGCCTGGTCGTGCGACTCGGCATAGGCCACCGTGCGCACCGAGGGTAGTCGGTTGGTCATCACCGACCACATCTCCCAGATATTCCAATCCTCGTCGCGCTGCTCTTTAAGTAACTTTATCCAGTAGTCGGGTATCGCCATGCCCAGACGGTAGTCAAAGCCCATGCCTCCCTCCTCGGGCTTCACGCACGAGCCCGGCATGCCGCTGACATCCTCGGCAATGGTTATGGCATCCTCGCGCAGCTCGTGTATAAGCTTATTGGCCAGTGTGAGGTAGCATATAGCATCTCGATCTACGCCCTCATCAAAGAAGCGCTCGCGACAGTCGAAATTGACATAGCCACGATGGTGATAGAGCATCGAGGTGACACCGTCAAACCTATAACCATCGAAGTGGTACTCCTCGAGCCAATACTTAACATTCGAGAGGAGGAAGTGCTCCACCTCGCGCTTGCCATAGTCGAAGATCATCGAGTCCCAATATTGCTGATATCCGGCCTCTCCCTCCTTTGAGTAGTGGTGCTTCGAGCCATCAAGCTCGTTTATGCCCTCGTCGAAGTTCTTGACATAGTGTGCATGTACCAAGTCCATGATTACGGCTATGCCAAGCTCATGGGCGCGGTCAACCAGTGAGCGTAGCTCATCTGCTGTGCCGAAACGCGATGACGGAGCAAAGAAGCTCGACACGTGGTAGCCAAACGAGCCGTAGTAGGGGTGTTCGGCAATGGCCATAAGCTGCACGGCGTTGTATCCTGCCGCCTTGATGCGGGGCAATATCTCGTCGCGGAACTCGGCATAGGTGCCCACGCCCTCCTTCTCCTGCGCCATGCCGACATGAGCCTCATATATAAGCAGTTCACCCACCTTCGGAGCACGGAACGAATCGTGCTTCCAGGCGTATGGCTTATCTATAACGAACTGTGCGGTATAGTTTTTGGTCTCCTCATCCTGCACCACACGTTTGGCGTAGGCCGGAATACGGTCACGCCAACCATTATTGCCATGCACATGTATCTTATAGAGCGAGCCATCAATCAGACGAGCTCCGTACATCGCATCAGGAAGGAAGATGCTCCATACACCTTCGCGGTTATGCTGCAGGCGCAGCTCGGTTCGCTGCCATGCGTTGAAGTCGCCGAAGATATAGACATCCTTTGCCTCGGGCAGCCACTCTCGGAACCACCATCCCTGCATCGCCTCGTCGCGCTGCCAGCCGAAGTAGTGATGTCCGTTGGCATAGTTTACTATCGAGCCCGCGGCGTGTTCAATCTCCTGCAGACGACTTTTATACATGTCGTGTCGATGGTTTATCTCACCCTCTACGGGCCATAACCACTCGTCGGCAGCAACCATCGGAAGTCTGTTATTTCGCTCTTTCATAGTTTTTTTGTGCTATTTTTAGCAAAGATATAAAAAATCTTCGTATCTTTGTCCGATACTATGTGTTAATTGAATAACAAAAACAATTAATATATTTTTAACTAAAACTTTTTATTTATGTTCAAAGGACATCCTAAAGGTCTTTATGCCTTGGCACTTGCCAACACCGGTGAGCGCTTTGGTTACTACACGATGTTGGCCGTCTTTGCGCTCTTCCTTCGCGAGAACTTCGGTCTTGAGGCCGGTACTGCCGGTGCCATCTACTCTACCTTCCTTGGTTTGGTTTACTTCATGCCCTTGGTAGGTGGTATGTTGGCCGACAAGTTCGGCTTTGGCCGTATGGTAACAATTGGTATTTCGGTGATGTTTGCCGGATATATGTTGTTGTCGTTCCCCTTGGGTGGCGATGTTATCGCTATGATTGCCATGATGGCAGCGTTGTTGCTCATCAGCCTCGGTACAGGTCTCTTCAAGGGTAATCTCCAGGTTATGGTTGGTAATCTCTACGACGATCCGAAGTATGCTGATAAGCGCGATTCAGGCTTCTCGTTGTTCTACATGGCTATCAACGTAGGTTCGTTGTTTGCACCTACCACAGCCGTAGGTATCAAGGCTTATGCCATGAGCGAGTGGGGCTTCTCGTCTAACGATGCTTACCACTTTGCTTTTGCAGTGGCTTGTGTAGCGTTGGTGCTCTCAATCCTTATTTACTATGTTTTCCGTCCTACCTTCCGTCATGTTGAGGGTGGTAAGAAGAAGGGCGAGGCTGCGGTTGTTGAGGATAACCTCACGCCCGAGCAGACCAAGCAGCGCATCGTGGCTCTCTGCCTCGTATTTGCCGTTGTTATCTTCTTCTGGATGGCCTTCCACCAGAATGGCTTGACCTTGACATACTTTGCTGATGAGTTCACCGAGACCAAGGCCTTTGGCTTCGAGACCATGTTGTTTGATGTATGGAACCTTGCTCTTATCATCGTAGCCGTATATGCTACCTTCTCTATCTTCCAGAGCACAAGCGCCAAGGGTAAGCTTACATCGGGTGTGCTGGCTACAGCCGTGTTGGCCTTCCTTGTTTATCGTGTGCTTGGCGTGAGCCCCGATGCAGAGGTATCTGTTGCTGCACCTATCTTCCAGCAGTTTAATCCCTTCTATGTTGTTGCGTTGACTCCCGTATCAATGGCTATCTTTGGCTCATTGGCACGCAAGGGCAAGGAGCCTTCAGCACCTCGTAAGATTGCTTATGGTATGTTGGTAGCTGCTATCGGCTTCGTTATCATGGCCGTAGGCTCTAATGGCTTGAATACGCCTAACGATCAGCAGCGCGCTATCGCTGTAGATAAGGCCGAGACTTTTGCCAAGGAGTACTACGCTGTAGCACCTACAGCCGAGTCGCTTGAGGCTTTGAAGGATGATGCCGAGCTTGCAGCCACTGTTAAGCCCGCCACTGACTTTATGGGTAAGCTCACAAAGAATACCAAGCCCATCTTCTTCGACGTATATAATGCCGAGGTAGTTCTTCTTGCTGCTGCAAATGCTGTAGCAGAGGAGGCTCCCGTGGTTGAGGAGACCGAGGTTGCGGTTGTAGAGGAGAGTGTAGCTAATGAGGAGGTTGTTGCCGAGGTTGTTGAGACCGAGGAGGTAGATGCCGTGGCTGCTGCTACTGCTACCTTGGAGGCTATTAAGGCTGAGACGAAGCCTGAGACACGTACATCGGCTTACTGGTTGATTTTCACTTACCTCATTCTTACATTTGCCGAGCTTTTGCTCTCGCCCATGGGTATCTCATTCGTATCGAAGGTTGCTCCTCCGAAGCTCAAGGGCTTGATGATGGGTGGATGGTTCGTGGCTACTGCTATCGGTAACATGTTGGTTGCTGTAGGTGGTTTCCTCTGGGCAGGTATTCCCTTGTGGTCAGTATGGGCTGTATTTATTGTACTCTGCTTGCTTTCAGCGTTGTTCATGTTCATCATGATGAAGCGCCTCGAGAGCGTTACGAAGTAAGAATAGATACTTTATAAATAATAAATAGAGGCTGACCGATTGGCCATCCTTTATCGGCGGTGAATTAATTTTCACCGCCGAATTTATTTATTTACAATATGTTAGTTCGTTAGATTGTGAAACGACTTTTTATACAAAAGTCGAATAAATTCTATTTTCACTATTCTTATGTAGTCTTCTATGTAGTCTAAATTAACACCTATTAGTTGAACTTTTCAAAAAAATACTTAACTTTGTAGAAACAATAAACATTTTGCCTATGAAACATTGCGTATAATTTGATACGCACATTTTAGACATATTGAAAAAGCGTTTTAGCTTTATTCTGTTTACTCAAAAGTTTGGCGACTTAAAAGACTGACACGAATATTGCAAAAATGCTCACGCTGAATCGGCGTGGGCTTTTGGTTATTCTGTCAGTCGGGTTACGCCAAACACCTTGAGTAAGGAATATGCTAAAAGTACCGCGCTTTTTTTGTGTGTATTTTCAAAATCATCAAGGTACAACGGAGTAACCGAAAAGCCGTTAAGTGAGTAGGGGTAATTTTTATCAAATTATATTATGAATAGCGTATTTACTATGTGCCCAACTTGCGGTAATTGCAAAAAAGATGATAGAATTTACAGATGTCCAAGCTGTGGAAGGATCTTGTGTGAGCGTTGTGCTCCTTATAACTACTGCCCTATTTGTAATGGACCTCTAACTTGGAAAGATCAAATAGGCTATATTGGATAATATACCATTAATTATAACAAAAGTGGCGTATGTAGTGAACAGCATAGTTCGCTCATACGCCACCTTGTTTATACACATTGTATCTTCGGAAGATGCTTGATTTCAGTGCTTTACTTTCAAAACCGCTATATACCTTTTACACACCGGAAAATGGACTTACATACACCCACTATGTAGCCTTCTATGTGGAATTTCGCAATTCTTATAAAAACTAACGCTGAAAATCAATGAGTTAAATAGAATTTACATGACAAGCAGTTAGGCTGGCTCTTTATGTTATAACCGTGGTTGGCCTATTATCTTATCTACTTTCGTTACCTTCGTTTTGCCCCAGCAGATAATCTATAGCCTTGCGGCCTTCGGTGCCGAGCGATAGAGAGAAGTCATTGACAAATAGCGATATATGTTTATCTATAACCTCGTCGTCCATCTCGCGGGCATGGCTCCTGACAAAGTCGCGCGAGGCGCGAGGATGGGCAAAGGCATACTCGATACTCTCCCTTAATAGCGACTCAAATTTCGCAATAAGCTCCGCAGGAAGTCTTCTCTTGGCCGTGATAATGCCGAGAGGCAGGGGCAGCCCCGTTTGTTGCTCCCACTCTACGCCGAGGTCGGCAACAAGCTCGAGGTGCTCACGCTCATAGACAAAGCGCCCTTCATGTATCAGCACACCACCATCGTATTCGCCACGCTCCACAGCCCTTGCAATCTCGCTAAAGAGGCGTGGCGCACGCTCCTTAACGTCGGGAAAAAGACGACACAGTAGCGCATTGGCCGTTGTATGTAGCCCGGGTACGGCAACACGACCCAGGGGCCTCTCCTCGCCCTTGCGACGCACAAGCAGAGGTCCATTGCCACGCCCCAGTGCTGCGCCGCTATCGAGAAGCACATAATCTTTGGCTATATTGCGATATATCGCTGCACTACACTTTGTGATGTCGTATATATGGTCGAGAGCGCAGCTATTAAGCTCCTCGATATCGAGGTACTCTACCTCGACATCTATGCCTTGACAATCTATGCGATGGTTGATTATCGCATCAAACATAAAGGTGTCATTCGGGCAGGGTGAGATAGCCAGACGTATAGTGCTACTCCTCGACATCCTTTGAGAGCTCTGTTGATTTATCCTTCTTGCCTCCAAAGCGACCTGCGAGCCAGCCCGAGAAGAAGACGATGACAAAGATTGCGCACCAACCGAGACCCTTCAATACGGCGTCGCGGAAGTTAATCCACACAAAGGCAGCTGCAGCAACAAGCACTACAGCAGCGAGGATATAGATAAGAATCTTCTTTACGTTATTAGACATATCTATAAATCGTTGGTAATAAGTTTTTTAAGCTCTTGTGCGAGCTTCGCTGTGGCATCATCTACTCTCCACATCTCAAACGGCTCGCCCACATAGTTGGATATGGCGCGTATCTCCACGGCACTGAAGCCCAATGCTTCGGCCATGGCAAAGAGCGATGCCCCCTCCATATTCTCGATATCGGCACCCTTGGCAGCACACCCCACCCCATGCACCGTATTGGATGACACCCTGCGCAGTGATGTTGCAGGCGTTGTGTCATACCTCAGGCAGAAGCGCTCGGGGAGTTCACGTGTGTACTCCTCAACAACCTCGACAACCTCACAATGTTGTATATTGCGGTCGTAGGCCCCGGCAATGCCGGCAAGCACTACGCAACACCCCTTGGTGATGACTCCCTCTCCATATAGGTGTATGAGAGTCGTAGCCGTAGCTACCATGCCCACGCCCGAGATATATACTCGGGCGTCGGGGCATAGGGCTTTAAAGGTTGTAGCCTCTAACTCTGTGGGGAAGAGGAAGAGTGTCATGCTATATTTAGACTAAACGATACCCTCTACAGTGCCATCCTCGGCGAGGTGGATATTTCCTGCCTGCGGGGTCTTACTCAAGCCCGGCATACGCATAATGTCGCCTGCCAAGGCTACGATAAAGCCACTGCCGGCATTAAGCTCTATATCCTTGATATTGATTTCGAAGCCCTCGACCGAGCCGTAGCGCTTGGCATCGGCGCTGAACGAGAACTGCGTCTTGGCGATACATACGGGGAGGTTGCCCATGCCCCACTTCTCGAGCAGAGCAATCTCCTTCTGTGCCTTCGGACCGAAGACCACAGTGCCAGCACCATAGATATTCTTTGCCACCTTGGTAATCTTCTCCTTGATGCTATCCTCAAGGTCGTAAGCATAGTTAATAGGCTTCGAGGGCTCATTCTCGATAAGCTCCACAGCGAGGCGCGCCAACTCTGCAGCACCGGCACCACCATCCGTATAGGCGTTGTTTATTGCACAGCGTACGCCGAGCTGCTCGCAGTGCTCCATAACGAGTGCTATCTCCTCATCGGTATCCGAGGCAAAGCGGTTGAAGCATACGAGTACCGTCTGACCAAACCTCTTTAGGTTGGCTACATGACGGTCAAGGTTGGCAAAGCCCTGAATAAGACCATCCCTATTGGGGAGCTTAATCTCGGTCTCGGGCACACCGCCATGCATCTTCAGTGCGAGGGTTGAGGCCACAAGAACGGTGAGGTCGGGCTTGATATCCGCCTGACGGCACTTGATATCGAGGAACTTCTCGGCACCGAGGTCGGCACCGAAGCCTGCCTCGGTAACGGTGTAGTCCGCCCAAGTCATGGCCATACGTGTGGCAATCACCGAGTTACATCCGTGTGCGATATTTGCGAAGGGGCCACCATGGATAATCACCGGGTTGTGCTCCGTTGTCTGTACGAGGTTGGGGTTGATGGCATCCTTAAGTAGGGCTACCACGGCGCCTGTCACACCGAGGTCATTCACCGTAAGTGGGGTGTCGTCATAGCGAACACCGAGCACGATGCGACCAATGCGGACATACAAATCCTCGATGCTGCGTGCAAGGCAGAGAATGGCCATAATCTCCGAGGCGGGAGTGATGTCGAAGCCTGTCTCGGTGGGTATGCCGTTTGTTGAGCCTCCGAGGCCCGATACGATATTACGCAGCGAGCGGTCGTTCATGTCAAGTACACGGCGCCACATAATCTTCTTCAGACCCACCTGCTTTGAGCGGTTGTGATATAGATAGTTGTCGAGCAGTGCCGAGATAAGGTTGTTGGCAGCCGTGATGGCGTGGAAATCTCCCGTGAAGTGGAGGTTGATATCCTCTGAGGGGAGCACCTGCGCATAACCGCCTCCTGTTGCACCACCTTTCATGCCGAAGCAGGGGCCGAGTGAGGGCTCACGCAAAGCGATTATCGCCTTCTTGCCTATATGGTTTAGACCCATGCCGAGGCCGATGCTTACCGTGGTCTTACCCACGCCGGCCTTTGTTGCAGTGATGGCCGTAACCAAAATAAGATGGTTCTTGGCCACGCGCTTATCGTCGATAAGGCGATGCGGAATCTTTGCGATATACTTACCATAGTTAAAGAGCTCATCCTCAGGGAAACCTACCTGTGTGGCTACCTCGTTGATTCTCTTTAGTTTGGTCTCGCGAGCAATTTCAATATCTGTTTTCATTTCTCTCGTTGTTGTTTATTCTTACTATTTTGCCGCAAAGATATATAATAAAAAGGTATTCAACTTTAGTTTTTTATAATATATTTTTATATCGGTATAGGAGCCTTCTATAACTTGTAAACATATTTTCTGTTGACGGGGTCTCTACTTGGGAAACGTCCAGGCCTGAAATTTTATACTAAGTTATAGAACATCACATAGGATAGCCCTAAAACTACTCCTTGCCTACTACCGCCTCGAGTTCCTCGACGGTCAAAGGAAGAAGCTTATCGCCAATAAAGCGGCTGCCTGTCTCCGTCACGAGAACATCATCCTCGATACGTATGCCTCCAAAGTCGCGATAGCTGTCGAGCTTCGCATAGTCAACAATGCCCTGGAACTTACCCTCCGAGCGCATCTTGTCGATAAGCGCAGGGATGAAGTAGATGCCGGGCTCATCGGACATCACCGTGCCGGGCTCTACGCGCCATGTTGCGCGGTGTACGCATGTTGCGGCCTTTGCAGCGCGCTCGGCTACAGTCGTGAAGTCGAATGAACGCTCACCGATATTTTCCAAGTCGTGTACATCCATACCCATGCCGTGACCCAAACCGTGAGGCATGAACATATAGAGTGCGCCCGCCTCGACAGCCTCCTCGGGTGTCGATTTGATAAGACCTACGCCCTTCAGGCCCTCGGCCAATGATAGGTAGGCGGCCTTGTGAATCTCGGGGTACATCGTGCCGGGCTTAATCATATCCTTCACCTGGCTGTGTGCGTTAAGCACGATGTTGTAGATGTCGCGCTGACGATCCGTAAACTTGCCGTTTACGGGGTATGTGCGTGTATGATCCGAGCAGTAGCCCTCTATCGACTCGCCACCACCATCGACCAACAACAGACGTCCCGACTCCAATACGCCATCGTGGTTGTGGTTGTGGAGTATCTCTCCATGTTGCGTTACAATCGTAGGGAATGATACACCCTGACCATACGACTTGGCGATACCCTCCACGCGGCCTGCAATCTCGCGCTCGACAACACCGGGACGACACATGCGCATGGCGGTCATATGCATCTGGTAGCCAATCTTAAATGCCCTCTCCAGAGCCTCAATCTCCTCGGCAGACTTCTTCTCGCGCATCTCCGCTACGGCAAACATCAAGTCTAAAGACTTGCGCTCATGCAACATACCGAGGCGTATGCCGAGCCAGTCGGCAACCTCAATCTTAAGCTCTGCACGGTAGGGAGGAAGATAGTGTACGGGGCGGTTCTGCTCGATAGCCTTACGCAATACCTCGCGGATGTCGTTGCGGGGGTAGGTCTTCGTAACGCCTACCTCGGCGCCCTGCTCTGCGATAGTGGGCATGGGGCCCGTCCAGATGATATCCTCCACGGTGAAGTCATCGCCAAAGAGCATCGCCTCTCCCGTTTCGGCATCCAGAAGACCGATGAGTGATGGTACGTCCAGACCGAAGTAGTAGCGGAAGGTTGAGTCCTGACGATAGTAGTATGTATTATTGGGGTAGTTGTTTGGCACCTCGGGGTTTGCAGGTAGAAGAATGAGTCCCTTGCCCACACGGCGGCACAACTCGGCACGACGGCCAATATAAGTCTCTTTGCTGAACATAGTATTTGTTGTTTTAAGTTGTTAGTTATTTTATCTTTTTACCTCCTTGTAAACTTTGTCGCCACGGCGCACCTCACTAACTGTTTTAAGTGAGATATAGTCGCCCTGCTTGGCACTATTTGCAGGCTTCTCGTTGAGCATTATACCCTCGGCCTTCTGCTCCACGACGCCTGTCTTTTCGCCCATAAAGAGCAGAGCATCGCCCTCTGTCACCTCGCATGCCTCTACCAATACTTCGGCCACGCCTATGCGTTTGAAGTAGTTCGTAACCTTACCCATATAGACCTTCTTCAGCGTTGCAGAAGAGCCGTAGTGCTGGCTATGCTCGACCATGCTCTTTGCGGCGTAGTAGCCGCCCCAGAAGTCGCGGTTGAAGACCGTGCGTAGCTTCTCCTTGAGCGGAGTTACCGTATCGGCATTAAACTCCTCGCGCTCCAAGAGTAGAAGAGCCTCGTTGTAGCTCTCTACCACACGCTTTACGTACTCTCCACCACGTGCACGACCCTCAATCTTCAAAACACGTACTCCGGCATTTATAAACGTGTCGAGGAAATCTATAGTACATAGATCCTTGGGCGAGAGTATATATTGTCCGTCGATATCGAGCTGTTGCCCCGACTCCTTGTCGGTGATGGTGTACTTGCGGCGGCATATCTGTCGGCAGGCCCCGCGATTTGCCGAGTGGTGCGACTCATGCTCCGAGAGGTAGCACTTGCCCGACATAGACATGCACATTGCGCCATGAGCAAACATCTCAATCTTTAAGAGCTCGCCTCGAGGTCCACATATCTGCTGCTCCTCGATCTGCTTCGATATATGTGCTATCTGCTCGAGCGACAACTCACGTGCCAACACCACAACGTCGGCCCACTGCGCAAAGAACTTCACGGCCGAGATATTTGATATATTGCTCTGTGTGGAGATATGGACCTCCATGCCCACCTCGCGTGCATATAGTATGGCAGCAAGGTCGGTGGCGATAATGGCATCTATGCCCTCGGTTTTAGCGCGGTCGATGATGCGACGCATAACCTCCATCTCATCATCATAGATGACGATATTTACCGTGAGATAGGTCTTGACGCCTGCAGCATGTGCTGTACGTACAATTTCGGCAAGGTCATCGAGGGTGAAGTTTACCGATGAGGCAGCGCGCATATTGAGCTGCTCGACACCGAAATATACCGAGTCGGCACCTGCAGCAATAGCTGCGTTGAGTGATTCATACGACCCCACGGGGGCCATAATCTCTATATCTTTTCGTCTTATCATTACTTCTTACGTCCCATAAGGTTACGCGCAAATTCGCGCAAATGTGTAGTCCTCTCGTTTGGAATGGAGAGCGTGTCGAGAATGGATAGTGCGCGCTCGAAGCGTAGCTCTATCTGCAGCTCGGTGGCATGCTTCACATCGTAGCGGTCGTATATCTCACGTACAATAGCTATCTTCGTGCTGTCGTCGATATCCGTGCGGCGATGTGTCGTCGTCAATATCTCAATCTCTTTATCCGTGGCACGACTCATGGCTGTAAGCATAAGATATGTCTTCTTGCCCTCGAGGATGTCGCCTCCAATCTTCTTGCCTAAAGACTCGTCACCATAGCTGTCAAGAGTGTCGTCCTGTAGCTGAAAGGCAAGGCCGAGCTCCGTAGCAAAGCGGTATATCTTCTTTATATCCTCGTATGATGCACCGGCTATCGTGGCGCCGATCATCGCCGAGCCCGAGAGCAGTGCCGAGGTTTTGCGCTCGATCATGTGTAGGTACTCCTCTACCGACACCTTTGTAGTGTGTTCGAAGTCCATGTCATATTGTTGACCCTCGCACACCTCAAGGGCCATGTCGTTGAAGATGGCGATGACGCGACGTAGCATTCCGCCTTCAAGACCGGCAAGGAGCTTGTATGCCGTGATAAGCATGGCATCTCCCGAGAGTATGGCTACATTCTCGCCCCATTTAGCAAATACCGAGGGCTTGCCGCGGCGTACATCGGCATTATCCATGATGTCATCATGCAGGAGAGTGAAGTTGTGGAACACCTCCACAGCCATAGCTGCCGGCATCGCCTCCTCGATAGCACCGCCAAAGGCCTCGGCAGTGATAAGCAATAATACAGGACGCAGACGCTTTCCCCCGCCCGACATCGAGTAGATAATCGGAGCATAGAGCAACTCCGGCTCCTCGGGCATCTGTATCTGTTGAAGTGTTGACTCGAAGAGTTCAAGAACTTCGCTATTGGTATGACTCATAGTCGTTTATGGTGTTTTGTTACTTTTTTCTCCCTTCACATGCGCGCACGTCGTGCACGTCGTGTTAATAATGTGGCTCAAAATTAGTAATTTTTTTGCATAGATTAAAATAATTTTGGTAACTTTGACCAATTAATTTTACAAAAACTTAAAGCACTATGATGAAAAAGCTTGCAATGGGTATCGATATTGGCGGTACCAATACGGCCTTTGGTCTTGTAGATGAGGATGGTAATGTTGTCGCCGAGAGCAAGATTTCTACCGATAAGTATAGATTCTATGACGATTATAGAGCATATGTCGAGGCGTTGGCTACGGCCATGCGTGAGCTTATCGCTACGCAGCCCGAGTGTGAACTTATAGGTATCGGCGTGGGTGCTCCCAATGCCAATATCCATACGGGGCGTATCGAGACACCTGCTAATCTATGGAAGTTTGAGGACTCGGCCGATCCTCGTCCCAACTCAATCCGCGTCTTTAACTTTGTTGAGGATTTAGGTAAGTACTTTGGTGGCGTAAGGGTGATGATTACCAATGATGCTAACGCTGCAGCTATCGGTGAGATGGTCTTTGGTAATGCTCGAGGCATGAAGGATTTTGCGATGATTACCCTCGGTACGGGTCTTGGCTCGGGTATCGTATGTAATGGCGAGATGGTCTATGGACACGATGGCTTTGCCGGTGAGTATGGACATATCGCTGTCGAGTCGCGCGAGACGGGTCGTCAGTGTGGTTGTGGCCGCAAAGGTTGTCTTGAAGCCTATGTCTCGGCTACGGGTATTAAGCGTACGGCCTTTGACCTTATGGCTGTAATGACTTGTGATAGCGAGTTGCGCGCCATTCCATATGATAAGTTCGAGGCAAAGATGCTCTCGGATGCCGCTGCGAAGAACGACCCCATAGCTTTGGAGGCCTTCGAGCGTACGGGTAAGGTTCTTGGTCTGGCGTTGGCTGACCTTACGGCTATAACCTCGCCCGAGGCGATTATTCTCTTTGGTGGTTTGGCTAATGCGGGTGACTATATTATGCGTCCTACGTATAAGTATATGGAGGAGAATCAGCTCTCTGTTTTCAAGGGTAAGGTTAAGCTTATGATGAGTGGTATTCAGGATAAGAATGTTGCTATTTTGGGCGGCGCGGCACTTATCTGGAAGCAGCATCTTGAGGCTGTTATTGAAAACTACTAACGATTGATATATATCTATTTACAATGAGTGGAGGTTGTTGCTGCAACCTTCACTTTTTTGTAAATATCGTCTTTTTACATCATCATAAAAGTCTGCCACGGAGAGCATTATTGCAGCCTCGGGGGTGTTTCCGAGATCGGAGTTTATATAGCTGCCAAAGTAGTGCATTGAAGGGGATAGCCGCATATATGAGGAGATGATCGGAGGTAGGGAGTGTCCCATTGTGCGCAGCAGAGATATAAGCATAAGGTATCGGTCGTGGCTCTTTGTCGAAGGAAATAGCTCGGCATAGCTCTCCTCTGTCATCTCGATATCGATGGGGTGGAGCGGGTGTAGGAGCTGTGGGGTGTGTCCATAGCTGTGGTGCATAAATCCGAGGATGAGCTGCTGTGCGCGTATGTCGAGAGTTGGGTATATCGTGACCCTTCCGAGCAGGTGCCTAATGTTGTGTTGACAGGTGATTGCACCGATGCCTTGCCATAGGGTATCAAGAGTATAAATACTCTTGCGATTGTGGCGTAGCTGGTATTGTGTACTTATAAATGAGCGTCCGAGCTCCATGGTGTGTGGCATGTACTCGGAGAGAAATCTCTGTGTGTAGTTGAAGTAGTGCGCAATGGATAGCTTCGAGGGCTCCACCTCGCGACATAGGGCATAGCGATATCCTCCGACAATCGAGTTGTTGTCACTATCCCAGACGATAAGTTGATTATATGTGCCATCGAGGTCTGCCGCGTCAATATCTACACCCTTAAGGTGGCTGATGCCTATGTCGCGGTATGCCTCAATGCGAAGCTTTGCGACCTCGCGAAGTAGTCGTGGACAGATCTCCCCTTTGAATGTGTATATATCTGCATTCCAATGTGTTGAATGGAGGATATGTGTCGCCTTGCGTAGCTCGCCGCATAGCTCCTCGTGTGTCGGATGCTCGGTGTTGATAA
Source organism: Alistipes sp. (assembly GCA_045588935.1). GTDB lineage: Bacteria > Bacteroidota > Bacteroidia > Bacteroidales > Rikenellaceae > Alistipes. The sequence goes on along the minus strand of JAZNFC010000019.1, from coordinate 18,327 downwards.
TTTCTTTGCAAATCATCTTGATAAGTTGTGTGTTTATTGAGAAAAAAATCTTAACTTTACGCCATTATTTTTACTATGTAAAAACCTTTGGCGATGGAGGCTCAAACGTATCATATTCCCGTAATGCTTGACCAATGTATCGAGGCACTTGACATCAAGCCCGGGGGCATCTATGTGGATCTCACCATGGGTGGTGGTGGACATACTCGCGAGATACTGCGTCATCTCGATGCTTCGGGACATCTCTACTCGCTTGATCAGGATCCCGATGCTGCTGCCAATGCTCCGCAGGATGAGCGTCATACCTTCGTGGCCTCGAATTTTCGCTTTGTGCGAGGTGCCCTGCGCATGAGGGGTGTTGAGAGGGTCGATGGTATCCTTGCCGATCTCGGTGTCTCGTCGCACCACTTCGATGCCAAGCATCGTGGTTTTTCGTTCCGTGGCGATGCTCCGCTCGACATGCGTATGAATACGCGTGGCGGTCGCACGGCAGCCGACATCGTGAATACATACACAAATGATGCCTTAACGCGCCTCTTCAAGGAGTATGGTGAGTTGGATACCACATGGAAGATTGCAAATTGCATTGAGCGGGCTCGCGCCGAGAGACCTATAACTACGACGGCTGCGCTTGTCGAGGCAGTGAAGCCGTGCACTCCTCCAAAGGATGAGGCTAAATTTCTCACGAAGTTGTTTCAGGCGCTGCGCATAGAGCTTAATGGCGAGATGGAGGCATTGAAGATGGCCTTGGAGCAGAGTGTTAAGCTGTTGTCGCCGGGAGGACGTCTTGTGGTGATGTCGTACCATTCACTCGAGGATCGCATTGTGAAGAACTTTATGCGCAGTGGTAATACGGAGGGTCGCATCGAAAAGGATTTTTATGGTCGCGCGATGACCTCTCTGCAGTGTGTGACGCGTAAGGCTATAGTTCCTGATACGGAGGAGGTGGAGCGTAATCCTCGCTCGCGCAGTGCCAAGTTGCGTGTGGCAGAGAAAATTTAGATGGATGGTTGATAGTTATGGATAGACGCGAGAGAAGAATAGATATTGACGAGGAGGAGATTCGTCGTGAGCGTATCAGTCGCGAGGTTATCATCATGACCGAGGATGAGGCAGAGGCAGAGGCAGAGGCTGAAGAGGCTGTCGAGGTTGATGAACCTATGGAGGTGAGGCAGACGAAGTCACTGTGGCAGCATATCACCACGGGTAGTCTGCTTACGGCGGGAGCTGCGCAGTATTACCGCTATCTGATAGCTATTGCTGTGATGTGTTTTTTGAGTATCTTCCTTACCTTTATGTCGCTTAATGCCGATCGTGAGCATCGTCGCAAGGAGAAGTATGCAACGGTGCTGCATGAGCGCTCGGTGTTGAAGGAGGAGGAGAGATATAGCCTTTCGTCAAAGGCTGTGGTGACGCGTCGCCTTAAGGAGCACGGTGTGGAGCTTGTTGATCTCTCGCCAAAGAGCAGGCTCATAGAGAAGAGTAGATAGATATGGCAATGCAGAGAGATAGAGATGTAAATACGAGTACGGGTACAAGGAGACGTAGTGCGAAGCGCGATATTATCTCGCGCATTAAGTCGTTATATACGGCCTTTATCCTCTTGGGTATAGTCATCGCTGCGCGTTTGGTGTGGGTGCAGGTGGCAAGCCCCTCGGTAAGACACAATGCCGATATTATGGGAAAGGGAATCTTGCGTACGCGCACCATTGAGGCGCATCGTGGAGCTATTCTTTCTCGTGATGGCGAGCCTTTGGCCATCTCGAGTCTTCGCTATAGTATCGCCTTGGACTTTGCTTCGGAGGGTATTCGTGATGCCGACACTATGGCCTATCGTACGCATGCCGACTCGTTGGCAAAGATGTTGGCTAACCTCTTCAATGAGGCGGATGCTCGCGAGGAGGGGTATGAGTATCGCTCGGCGGCATACTATCGAGATGTACTGTTCAGGCAGCGTCGTCTGGGTAAGGCACGCTCCTATAATATCTTGCCCCGCAGCGTGACTATTGATGAGTGGAATATGATGCATAGCACCTTCCCGATACTCAATGGCAATATGGGTATGGTTTATAGTGCTACCTCGACGGAGAAGCGTCTATATCCCTCGGGAGATCTCGGACGACAGATTATCGGCCGCTACGATACGTTGGTGGTGAATGGTCGCAAAGTGCCGGGTACGGGTATCGAGTTGATATATAACGAGCACCTTGCCGGTAGCGATGGTAAGGTCAAGGAGCAGTGGATTGCTCACGGCTTCTGGACACGCGTGAGCCATCCTGATAACCGCCTCTCGGAGGATGGTTGCGATATCGTCACGACGATAGATGCGGGTTTACAACGTATGACGCATGAGCGCCTCGATTCTGCGCTGCGCAATCAACATGCCTCGTTCGGTGTGGCCATGGTTATGGAGGTTAAGACGGGAAATATCCTCTGCATGGTAAACTTGAGCTCGGGTAGGGTGCGTGGCACGAACTATACCGAGCGTGTCTATAACCATGCGCTGAAGACGGCGATGACTCCGGGCTCGACTTTTAAGCTTATGGCTGCGATGGCTCTTGTTGAGAAGTGTGGCTATGGAATAGACAATGTTGTGGAGATTCCCAAGGCGGAGCAGGTTGTGGGCACACGACGTGTGGTAGATACCCATCTAATCAAGGGTGAGGATAATAAGCCTTTGGTGGATATTACGCTACGTGACGGCTTTGCGCACTCGTCGAATATCTACTTTGCGAAGTCTATATACGAAAACTATAAGGATGCCCCTTCGGAATATACCGACTTCCTGCGTAAGTTGAGGATAGATGATTATGTTGGCTTGGAGGAGTATGGCGAGAAGCGAGGCTCGTTGCCCGAGCCCGGCTCTAAGGTGTGGAATACGATACATGGTAACATACATAAGACGTTGCCCTACCTTGGTTATGGCTATATCGTCGAGCTGCCACCTATCCATACCCTGACCTTCTACAACGGCGTGGCAAATGAAGGTTGTATGGTAGCCCCTCGTCTTGTAGATCGCATTGAGCGCGGTGGTGAGGTTATAGAGGAGATGCCTGTTGTTACGCTTGTCGATAAGATGTGCTCACGTCGCACGCTTGATGTGCTGGATGAGTGCTTGCGAGCAGCTGCCACGCCCGAGCGCTCGAGTTATAAGTTCTGCGACCTGCCCTTTAATGTGGGCTGTAAGACGGGTACGGCACAGATTCTCGGTAATTTCAACTCCGAGGCATTACTCGACAAGGAGGCGATGACCAATGGGCTGAATCGTGATGATGGTTACTACCTTGGCTCGGTGATATGCACCATGCCCGAGGAGAATCCGAAATATACGATTATGGTGGCTGTAGCCAAGCAACGTACCTCGACGCATCCTACCTACTATGGCATAAGCCTCTCGGGAGGCACGGCACATGATATTATGGAGTATCTCTATGCCAATGACCCGACGTTGCATGCTACGTTGGAGGTCCCCGAGCAGGAGTATGTGCCCACAAATTTGAAGGGAGGTCGCAGCTCGCATGTCGAGCGTGTGGGACGCCGCCTGCTGCCGGAGTATGTGGATGAAACGAAGGATAACAAGTGGTGTAGAACGAGTACTGATAAGGAGGGTGCTGTTACGTTGCGAGGTATAGATGTCAAGGCGGGTGTCGTGCCCGATGTCCGCGGTATGGGTCTTTCGGATGCACTCTACCTGCTTGAGAGTTTAGGACTCAATGTCGAGCATAGTGGTGTAGGTCAGGTGAGCTCGCAGAGCATACGTGCCGGCACTGCCATCACGCCCGCCACATCGACAATACATTTAACGCTAACACGATAGATCATTATAGATGAAACAGTTGAGAGAACTGCTCGACGATGTTCGAGTTGTAGATATAGTGGGAGATAGCTCTTGCGAGATATGCTCCTTGGAGTATGATTCGCGCAAGGTTGAGGTGGGAGGCTGCTTCTTTGCTGTGCGAGGCACGGCGAGTGATGGACACGCCTACATCGGCGCGGCCATAGAGCAGGGTGCCGTTGCTGTGGTATGTGAGACGTTGCCCGAGGTGCCACAGAGGGGTGTCTGCTATGTTGTGGTTGAGGATACGAATGTTGCCATGGCAGCCATTGCTGCGGCCTATTATGACCACCCCTCTATGGAGTTGCGCCTGGTGGGCGTCACAGGTACAAATGGCAAGACTACGACGGCAACGCTTCTCTACGATATGTTTATGGCACTGGGGTATAAGGCGGGCCTTATCTCTACGGTGGTATATCGTATCGGTGAGGAGAGTATTGCTTCGACACATACCACGCCCGATGCTATACGTCTAAATGCCATGATGCGTCGTATGGTGAATGAGGGTTGCGACTACTGCTTCATGGAGGTGTCGTCACATGCTGCGGCACAGCATCGTATAGACAATCTAAAGTTTGCCGGAGCGCTCTTTACCAACCTCACGCATGACCACCTCGACTACCACGGCACATATAAGGAGTATATTCGAGCCAAGAAGTCCTTCTTCGATATGTTGTCGGAGGATGCGTGGGCGGTAACCAATATTGATGACCGCAATGGCGAGGTCATGGTGCAGAACTGCCGTGCACATGTCTATCGTGTGTCGCTACGCTCGATGGCGGACTATCGCACGAAGATTTTGGAGATGCATCCCGGAGGTATGCAGCTTATGGTTGATGGACATGAGTTGTGGGTGACGTTTACGGGTCGCTTCAATGCCTACAACCTTACGACAGTATATGCTGCGGCTACGCTACTCGGCGTGGAGGCTCTTGAGGTGCTCACGGTGTTGTCACGCTTGAAGCCTGTGAGTGGTCGCTTCGAGACAATCATGGCCGAGGATGGAACAATGGCTGTCGTGGATTATGCACACACGCCCGATGCGTTGGAGAATGTTATCGAGACTATCGAGGAGGTGCAGAAGCATGGTCAGCGACTTATCGTTGTGTGTGGTTGTGGTGGTGACCGCGATAAGACCAAGCGTCCCGAGATGGCAGCTATAGCGGTGAAGCATGCCACGATGGTCATCTTCACGTCGGATAATCCTCGTACCGAGGACCCCGAGGCGATACTCAATGATATGGTTGCAGGTGTGGGTGCCGCAACAAACTACCTGCGCATAGGCAATCGCCGTGAGGCTATACGCACGGCTGCAGCTCTGGCTCATGCCGGAGATATAATCCTTGTTGCGGGCAAGGGACATGAGGATTATCAGATTATAGGCACCGAGAAGATACACTTCGATGATAAGGAGGAGGTGCGCGAGGCCTTTGCTACAACACACAATAAGTAGGTTTGATACAATAAATAGTTATGCTATACAGAGTTTTTGAATATTTGAATGAGCACACCGACCTTCCGGGTATGCGTGTCGGTGAGTATATCTCATTTCGAGCCGCCGCCGCTATTATTACCTCACTGCTTATCGCCATTCTCTTTGGTAAGCGCGTCATTGCCTTTTTGAAGCGCAAGCAGATAGGCGAGGAGATACGCGACCTTGGGCTTGAGGGTCAGCTTCAGAAGAGGGGTACGCCTACGATGGGTGGCATCATCATTCTGTTGGCGGTGGTTATCCCCGTGTTGCTTTTTGGTGACTTGCATAATGTCTATATTCAGCTGATGCTTATCTCGACCATCTGGTTGGGCTTTATTGGCGGTTTGGATGACTATATCAAGGTTTTCCGTCATAAAAAGGAGGGTTTGAATGGTCGTTTTAAGATTGTCGGTCAGGTGGGTTTGGGCATTATCGTCGGCACGACGATGTGGCTCTCTGATGATATCGTTATTCGTGAGAAGAGCTTCGAAACATATACCTACACCGTCACTGATAACACTACGGGTGAAGAGGTGGGTAGCTACACGGAGCGTCGCATCATCAGCACCTCACCCGAGAAGACATCCAAGACCTCGATACCCTTCCTCAAGGATACGGAGCTCGACTATAAGGTGTTGACCGGAGGTAACGAGATGTTGGCATGGCTGCTCTATATCGTTGTTGCCATCTTTGTTATCACGGCTGTGTCGAATGGAGCAAATCTTACGGATGGTCTTGATGGATTGCTTACAGGAGTATCTGTACCGATAGTCTTGGTACTCGGTATCTTGGCCTACCTCTCGGGGCATATTGTCTATTCGGACTATCTGAATATCATGTATATTCCCGATAGCGGTGAGCTTATAATCTTTGCTGCCGCCTTTGCCGGAGCCCTTGTCGGTTTCTTGTGGTATAACTCCTTCCCGGCGCAAATCTTTATGGGAGATACCGGCTCGCTGACTATTGGTGGCATCATTGCGGTTTTTGCTCTCTGCATACGCAAGGAGTTGTTGTTACCTCTGTTGTGCGGTATCTTCTTGGTTGAGGCCTTGTCGGTTATGGTGCAGGTCGGTTATTTCAAATATACGAAGAAGAAGTATGGCGATGGTCGTCGTGTCCTTCTTATGTCGCCTCTGCATCACCACTATCAAAAGAAGGGAGTGTTCGAGACGAAGATTATGATGCGCTTCTTCATCATCTCGCTTCTTCTCTCGGCGCTCACGCTTGTAACACTTAAGATTCAGTAAACGAAATAAGGTATATGAAACGCAAAATAGCAGTTCTGGGTGGCGGCATTTCGGGCTATGGTTCGGCCATCCTTGCAAAGAAGAAGGGCTTTGATGTCTTTCTCTCGGATATGGGTAAGATAGCCCCTAAGTTTCGTGATAGACTTGATGAGTGGAACGTGGAGTATGAGGAGGGTCAGCATACCGAGGAGCGCATCCTCGATGCTCATGAGGTGATTAAGTCCCCGGGTATCCCTGATACGGCACCTATTGTGAAGAAGATACGTGAGAGGGGTATCCCCGTAATCTCGGAGATAGAGTTTGCTGCGCGCTACAAGGGTGTTGCCAAGACCATCTGCATCACGGGCTCAAATGGTAAGACAACAACTACGTCGCTCATCTATAAGATTATGTCGGATGCAGGACGCAAGGTGTCGCTTGGCGGTAATATCGGTGAGAGCTTCGCCTACTCGATAGCTACTGATAAATATTTTTGGCATGTTCTCGAGTTGAGCTCCTTCCAGCTCGATGGATGTTTTAGGTTCAAGGCCGATATCGGTGTGTTGATGAATATCACTCCCGACCACCTCGACCGCTACGATTATAAGCTGGAGAACTACGCTCGCTCGAAGATGCGTATCACACAAAATCAGACCTCGGCTGATTGCTTTATCTACTCGGCCGATGACGACACTACGCAGCATATGCTCGCGGAGATGGACTCCAATATGCGTGCACGACAGCTTCCCTTTGCCATCAATACGGCTATTGCGAGTGGCGATGGTGATGCTATCCTCGAGGGACACACCTTCACGGCTACCGTAGGTAAGAAGTCGGTGACGGTAGATACACGTAAGATGCAAATTGCGGGTATGCACAACGTCTATAACGCCATGGCTGCGGCCTTGGCTACGCTTGCTGCGGGCGTCGATCCAAAGAGTATTAAACGTTCTATCTACGATTTCTCGCCTGTGGAGCATCGTTTGGAGCCCGCCGGTAAGCATGGCGATATCGAGTGGGTGAACGACTCGAAGGCTACGAATGTCGATTCGGTGTGGTACGCCTTGGAGAGCATGCAGCGACCTACGGTATGGATTGCCGGAGGTACGGATAAGGGTAACGATTACACTCCGCTGAAGGAGTTTGCACGTCGCAAGGTGAAGGCGTTGGTATGCATGGGACTGGATAATGCGAAGCTCAAGCGCGAGTTTTCGGGCATCGTTCCCATTATACGCGATTGCTCGACCTTCGAAGAGGCCATGCAGGCAGCGAAGGAGTGTGCCTCGGCGGGTGACACCGTACTACTCTCGCCGGCATGTGCAAGCTTCGACCTCTTCAAAAATTATGAGGAGCGAGGTCGTATGTTTAAGGTGTGGGTGAAGGAGAATGTTGTCAAATAGTTGTTGAGGTATGTCAAAGCAGGAACGAGCAGACATAGAGGCCGCACAAGAGCTTATAAGCACGAAACGCCGTATATTGGAGGGTGACCGTACGTTATGGATTATCTATGCCATACTGCTTGTCATCTCTCTTCTTGTGGTCTATTCCTCTACGGCGAAGATGACCTTCGACATATCGTCGGATATGACGACGACCGACTCGTTGCGTCAGCAGCTGATGCTTATCTCGCTGTCGTTGCCCGTCATCTTTGTGGTGCATAAGATAAACTATACGCTCTATCGTCGCTTCACGCCACACTTATACTACCTCTTCGTAGGTTTGGTTGTTGCCACCTATATGGTTGGATCTACGACAAATGGTGCAGCGCGATGGTTGCCTATCGGCTCGTTCCAGTTTCAGCCCTCGGAGGGGTTGAAAATAATGACTATACTGATGCTCGCACGACGTATGGAGTCTCGTCAGGAGAGCATTAATAAGATAAGCCTGCTGCCCACATCGTTCAGGTTGAGCGACCCGAAGCAGCGAAAGATAATACGTGAGAATACATGGCCTTTGTTGGGTCCCGTGGTGATATCATGTATCGTCATTCTTCCGGCTCATACCTCCTCGGCCGTACTTATATTTATTGCCTCGGTCATCATGCTCTATATCGGTCGTGTGTCGAAGCGAGAGATTGTGAAGTTTGTGCTTACGATGGTAACGGCGGGTATTGTTGGCCTTACGGCGCTCTCGGCTATAGGTATTGGTCGAGGTGATACGGCAGGAGGTCGTCTTACGACATGGATTGAGGAGTGGACGACAGATGGTAAGAAGAGTGCCGTTTATGAGCTCTCGGATACCGAGCGCGCGATGATAGCGATACGTAATGGAGGCATTATAGGCGAGGGTGCAGGACATAGCTCCTCGCGTGCCGTGGTTATCCACCCCGAGAGTGACTATGCCTATGCCTTCTTCACTTCGGAGTATGGACTGTTTATGGCGCTGGTGCTTATGCTTCTTTACCTCTGGATAACCTTCCGCTCGATAGAGATATGCAGGCGTTGCACGACACCATTCCCTACTCTTATGACAGCAGGTCTTGGACTTCTCATTACGTGTCAGGCACTGTTGCATATACTCGTGCAGGTAAATCTTATCCCCGAGACGGGACAGACCCTGCCTCTCATCTCACGCGGAGGCTCCTCGCTGCTCTTTATGACCATAGCCTTCGGCATGATATTGAGTGTGAGCCGCACGAATGATAATAATGCGAAAAAGTAGCTGTGTATGAGTGATATACGATTAGATAAATACCTATGGGCGGTGCGTGTGTTTAAGACGCGCAGTGACGCTGCCGAGGCTATACGCCAAAACCGTGTGCTGGTGAATGAAGCCTATGCCAAGCCCTCGCGCGAGGTGAAGGTGGGTGATGTGATTTCGGTGCGCAGAGAGCGTGTGACCTATAGCTACAAGGTGCTCGACCTGGTGTCGAGTCGTCAGCCGGCAAAGAATGTACCCATGTACTGCCTGAATTGTACTCCACAGGAGGAGCTCGACAAGCTGAATGTGCCACGTGAGACTATCTTTGTCTTCCGTGACCGTGGTGCGGGCCGACCTACAAAGAAGGAGCGTCGTGATATAGATGCACTGATGGATGGCTTCTACTTTGAGGAGGATTGGAATGATGAAGATTAAGATTAGAAACAATATAATATACAAGGAATTATGGAGTATAACTTTAAGGCCATAGAGAAAAAGTGGCAGCAGAAGTGGCAGGAGGAGGGTACCTACCGTGTGGATGTAGATCCCTCACGCCCAAAGTTCTACGTTTTGGACATGTTTCCCTACCCTTCAGGTGCGGGACTTCATGTGGGACACCCCCTCGGATATATAGCCTCGGATATCTACTCGCGCTATAAGCGTCAGTCGGGCTTCAACGTCTTACACCCCATGGGCTACGATGCCTTTGGCCTTCCCGCCGAGCAGTATGCTATACAGACGGGGCAGCATCCGGCTGTGACTACCGAGGAGAATATCGCACGCTATCGTTCGCAGCTCGATAAGATAGGTTTCTCGTTTGATTGGTCACGTGAGGTGCGCACCTGCGATCCCGACTACTACCACTGGACACAGTGGGCTTTCCTCAAGATGTTCGACCATTGGTATAACCATCGTTCGCGCAAGGCCGAGCCTATATCGGAGCTTGTACGCTACTTTGAGGAGCATGGTACTACGGGTCTTGATGCTGCCGAGAGTACACATCTCGACTTCTCAGCTGCCGAGTGGTGTGCCATGAGTGAGGCGGAGCGTGAGCAGGTGCTCCAGAACTATCGTCTTGCTTTCCGTGCCGATACGATGGTTAACTGGTGTCCTGCGTTGGGTACGGTGCTTGCCAACGATGAGGTTAAGGATGGCCTCTCGGTGCGTGGCGGACACCCCGTGGAGCAGAAGCGCATGAAGCAGTGGCTGCTGCGCGTAACAGCTTATGCACAGCGTATGCTTGATGGCCTGGATGAGCTTGAGTGGAGCGAGTCGCTCAAGGAGATACAGCGTAACTGGATAGGTCGCTCGGTCGGTGCGCAGGTCTTCTTCGATGTTGCCGGCACAGACCGCAAGCTCGAGATTTTTACCACCCGTCCCGACACCATCTATGGTGTGAGCTTCATGGTTATAGCTCCCGAGCACGAGTGGGTCGCAGAGCTCACCACCGAGGATAACCGCGAGGCTGTGGAGGCTTATATTGCCGAGACGAAGCGTCGCTCGGAGCGTGAGCGTATCGCCGATACGAAGCGTGTGAGTGGTGTGAAGACAGGCTCTTACGCCATCAACCCCTTCTCGGGTCAGGCTATCCCCATCTATATCTCGGACTATGTGCTTTCGGGCTACGGTACGGGAGCTATCATGGCTGTGCCTGCGCATGACTCGCGCGACTACGCCTTTGCGCGTCACTTCGGTCTCGACATCATCCCCGTTGTTGAGGGTGGCGATATCGAGAAGGAGTCGTATGATGCCAAGGAGGGTAAGCTTATCAACTCTGACATAATCAACGGCATGGATGTTAAGGAGGCTATAGACTTCATGTTCCAGGAGGTGGAGCGTCGAGGTATAGGTAAGCGTCTTGTGAACTACCGTCTGCGTGATGCCATCTTCTCGCGCCAGAGATATTGGGGTGAGCCCTTTCCCATCTACTATAAGAATGATGTAGCCTACCGTCTTACCGACGAGCAGCTGCCTCTCACTCTTCCTGCCATCGAGAACTTCGGTCCCACGGCCGAGGGTGAGCCTCCTTTGGCACGTGTTAAGGAGTGGCACACGGCCGAGGGTTATCCCTATGAGCTTTCGACGATGCCTGGCTTTGCAGGCTCTTCGGCCTACTTCCTCCGCTATATGGACCCCCACAATCGTGAGGGCTTAGTGGGTAAGCTGGCGAATGAGTATTGGCGTAATGTAGATCTCTATGTCGGAGGTATCGAGCATGCTACGGGACACCTTATGTACTCGCGCTTCTGGAATATGTTCCTCTACGACCTGGGCTATGTGTGTGAGTCGGAGCCCTTCAAGAAGCTTGTAAATCAGGGTATGATTCAGGGCCGCTCAAACTTCGTATATCGTGTTGTGGGCACTAATAAGTTTGTATCTCTCGGTCTGAAAAAGGAGTACGAAACTCAGGAGATACACGTCGATGTCAATATCGTGAAGAACGATATTCTCGACCTCGATGCCTTCCGCGCTTGGCGTCCCGAGTTCAAGGATGCGGAGTTCATCCTCGAGGATGGTAAGTATATTTGCGGCTGGGCTATCGAGAAGATGTCAAAGTCTATGTTCAATGTTGTGAATCCCGACTATATTGTCGATGCCTATGGTGCTGATACGCTCCGTATGTACGAGATGTTCCTCGGTCCTCTTGAGCAATCAAAGCCTTGGGATACAAATGGTATTGATGGTGTGCACAAGTTCTTGCGTCGCTTTTGGTCGAAGTTCTACTCGCGTGATGGCGTGCTCCTCGTAAATGATGAGAAGGCCACGCCCGCAGAGCTTAAGACCCTTCATAAGACCATTAAGAAGGTATCCGAGGATATCGAGAACTTCTCATTCAACACCTCTGTTGCCGCCTTCATGATATGTCTTAATGAGCTTGGCGACTGCTCAAAGCGTGAGATACTCGATCCTCTCACAGCTCTTATAGCACCCTTTGCACCTCATATCGCCGAGGAGCTTTGGCATGCTTTGGGACATACCACTACCGTATGTGATGCTCCTTTCCCCAAGTTCAATGCCACCTACCTTGTGGAGAGCTCTTTCGAGTACCCTGTGATGGTTAACGGTAAGCTCCGCTTCAAGCAGGAGTATCCTCTCGACATGTCACAGGATGATATCGTGGCCCATATCGTCACTACCGAGGGTGCTGCGAAGTGGCTTGAGGGCAAGGCGCCAAAGAAGATAATCGTCGTTAAGGGAAAGATTATCAACATCGTTCTTTAGCGTTATAAGGGATATCTACTTCCGCTCGACAAAAATCCCGACAATGGAGTGTACGAAAAGGTACTATCCGTTGTCGGGATTTTTGTCAAGCGTTGTGTCTGTCGTCTTCTAACGCTAAAGAATACGCGCTATACATAGTGCTAACAAGTGCACTCCTGCATCTGTCGCTAAACGTGCGACTATCCTATAAGACCTTTATATTAGTGGATTATATTAGATTACAAGCCTTCGGGGAGGGCGACAGTCACGCTGTCTGTCATCTCGACAACCTTCTCCTCTACATCTGCGGTCGTGGGCATAACCTCTACTAACTCCGCAACGGCATCGCGCTCAAGCATCGAGGTGTAGTTGCCTCGGTTTAGCGCAGCAAAGACTATGACGGCCAGCACAACGATAGTAAAGAGCCAGCCCAAAATACGATTTATCATCTCTTCCTAATTTTTAGTCGTGCCATCTATGCGCTCACGCAGTTCCTTCGCGGCACGCTGCATTGCATCATCTATGGGAAATATATTATAGTAGAAGCCCGAGCTGTCGTCCATGGCATTACGACCGATGTAGGCGCGTAGCTGTGCCTCGATAATCTTACGCGACACTCGCAGCTCGGTATCATTACGCTCTACGCCATGACGCTCGGCATAGGCGACGAAGTCCTCGACTATATCGACGTTTGCAAGCAGCGCATCTAACTCCTCAAGGCTCTTGATGCGCTCCATCTTCGCGCGGTGACGGTCGGCAAACTCCATGGTGTAGCGATAGAGAATATTGCCATCCCATACGCGGTTATAATACTTCGTGATGCCCGTGGTGTCGAGCGGAATAAAGATATCGGGCATGATACCGCCACCTCCATATACCGTACGTCCTGCAGGCGTGGTATAGCGCATCGACTCATCGAAGTGTATCGAGTCAGCCGAGAAGAGCTCGTTGTTGTTTATGCGATTAATCAAATCTAAATGGTATGCTGCTTCGTCACCTTTGACATAGGGCTTCTGTATAGATCGTCCCGTGGGTGTGTAGTATCGTGCTACGGTGAGGCGTACGGCCGAGCCATCAGCAAAGGGTATCTGCGTCTGCACCAGACCCTTACCAAAGGTGCGACGCCCTATGACCAGGCCGCGGTCGTTATCCTGCATTGCGCCGGCCAATATCTCGCTCGACGAGGCACTTATCTCATCGACCAACACAGCAAGCTCCAAATCACTATACTCGCCCTGCCCCGTACTATACTCACTATGGCGGTTACCATATCTATCCTCGGTATATACGATAAGCTTATCCTTCGCCAAAAACTCATTGGCAATAGCTATAGCTTGATCAAGGAAGCCTCCGCCATTGCCGCGCAGGTCGAGGATAAGTGCCGTCATGCCCTCGTCATGCAGACGTGTCAGGGCGCGACGTATCTCATTATGTGAGGTGCGGGCAAACTGCGAGAGGCGAATACAAGCGATGCCATGCTCCTTATCGAGCATAAATGCCGCCTCGATGCTATGTAGCTCGATAGCATCGCGAGTGACCTCCATCTCGACAAGTTCCGAGAGGTTGGCGCGTGCCACCGAGAGCTTAACACGTGAGCCTCGGGGGCCACGCATAAGTCTAACCATTGAGTCCTGTGGTATGCCCTGCCCTGCCACCTCGCGTCCATCGATAAGTATTATGCGGTCGCCGGCGCGCACGCCCGCCTTGGCCGAAGGTCCTTGGGGTATGACATTGAGCACGGTGATAGTGTCGGTCATGGCATTAAAGACGATGCCTATGCCGTCAAACTCCCCCTCTAACGACTCATTAACACTCTCGAAGAGCTTCGCCGGGATATACTCCGAATGGGGGTCGAGCTCCGAGAGCAACACCGGAATGGCGTGTTCATAGATGGAGTCGAGGTCTATGGGATCGACATAGTAGTTGCGTATGGTGGCGATGGTCTGCAGCATCTTATCGTTCCAGCTGCCTCGCGCCTCGGCGCCATGCATCAACGTAGCCATGGTCTCGAGATCCATGCGGCTACGCTCGACATCGAGCATAAGTCCCTCCACCTGACGATGGGTGCGCAGACGCTCGCCCATGCGACCGATAAATATGCCTACGCTCATCGTTGCTGCAATAACAAGAACAACGACAATGGCGCTCCATAATCTATATTTTTTACTCTGCTTCATTCGGTAAATATCCATAGCCGCCCTATAAACATCACAGCTCGGGAACTAAACGCCCCGAGCTGTATCTTTAGTGCCCGTCAGCCTACTTATTTTTAAAGGTATAGGTAAGACCTACCGAGAGCATCGACGACACCTGTAGCTTGTTGATTTCAGCCTTGTTATAGTAGAGCTGGAAGTAAATCTGCGTAGAGAGGTACTTCGTAGCCTTGATGTCGATGGTATTCTCCCAACGTACCGTGGGTGCTACATGGTCGTAAGCATCCTTATCTACAGCCTTTGCCATGGCCGAGAGGTCGGTAATCCAGCCGTAGAATGAGTATGCTGTGGTGCGATAGCGCAACCATCCATCCTTGCCCCATGTTTTGTCGAAGTCGAGCTGCAATGAAAGACCGCCCTCATACTTTGAGCGATGTCCTGCGGGTACACCGTAATCGTTCAACGTGGTGAGGTCGTCGCGATATGTAGCACTCATGGCTATAGGTGCGATGTTAACCTTCAAGGGGAACTTCTCCGAGGGCACGAGATATGTGAAACCGAGCGATGCGTCAAGGTATCCGGGTGACATAAAGTTAGATACGCGGCCTATGCCCTGCTGCTTGTCGCCACGCGCGCCATATCCCGGGGCAAACTGTGTACGGAACTTGATATTGGCACCATATGTCCAGTTCTTAACCATATCCCACTGGGGAGCTGTCGAGATGGCAATTTCATCTACATTCTTGAACCATACACCCTGTTGCTCGCCGTTGAGTTCCATCTTCATGTTGTTGTAGCCAAACTTCGCCGTGGCGGTATTTGTCAGGGTGAACTTATTCTTCTTGAATATATGCAAGAAGTTGATGTTGGCAAGAATTGTGATGGCGTTGTCGCCTGCGGCCTGCCAGTGCTTATTAAATGCAGTTAGTGAGCCGTGGAGGTTGCCGGTGAAATCTATGGTGTTACGCTCCTTGCGCAGAGCAAGACGCTCGGCGCGCTCGGCTGCCTCCGACACATATTCGGCATCCACCTCGCTTGACTTTACGTCATTAGTAAACTCCACGTTTGAGGCCTCGGCATCTACGTTATCTACCGATACTTGTGCATGGGCAACGCCCATTGAAGCTACGAAGAGAAGAGTGAAAAGTGTGTAAATTTTCTTCATAAGTTTATTGGTTTATTATAAGTATTTGTCTATTTCTGTATAGATATTTATGATGCAAATATAGGAAATTTTATAGAAATTTTCGCTATCTTTGTCGATGAAGTTAAGTAATAAATGAAAATAAACGCTATATGAAATATTTTGGAGCACATGTAAGCGCATCGGGCGGTGTGGAGAACGCCGTGAAGAATGCTGTAGATATCGGAGCTACAGCCTTTGCGCTCTTTACGAAGAATCAGCGACAGTGGCTTGCTCCTGCGCTTACTGCTACGCAGATAGATACCTTTAAGCGGGCTATGTCCGACGCGGGCTTCACAGCCTCACAGGTGCTGCCCCACGATAGCTACCTCATCAACCTTGGGCATCCCGATGCCGAGGCTCTTGCCAAGTCGCGCGACTCCTTTTTCGAGGAGATGCGCCGCTGTGAACTTCTTGGTCTTGACCGTCTGAACTTCCACCCCGGCAGCCACCTAAAGGCTATCAGCGAGGAGGCCTCGTTGGAGCTTATTGCCGAGTCTATAAATATGGCATTGGAGCGCACACAAGGTGTTACGGCCGTTATTGAGAATACAGCAGGTCAGGGCTCCAACCTTGGGTATAAGTTCGAGCACTTGGCCTATATTATTGACCGTGTGGAGGATAAGAGCCGCGTGGGTGTATGTATCGATACTTGTCACTCCTTTGCTGCGGGCTACGACTTACGCACGCGCGAGGCATGCGAGAGGAGCTTTGCCGAGTTCGACCGCATTGTTGGCTTTAAGTATCTGCGTGGTATGCACCTCAATGATGCTATGCGTCCGTTGGGTAGCCGTGTGGATCGTCACTCACCTCTTGGTGCGGGGGAGATAGGCTTGGAGTGCTTCCGCTATATTGCTTCGGATAGCCGCTTTGACAACATCCCTCTTATCCTGGAAACCCCCGATGAGTCGTTGTGGAGTAAGGAGATAGCCATGTTGCGCGATATGCAGTAATCAAACACGTGATATATGACCATCTACGAGCTTTTCATCATCGCTCTTGGCCTTGCTATGGATGCCTTTGCGGTCTCTGTTGGCAAGGGACTTGCCGTTGATAGTGTGCGTCCGCGTCATGCTCTTCTTGCCGGTGTGTGGTTTGGAGGCTTTCAGGGGCTTATGCCTATTATTGGCTACTTTGTCGGCCGTAGCTTCGCATCGTTTGTTGGCAATATCGACCACTGGATAGCCTTTACCCTGCTGGTGCTTATAGGTGTGAATATGATTCGTGAGGCGATGTCGGGCGATGAGGAGAGGCATAATAACGACTTTGGCGTGCGCACTATGCTGCTTATGGCCGTAGCTACGAGCATTGATGCTCTGACCGTGGGTGTCTCTATGGCATTCCTCGATGTCAATATCTGGATTGCTGCTTTAGCTATAGGTATTGTCACGTTTATTATGTCGTTTGCGGGGGTATATCTTGGTCGAGGTTTTGGCACGAAGATAGGCTCCAAGGCGGGCATTGTTGGTGGCGTGGTGCTTATCGCCATAGGTATAAAGATCTTGGTTGAGCACTTGGGCATCATCTGATGCGGGTGTGTATATTTATAGAGGTTCTCTATACTTATATATAAAGTGATAAGGCTTGCCTATGACATTAGCTGTAGCCATAAACGGGCTATATCTTCCTCGTTGGTAAAACAGACCAATAGTTCCTACATTACCACATTCTGCCGATGTTGCACCGAGGTTGCGATCCATCATTATACCTGCATTGTTGGCATAAACATGGTCGTTCCAGCCCTCGGCAGAACTCCAAATATGCCAAGACCCAAAGATTACATTTTTAGCCAATAATACCATGCATGAGGCAGAAAAATGAGTGTGAGGGTGTCCAACAAATCTTGGACACCCTCACACTCTATTGTGCGCATAGCACTATGTGTAGCAATTACATCATCTGAGTGATATCCCAAACAAAGGCACGTGAGCCCTGCTGGCTTGTCGTAGAGTCAATATCGCGCAACGCCTCAAGCAGCACTGGAATCTTCTCATCCTCGACAATGGCCAATACAGATGAGTTCATCGAGGGCCATGCATGGGTGCCGTAGTGAGGCTCACCATCGTGGGTGCCACGTCCCTCGGTTAACGCCCAGCGCGTGAAGCCGCGAACACCGTTATCATCCAACATCTTATTGATACGGTCGGTGAGCGCCTGGTTATATGATACGAAAAATGCTTTCATCTCTCTCTTATATTATGGGGGCGACGTGCGTCACCCCCTGATTTATTACTCAATAGTCTGGTTCTGCATCTCGAGCTTCTGGCGATTCTTCATGCGGATAAACTCCTCCTCCTCGGCCAGACGGCGTGCCTTACGCTCGGCATTACGCTCCTTGCGACCCTCCAACATGGCGTAGAGCGAGGGAACGATAAAGAGGGTAAGGAAGGTAGAGACCACAAGACCACCTACCACGGCAACACCCATAGGCTGCCATATCTCCGAGCCCTCACCGATACCCATAGCCATAGGTACCATACCGAGGACTGTGGTGAGCGAGGTCATAAGCACAGGGCGGAGACGGCTCTTACCACCGGCGATAACTGCATCGCCAACACGCATGCCGCGTTCAACCAAGAGGTTCATGTAGTCCACCATCACGATACCGTTCTTCG
>JAZNFC010000018.1:0-3002 GCA_045588935.1 Alistipes sp. | reverse complement strand
GTCGCCCCGCGGACAATCTCACACCCATAGATGTGGTTAAGTTCACTACGGCCTATGCTCGTCTTATCAAGGCGAAGCATGAGGGTAAGCGTATCACCATTGTTGTAGGTCGCGACGCCCGCATCTCCGGCTCAATGGTAGATTCTTTGGTCGAGGGTACGCTCCTCGGCTCGGGTGTCGATGTCATCAACGTAGGCATGTGTACTACACCTGGCACCGAGATGGCCGTGATAACACACAAGGCCGAGGGTGGTATCATCATCACCGCCTCGCATAATCCGCGCCAATGGAACGCCCTGAAGCTGCTAAATGAGCGAGGTGAGTTTTTGGATGATGCCGAGGGCAAGCAGGTGTTGGCCATGGCCGACGACATGGAGTACAACTACTCTGCAATAGACCATATAGGCAGGGTCATCCTCCGCGAGGATTTCAACAAGCGGCATATCGAGCAGGTCTTGGCTCTTCCGCTGGTCGATGTCGAAGCTGTGCGCAAGCGTAAGTTTAAGGTTGTCGTAGATGCCGTGAACTCTATCGGTGGCGTTGTTATTCCTGCGCTCCTCAAGGAGCTTGGCTGTGAGGTTGTGGAGCTCAACTGCGAGCCTACAGGCGAGTTTGCTCACAATCCCGAGCCTCTGCCCGAGAACCTCACCGAGATATCGGAGGTTATACGCAAGGAGGGTGCCGACCTCGGTATCGTCGTCGATCCCGATGTTGACCGCCTGGCCTTTGTAATGGAGAATGGCGAGATGTTTGTTGAGGAGTACACGCTGGTGGCTGTTGCCGACTATGTATTGCGTCACACGAAGGGCAATACCGTGTCGAACCTCTCATCATCACGTGCCTTGAGCGATGTCACGGCGCGCTATGAGGGTTGCTCATATGCTGCGGCTGCCGTGGGCGAGGTAAATGTCGTGAAGAAGATGAAGGATACGGGTGCCGTAATTGGTGGCGAGGGTAATGGCGGAGTCATCTATCCCGAACTGCATTATGGCCGTGATGCGTTGGTAGGCGTTGCTCTCTTTTTGACCTATTTTGCAGGCCTTAATATGACTATGTCGGAGCTGCACAAGAGCTATCCGGCATACTACGCTTCAAAGAATAAGATTGAGCTTACGCCCGAGATTGATGTGGATAATATCTTGGCAACGATAAAGAACAGATACTCAAGCGAAAGAGTCAACGATATCGATGGCATAAAAATAGACTTCGAGGAGAATTGGGTACACCTCCGCAAGTCTAACACCGAGCCCATCATCCGCATCTATACCGAGGCGAAGAGCATGGCGGAGGCGGAGGCATTAGCCAAACGCTTTATTTCCGAAATAGAACAAATTTACAAAGCTTAAAAACCAACTAAAACCATAATTATATGAAACTTGCAAACGACTATATCAAGCAAAACCGCGAGCGTTTTCTTGAGGAGCTTTTCGAACTTCTGCGCATACCTTCAATCAGTGCACAGCCCACACTCCACAAGCAAGATATGGTGCGCTGCGCCGAGTGGCTCGCCGCATCACTCGTGAAGGCGGGTGCCGACCGTGCCGACGTACTACCTACGGAGGGCAACCCCGTGGTTTATGCCGAGAAGATTATCGACCCCAAGGCAAAGACCGTATTGGTATATGGCCACTACGATGTTATGCCCGAGGATCCTATCGACGAATGGAAGACCAACCCTTTCGAGCCCGAGATTAAGGATGGCCGCATCTGGTGTCGTGGTGCCGATGATGATAAGGGACAGCTCTTTATGCATGCCAAGGCCTTCGAGGCTATGGTGGCTACCGACACGCTTCCCTGCAACGTAAAGTTTATGCTTGAGGGTGAGGAGGAGATTGGCTCTCCCAGCCTCTATAAGTTCTGTGCCGACAATAAGAAGATGCTCAAGGCCGATATCATCCTCGTGTCAGATACCTCGATGATTGGCCTTGACTGCCCTACTATCACTGCTGGCTTGCGTGGCCTTACATATATGCAGGTGGAGGTTACAGGTCCCGATAAGGATCTGCACTCGGGTCTTTTTGGTGGTGCTGTGGCTAACCCTGCCAATGTCCTTGCCAAGCTTATTGCCGACCTTACCGATGAGTTCGGTCGCGTGAAGATTGCCGGCTTCTATGACGATGTACGCATACTTTCGGATGCCGAGCGCAAGGCTCTGAATAAGGCTCCTTTCTCACTCGAAGAGTATAAGAGGGCTCTCGACCTGGGTGATGTTGCCGGCGAGGTGGACTACACCACAATGGAGCGCACGGGTATCCGTCCTTCGCTCGACGTAAACGGCATCTGGAGCGGATATACAGGCGAGGGCACAAAGACGGTTATACCCTCGAAGGCCTATGCCAAGATTTCGATGCGTCTTGTTCCTAATCAGGACTTTAAGAAGATTGCCAAGCTCTTTGAGCGTCACTTCCGCCGTATCGCCCCCAAGAGCGTGAAGGTAGATGTTAAGTTCCTGCATGGCGGTGCCCCCTATGTATCACCTACAGATATGCCCGCATATAAGGCAGCAGAGAGGGCCGTGGAAACAACCTTCGGCATCAAGCCTCTACCCTTCTACTCGGGTGGCTCGATACCTATTATCTCGGGCTTCGAGAATATCTTGGGCATCAAGTCTATATTATTGGGCTTCGGCCTCTCGAAGGACGCTATACACTCGCCTAACGAGAGCTATGGTCTTGACCAGTTCGATAAGGGTCTGGAGACGCTGCCCTACTTCTATAAGTACTTTGCCGAGATGTAGAGGTTGCGTAATGTAAAGAGGCTGAATAAATAAACAGTGGGTGACTATTTTGTACTGACCCCAAAAAGTTGGACTGATTATTAAATAGAATTTACTGGTAAAGAGTTCGGTATTGCACCGGACTCTTTCCGTTTAATTTTAGTTTAATACGGTCGTTATTGTAGTAGTTAATATACTTTCGCAACTCACGCTTGAAAACTTCCATATCAGAAAACTGATGCAAATATAGCAATTCAGATTTCATAATTCCAAAAAAGTTTTCCAT
>JAZNFC010000017.1:0-29651 GCA_045588935.1 Alistipes sp. | reverse complement strand
GGGCAACAGATGTTACGGAGTTTAAGGTGGCAGACCGCAAGGCATACCTATCGCCAATTATAGATATGTTTAATGGCGAGATTATAGCCTACACCATATCCGATAGACCCGATTTGAAAATGGTGATGGATATGATGCACTTGGCAAAGCGTAAGATTAAGGATACAAGCGGAGTGATGTTGCACTCAGATCAGGGGTGGCACTATCAGCATATGCAGTACCAACAAACGCTGAAAAAGTATGGCATTACACAGAGTATGTCACGCAAAGGGAACTGCTTGGATAATGCTGTTATGGAAAACTTTTTTGGAATTATGAAATCTGAATTGCTATATTTGCAGCAGTTTTCGGATATGGAAGTTTTCAAGCGTGAGTTGCGAAAGTATATTAACTACTACAATAACGTCCGTATTAAAGTAAAATTAAACGGAAAGAGTCCGGTGCAATACCGAACTCTTTACCAGTAAATTCTATTTAATAATCTGTCTAACTTTTTGGGGTCAGATCAAAATAGTCGCCCACTTTTGTTTGGAGGCATTCGGCCTCATTGTTGATACATCTATCTATCCTACAAGAAACGTGGGGTATTGGTCGTTGTAGAACGTGTCGAGGTGATATCTGCGGGCAGCGTTGCTCGCTCATATACCGAGATGTCGGCATCATCCTCGGTATCCACCCATGTCATGCTGCCCTGCGAGGTCGTCACGTAGTAGTCTGCACCCCATGCGGTGCCATCGCTATACGTGCCGCTGATTATGCCATCGAGAAGCGTCGCATTGCTTGAGTAGCACTCCCATGTATGTCCCTCGATGCGCTGATAGAGCGTCACCGAGCCGCGGTTGTCGATAACGAGATATACAGCCACGGGGGGCTCGGCGCCACGCCATGATGTGAGCTTCCATGTGCCGGCGATGGTTGATGTGTCGCCCTCCACGGCCTCCTCATAGGTCGTTATTGTCGCGATAGGTGAGTCAACAGAGCTCTCCTGTATGCTTGCCGTAACCTCCACCTTGACTTCGTATGTAGTGGCCGCTATCAGCTGGGTTGAGGCTATAACGCCGACATAGCCGTGGCTCTGCTTCTTGAGCTTGCACTCATTCCACTGTGCCTTACCCTTCATGCGATATAGAGCACGTAGGGTGTAATCCGTCGTATTGCGCCCGTCGAGATATACCGTAGGCGTTGCCACCTCGATGGATATATCCTCGCCTATGTGCAGAAGCTCGGGAGTTGCAATCTCTGCTGTAACCTCAGCATAGCGCGTCGTGAAGGTAAACTCCTCGCTATAGGGCTCATAGCCACCCTCGGGAGTTATGGTGATGATTGCCACGTAGTTGCTCTTTTCGTTGAGGAGCTGCGACATCTCTTCGGGAATGACAACCGATAGTGAATAATCATTAATCTCGTGGCCATCAACCATCATGGTGCTCCATGTGGCGTAGTTCTCATCAGGGGCATACTCTATGGTTACACTCTCTATATCTACACTCTCGCCATCCACAAAGTAATATAGCTCGTAGAACTCTATGGTGGCAGATACGCCCTGTGCAACGATATCCACCTCGCAAATCACCTCTATATCCTCTGCGTCGTCGCCACCATTCTCACCCGTAGTAAAGTAGATGGGCTCGCTCTCCTCCTCGCCATACTCGCCACCATTCATTATGATGTAGGCGACATAGTCGGCATCGGGCTCGAGGTCGTCAAGATAGAAGATTATGGTCTCCTCCTCCGTGGTGTCATAATCATGAACCTCGAAGATGTCGTCGTACATCTCTCCGCTACTTGAGCATTGCGCATATTGCAGATAGATATATTCTGCCTCTACTATCTCATCATCCACCGTGATATATGGCATATCGACTTCAATCTGTGCCGAGGTTTGTGTTGTTGTTACATCCGTATATCCGAATTGGAACGTGGCTTCGTTATCCGGTAACAGACCGGAAAACAGGCTCTCACACGAGGTGAGTATCATGGCTGCCAGCATGCCTATTGCTACATATCTATATCTTTTCATAGCCTCTAGTTATATATTATGGTTACAACCAACCTCCGTTGTCAGCCTTTGAGCCACGCACAACAAGCTCAAACTCGCGCTCGATGACCATGCCACCAATGTTTTCGCCACCACCCTCTTCGCTGCCACCTATTATGGCTGCAATCTTTATGCGGCCCACACCGGGCTTCGTGCACTTTGCTATGAGCTGACCTTTGTTGAGCTCAATCTTCTCGATGCCGAGACGCTCCTTTACCTCGTTCGTAACCTCGCCGCCATGGTATGTTAGCGATGATGAAGCCTCGCCAAAGAAGCTGTCGAGCGAGAGGGTATGCTCCACGCCCGTCTTAAGGTATAGACAAGGTGTTCTATCCATCTGCATAAGTAACATATGGGAATCGATATAACCTGCACCGAGCTTGTGCTTGAAGCGCGAGATATCTATCTCTGTCCAGCCTGTAGCCTCGCTATAGCTGTGACGCATGCCATTTTGGTGAATATCTATGTCGTGCACCGAGGTGAGTATCAGGGTGCGTAGCTCCTCGGCCGTGAGGCTGTATCCCTGCTTCAAAGCATAGGATATCGCCAATGCGGCACATCCCGAGACGTGGGGTGCTGCCATGGATGTGCCATGCAGATACTCGAGTATCGAGGCACCATCCGTATCTACGGATGTCGATAGCACACCCTCAAGGTGGCTATATACCATATTGCCTCCCGGGGCAGAGAGGTTGACACCGGGGCCGTAGTTTGTGTAGTATGCACCTGCATAATTGGGTGCCATGGCCGCAACCGAGATATTATCATAGTATGCTGCGGGATAGCCCGAGGTGTGATAGGCCTCATTGCCGGCAGCGAAGATGGCTATGCCGCCATCGATAACACCCTCGAGGCCTGCATATTGCGTGAAGTAGTCGATGCCGTCTTGCAGCAGACCCATATACTGCTCGTATAGCGCGTCGTTGTTCATCACTGTTTGCTCCGTAGCATCATATCCCCAGGAGTTGTTGGTAATGACCGCGCCATTATCTGCGGCATAGATGAACGCCTGGACTACGCCATATGTCGATGCACCGCCCTCGCCCTCGAAGATTTGCAGTGACATAACACGTGCGCCGTCGCCCTTACCCGTACCTCCGGCAATGCCACCTCCGGCAATGCCATTGTTGTTCGTGGCAGCAATGGTGCCGGCTACGTGTGTGCCATGCTGCTCGGGAACGATAGTGCCTCGATCGCTGACGAAGTTGTAGCCATGGATATCGTCTATATATCCGTTGCCATCATCATCCACGCCCGTCACACCACTCTTCTCGGCCTCGTTGACCCACATGCTATCTGCGAGGTCGGGGTGGTCGGTCATCACGCCACCATCAATCACCGCCACGATAACGCGACTATCGCCTGTAGTGTATCTCCATGCGTTGAAGAGGTTGATATCGGCACCCTCCTCGCATACTCCCTCTGCCAGATTGCCATAGTTCATATAGTGCCACTGATTGGGTAGATAGGGGTCATTGAAGGGGTACTCTATGGCGCGTGATACCATGGGTGCGCCATCGGCCTTGACACACTTATCCGACACGATATGCTTCACCTTGGTGTCGTACTCCACAACCTCGACCTCCTCCATCTCTGCCACCATCTCGGCTATGGCTCGCACGTCGGCACTTGTGTCGAAGAGCAATACATACCATCTGTCAAGACGTGTGGCGAGGCTTCGTGTGGCGCGAGGCATCACCTTCTTACACTCAATCGCCACATCGCAGATGCTTTCAAACGCGGGTACCTCGGCACCCTCTGCTATGCAGACCAAGAGACGACCATCTATGGGTGTTGCTTGGCTATTGATAATCTTGGTCGTGCTGTGCTTTGTGTGGTTATGCTCCGTATTGGGCTCCTGTACACATGATGTGAGTGTCAGGAGCATGAGCAAAACGAAAATAGATTTCTTCATTGTGTCGCTGATTTTATAGAAGCTGCCTACAACCATCCACCATTAGCGGCTATGGCCGTACGAGCTACAATCTCAAACTCACGAGTAACCTCCATGCCACCCATATTGTCGCCACCGCCTACCGACTTACCACCGACAATTGCTGTCACCTTTATGCGGCCTGTGCCACGCTTTGTTGCGCGCAGCGAGAGCTTGCCATTCGAGATTGCAGGCGTCTGTGATATGCCGAGGCTCGCCTTGGCCTCTGCCGACATCTCGACGGAGGTATATGTCAGGCTCTCGGAGGCCTCACCGAAGTAGCTGTCGAGTGATACCAGCTCGTTGCTGTTGGCCTTGATATAGATGCAGGGTGTGCCCTCAACCTGCATAAGCAGAAGGTGTGCATCGATATATCCTGCTCCGAGCTTGCCCTTATATTTGCTATCTGTCTGATATCGGTCTATGTCGTGTACCGATGTAAGTATTATATTTCTGAACTCCTCGGCCGTAAACCTCTTACCCAATTTCAGGGCATACGAAAGGCCCAGCGCAGCACATCCCGAAACATGAGGCGTAGCCATTGAGGTTCCATTTTGTGCTCCCACATGGTATTCGCTTGTGTCGGTGGATATTATCTTATACATCCATCCATTTTCAAAGCCTCCGGGGGCACAAATATTGGCTCCTATACCATAATTGGTGTATGGGCCGGCTACCAAGTTAGGACCAAATGCCGTAACGCAAATGTTCTTGTAGTAGGCACCGGGATAGCAGGGGTTTCCTAAACCATTGTTGCCGGCGGCGAATATAGCTATGCCGCCATCGAGAACGCCCTCGAGCTTGGCGTTATTCTCGAAGTAAGAGATAGCTTCGAGAAGTACGCTATACGATTGGTAATACTTATAGTCGGATGTGAAGGCTCCACTTTGGGCTGATACCCAAGAGTTGTTGATGATGACTGCGCCATTGTCTGCTGCATACTTGATGGCCTTGGCTATATCTGCCTGCTCGGCGAAGGATGAGCCGTTTATCTGACATGTCATGATACGGCATCCATCGCCCTTGCCTGTGCCTCCGGCTATACCGCATACGCCAAAACCATTGTTATTGACTGCGGCAATTGTGCCTGCAACATGAGTTCCGTGGTCTAAAAAATCTATGGCATTAGTATCGTTTAAGAAGTTGTAGCCATGGATGTCGTCTATATAACCATTTCTGTCATCATCAATGCCGTTGTCGGGAATTTCATCTTCGTTTACCCACATATTTGACGCGAGGTCCGGGTTGGTGTACTTTACACCACTATCAATGACTGCGACAATCACGCGAGGATCTCCCGCTGTATATTTCCAGGCAGGAACAACATTGATATCGGCGCCGGCCAGATAGTTGGGCTCGGCAACCGGATAATCCGGGCCATCATAATATTGGTTACCATCGTTGTAGTAGTGCCACTGCTCGTATGCGTAGGTATCATTGAAGGGAAAATCCTTCTTAACGGCCTTGGCGCGTGTGGTAGAGGGTATAGGCATGGTGGCATCCTCCTTTGAAGAGGTAGAGATGTCGTCTATACACTCCATAATCTCATTATACTCAACTATCTTTACGCTCTCGAGTTGAGCTGCGGCCTTGGCCATGCTCTCCAAGTTTACACCTTCGTCAAATGATAGCTTCCACCATCGATATATGCTATTTGTGCGTAGCGTCTCTTCGCTAACCGCACCCGCCGGAAATAGAGGCTCTGCCGTAACGGCCGTGTTGTCAAGGATGTCGTATTCCCACTCCGTGGTATAGTTCTCCATCTTTACGAGCAGCGAGCCCTTGGCGGCATTATCTGCCGTATTGATAATCTTCGTCGAGGCATTATCATTTTTCTTGGGATTATTATCTATATCCTTGACACACGCCATGGCAAGAAGAATAATCGCAGAGAGTGATATTAGTCGTTTCATCGTGATATGATATTAATATTGTCCCAATCTAAATACTATCTTATTGCAGTATAGTTCACCGGCCTTAAGCTCGATAGAGGGGAAGTGGGGGTGGTGTACGGCGTCGCTATACCCCTGACACTCGATAGCCACACCGGCATAGTCCTGGTAGTATTTGCCCGACTTGGTTAGGGGGCATCCGCCGGCCAGCCAGTTACCCGTGTAGAGTACCGCTGCGGGCGCAGATGAGAGCACCGTGACCCTACGTCCCGTAGCCTCGCAACGTAGCTCGCCAATCTCCTTAAGAATGTTCTTCTCGTAGTTATCTACTGCGAAGCAGTGGTCATAACCACGGAAGGTGCGTATGTTGTTGAACTCCGCATCTATCTCGTCGCCAAATCTGCGCCATGAGGTGAAGTCGAGTGCCGTGCCCATCACGTTGAGCAACTCGCCTGTAGGTATCTGCACGGTGTCCATCTCCAACACCTTCGAGCTGTTCAGGCGTAGCTCATGGTCGAGGATGCTCTTATCAGAGCCCTCGCCATGGAGGTTCCAGTAGAGATGGTTTGTAAGGTTCACCACCGTCGTCTTGTTGCTCTTGGCTACGTACGTTATCTCGAGGTTATCCTCATCGTCAAAGTCGTAGATAGCCTCCACAACGAGCTCGCCGGGGTAGCCCTGCTCCATATCCTCGGCAACGTAGGAGAAGACCACGCGGTTGGTCTCCACGCGCCCCTCCCAATAGCGATTGGCAAAGCCCTTCGAGCCGCCATGCAGGTGGTTGGGGCCGTTGTTTACTTCGAGTCGATACTCCACGCCCTCGATGGTCATCTGTCCGCGTGCTATGCGACCTGCCACGCGGCCTACCGACTTGCCGCTGGCTGCGCCATCGCCAATGTAGCTTGTCGGCTCCTTATAACCGAGTGCCACATCCTCGATGTTGCCATCGCGGTCGGCAAACTTCACGCTCACGATAGCTGCGCCAATGTTCGACAGCTGCACCTCCGAGCCACGGCTGTTACGCATGGTGTAGAGGATGATACCCTCGCCCTCGGGCGTCGAGCCCCATATGTGCTGTAAAATCTCCATTACTCTACGGGTGTTACGTTCGTAATAAGCGCATCGATACGCTTCAAGCACTCCTCGCGACCGATAAACTCCGTCACGTCAAACATGCCGGGGCCCTTGCCGGCACCGACTAATGCAAGACGCAGCGTGTTCATCACCTGGCCCATACCTAATCCCTTCTGCTCAATCCATGCACGTACCCGAGCCTCGGTATTCTCCTTCGAGAAGTCGTCGATGCTCTCCAATACTGTGCGCAGCTCCTTGAGCATTGCCGGGTTGTCGCCCTTCCACTGCTTCTTGGTGAGCTTCTCCTCATACTCCGTAGGCGCTACAAAGAAGAACGAGGTGAGCTCCCACATATCGGTAACAAGCGTCATGCGCTCCTTCATAATCTCGGCAGCCTTGCCTGCAAGCGCATCCGACACCTCGATGCCGTGTGCCTTCAATATGGGCTGCATAAAGGGGACAAGCTGCTCGGCAGTGAGGTTGTGCATATACTGTGCATTGAACCACTTCGCCTTGTCGGGCTGGAAGCGTGCTCCCGCCTTCGATACGCGGTCAAGAGAGAAGGCCTCGATAAGCTCCGACATAGAGAATATCTCCTGCTCGGTGCCGGGGTTCCAGCCGAGCAACGAGAGCATATTGATAAATGCCTCGGCGAGGTATCCATCCTCGCGGTATCCTCGCGATGTCTCGCCCGTGGGCGATGTCCAGAATAGAGGAAATACGGGGAAGCCCATCTTGTCGCCATCGCGCTTCGAGAGCTTACCGCTGCCCGTAGGCTTCAGCAGCAGGGGCAGGTGTGCAAACTCGGGCTGCGTGTCGCTCCATCCGAAGGCGCGGTAGAGCAGATAGTGCAACGGCAACGAGGGCAACCACTCCTCGCCACGAATGACGTGCGATACCTCCATAAGGTGGTCATCGACAATATTTGCAAGGTGGTAGGTAGGCAGGGCATCTACCGACTTGTAGAGCACCTTGTCGTCAAGTGTTGAGGTGTTTACCTCGACATGGCCACGAATAAGGTCATCCATCTTCACTACCTCATTCTCGGGCATCTTGAAGCGTACTACCCACTGGTCGCCACGTGCAATGCGCGCCTCGACCTCCTCGGCCGTGAGTGACAGTGAGGTGGGGAGTTTTTCGCGTACCTCGTAGTTGTAGGCAAAGGTCTTGCCTGCAGCCTCGGCCTCGGCACGCAGTTTGTCGAGCTCCTCGGGGGTGTCGAAGGCGTAGTATGCCCAGCCGGCATCAACAAGCTGCTTGGCATACTTAAGGTATATCTCGCGACGCTCGCTCTGACGATAGGGTGCATGAGGACCACCTACGCCTACACCCTCGTCTATCTCTATGCCGCACCACTTCAGCGACTCTATAATATACTCTTCGGCACCGGGCACGAAGCGCTGCGAGTCGGTATCCTCGATGCGGAGAATCATCTTACCGCCATGACGACGGGCGAATAGGTAGTTATATAGTGCTGTACGCACGCCTCCGATATGGAGTGGACCTGTGGGGCTTGGCGCAAATCTTACTCTTACTTCTCTCATGGTATTATTCGTTTTTTATCTGTTGTCATTAATACTTTTGTGCAATCTTATACTCTGCACGCACTGTTACGCGAGCCTTCTTCTGTCGTGACGAGAGGTTGAAGGAGCCTCCGGCCGAGAACTCCTCGTCGCCCGTCGCTGCCGTAATCTGGAATACTCCGGCACGTGACATGGCAAGACGTCCGAGCTCGGCACCCGAGCTTTGGGCAATCTTCGTTGCACGCTCACGGGCATCTGCTGCCGCTGCCGACAGAAGGTCAAGCTTCACATCTTCGAGCTTCGAGTAGTAGTACATCGGGTCATAGACGTTGATAGATATGCCCTCGGCAATCAACGAGGGAAGCTCGCGAGCCGCACTCTCCACCTTATCTACCTCTTCAGACTCGACGGAGAAGGAGAGGGTCATGCGGTAGCCTGCAAAGCGCGAACCCATGTAGTTGCCATTCTCATATACCGACGTCGAGAGCTCGCTCGTCGAGGGCATGTCGAAAGATATGGTCTCGGCGGGTACGCCCTTCGATGTGAGGAACAACACTACTTTATTGCGGTTACTCTCCAACTCGCGGTATGCCTCGGCAGCATCGTAGTTCTCGCATGTGATGTCGCCATTGATGACGATAAGATCCGAGGTGAACTGCGTCTCACCTAAACCCGTTACGGTGATTGTGCCGGTCTGTGTGCGGTAGCGCTGCGTATATGCAGCCGAGAGTACCACGGCGGCCAAGACCACAGATGTGGCTATGATGATATATTTCCAAAGGTTATTCATAGAGCTTATGATTTTAAAAGGTTATACGTTGAACAGGAAGTGCATGATGTCGCCATCCTCGACGACATACTCCTTACCCTCGATGCCAATCTTACCCACATCGCGGCAGGCGCGCTCCGAGCCGAGCTCCACATAATCGGCATACTTAATCACCTCGGCACGGATAAAGCCGCGCTCGAAGTCGGTGTGGATGATGCCCGCCGTCTCGGGGGCCTTCATACCGCGACGGAAGGTCCACGCACGGCTCTCATCGGCACCCGTAGTGAAGAAGGTCTGCAGGTCCAGCAGACGATAGGCCGCCTTGATAAGACGGCTAACGCCCGACTCCTCAAGACCCATATCCTGAAGGAACATCTGACGCTCCTCGTAGCTCTCCAGCTCGGCAATATCGGCCTCGGACGAGGCCGCTACAATAAGCATCTCGGCATGCTCGCTGGCTATTGCTGCGCGAACAGCCTCGGTATGAGCATTGCCCGTCACGGCAGCCGACTCATCGACATTACATACATAGAGCACAGGTTTGTCCGTAAGCAAATTCAAATCCCATACCGTCTTGCGCTCCTCGGTCGTGAGCTCCACGGTACGTGCCGAGAGACCCTGCTCCAAAGCCTCCTTATAGCGGCAGAGGATGTCATACTGACGCTTGGCAATCTTATCGCCTGCCGTGGCCTGCTTCTGACACTTGCCTATGCGGTTTTCGATGGTCTCCAAATCCTTGAGCTGCAGCTCCGTGTCGATGATGCCCTTGTCGCGCACGGGATCCACCGAGCCATCGACATGTGTGATATTCTCATTCTCGAAGCAGCGCAACACATGGATAATAGCATTAGTGTTTCGTATGTTTGCCAAGAACTTATTACCAAGACCCTCACCCTTTGAGGCGCCCTTCACCAGGCCTGCGATATCGACAATCTCGATGGTTGTGGGCACCACACGCTTCGGGTTGTCTATCTCGGCGAGCTTCATCAGTCGCTCGTCGGGCACGGTTATAACGCCCACGTTGGGCTCAATCGTGCAGAAGGGGAAGTTTGCCGCCTGTGCACGTGCATTCGACAAACAGTTAAACAGCGTCGATTTACCCACGTTGGGTAGTCCGACAATTCCACATTGTAAAGCCATAAGTTATATCTTGTTTTTTTATTATAATTACCGATTAATCTAACTCAATCTCTTGTTAGTCCGCCTGCGAAACATTAACCAGCGCCTCTCGGTAGGCATTCAGTATCCTCGACTTTGAGATAAACCCGAGGTATCTGTTCTGCTTATCCACGACGGGCAGCATCCATGTATTTGCCTGCTCGAAGCGAGGCATGATGCTCTGTATCATCTCATGCTCATGCACCTTGTCGGGTGGTTGTATCATGTAGTGCATGATAGATGTAGGCCACTTATCGCGGTTGAACATGTCGTGACGCAGGTCGTCGAGCTGCACTATGCCGAGCAGGTTGCCCGACGTGTCAACCACGGGAAAGATGTTGCGTCGTGCCGAGGAGATGATATTCACCACATCACCGAGCGTAATGCTCTCGCGCAGACGTATGAAGTCGGTCTCCATAAGCTCGTCGAGGCGTAGAAAGACAAAGGCCGAGGAGTCCTTGTCGTGGGTGAGCAACTCACCACGCATGCGCAGCTGCTTCGTATATATCGAGTCGCGGTCAAGACCGTAGTTCACGGCAAACGATATACACGCAACAATCATCAGCGGGATGAATAGTCCGTATCCATTCGAGAGCTCGGCGATAAGGAATATGGCCGTCAGTGGAGCCTTCATCACACCCGACATCACACCCGCCATGCCGGCCAGTGTGAAGGAGGTGATAGATACATCCCACCCGAATACGGCGCGACAAATAACGGCGAGTGATGCTCCGGCAAAGGCTCCCACGAAGAGCGAGGGGGCAAACGTACCACCAACACCACCTGCAGCGTTAGTCGTGGCCATGGCTACAACCTTAAAGAGCATGACGGCAATAAGGTAGATTATAAGGAACCAGTCGGCATCGCTCAACGTGTAGAAGAGCGTATTGTTGAAGAGCTCGCTCGTCTGTCCCGTCATCAGGGCACCGAAGGCGTTGTGACCCTCACCATAGAGGGGTGGAAAGATGAAAATAAGAATGCCGAGTGTGATTCCGGCATAGAGCCACTTGCGCCACTGCTTGTCGATATTATTGTAGAAGCCTCCGACCTTCGAGTTTACCGAGGTAAAGTAGTAGGCCATCACGCCACAGAAGCCTCCGAGGAGGATAAAAAGCGGTACCTGTGCCACGCGAAACATGTCGTCGGCATCGAGCGACACGGCGATGATTGGCGAGAAACCGTTTAGCGAGAGCGAGATTATGGTGGCTGTCATCGAGGCCAAAAGCAGCGGGATAATCGACTTCGTCGTAATCTCGAGCATGAGAATCTCGAGCACAAAGACCACACCCGTAATCGGGGCCTTGAAGATTGCAGCCACAGCGGCACCCGCGCCACAACATAGCAGCAGTGTGATGTTCTTGTAGTTTAGACGTGCCAACTTACCGATGTTCGAGCCTATGGCTGCACCCGTAAGTACGATAGGAGCCTCGGGGCCTACCGAGCCACCAAAGCCTATTGTTGTAGCACCACCTACGACCGATGTCCAGCAGTTGTGGCTCGCTATGCGCGAGTCCTTGCGCGACATGGCATAGAGTACACGTGTCACACCCTCCGAGATGCCATCCTTGACGATATACTTCACGAAGAGTGTAGCTAAAATAATACCTATGGCGGGATATATCAGGAAGAGCCACTGCGCCCTGTCGGCAGGTGTCCAGCTCGTCAGCGAGTGTGAGATGAAGTGCAGCAGCGTGTTGAAGGTATATGCACCTACGCCGGCACACAAGCCCACGATGATGGCGAGTATGGCCATCGCCTGTGAGTTTGATAGTCGGCGCGAGAGCATCAGGAAGCCCTGATATATGCTCTCTTTAATCTTTGCGAGAGGTAGCCTCATAGCTATTAAGTGTTGTTCGTATGCTACTCTTTGCGGTACTCTGCCGCCTGACGAGATATAAGCTCGCTATCCTCGAAGTAGTTTATACGCATCGCACGACGTACATCCGAGAGGGTCTTGGCTGCAGCAGCACGTGCCTCCTCCGAGCCACGACGCAGTATGTCGTAAACCTCCTCGATATGCTGCTCGTAGTGCTTGCGACGCTCGCGGATAGGCTCCAAGAGCTCCTCGAGTACGGCGATAAGCAGCCTCTTGCACTTAACATCTCCCAGGCCGCCACGACGGTAGTGCTCCTTCATGGCCTCAAGGTTCTCGTAGTCGGGGCAATACTTTGCAAAGTGCTCGGGACGAGAGAAGGCGTCGAGGTAGGTAAATACGGTGTTGCCCTCCACCTTACCCGGGTCGGTAATCTTGAGGTGGTCGGGGTCGGTGTACATGCCCATAACCTTCTTCTTGACATCCTCGGCTGTATCCGAGAGGTAGATGCAGTTGCCCAGCGACTTCGACATCTTGGCCTTGCCATCGGTGCCGGGTAGGCGTAGGCATGCCGAGTTCGAGGGTAACATAATCTCGGGCACGACAAGTGTCTCGCCATATACCGAGTTGAACTTGTGTACAATCTCGCGTGTCTGCTCGATCATAGGCTCCTGATCCTCGCCTACGGGTACGGTTGTGGCACGGAAGGCGGTGATATCTGCTGCCTGCGAGATGGGGTAGGTGAAGAAGCCTACAGGCGTACCCTTGCGCTGCATATTCTCCTGCTCCTCACCCTGCTCGGCGAAGCCGCGCATCTGTATCTCGGCCTTCACCGTGGGGTTACGTTGCAGACGTTGCACCGTGACGAGGTTCATGTAGTAGAATGCAAGCTCCGTCAGCTCTGTGACGTAGGACTGCACGAAGATTGTCGAGCGCGTGGGGTCGATGCCGCATGAGAGGTAGTCGAGGGCTACCTCGATAATGTTCTCGCGCACCTTGTCGGGGTTGTCGGCATTGTCGGTCAGCGCCTGCGCATCGGCTATCATGATAAATATCTTGTCGTAGAGCCCTGTGTTTTGCAGCTCCACGCGACGTGAGAGCGAGCCTACGAAGTGTCCGAGGTGAAGTTTGCCCGTAGGGCGGTCTCCTGTGAGAATAATCTTTGCCATATCTTTTGAACTGTTTTTGTGCGTGTTACGCGCGCGTGTACCTTATGTCACTCGCGTCAGGCGACAAAAATACAAAAAAATGGCGATTATTCTATACTATGTTGTGGAATATAGATTTTTTTTATAACTTTGCCGAAAAGCAAACGAGTAAACTTATTGTGATATGACTATCATTCAGCTTGAATACTTGATGGCGGTGGCTAATTGTGGCAGCTTCTCGGTTGCTGCCGAACACTGCTTTGTTACGCAGCCTTCGCTCTCGATGCAGATTAAGGCGTTGGAGGAGGAGCTCGGTGCCGTGCTGCTTGACCGCACAAAGAAACCTATTATTCCTACTGCTGTGGGAGAGATTGTCTTGGAGCAGGTGCGCGAAACTTTGCGCTCGTACAACTATATTAAGGAGGCGGTGACGGAGATGCGTGGCGAGACGGCAGGAAAAATGCGTCTTGGTGTAATTCCTACGATTGCTCCCTACCTGCTGCATAAGTTCATTCCTACTTTTGTCAAGGACTATCCGAAGGTGGAGTTGGAGATTCATGAGATGGTTACGGCGGATATTATCGATGCGCTGAAGCGCGATCAGATAGATGCCGCTATCGTGGCCTCGGGAACGTGTGGCGAGGGTATCACCGAGCATGACCTCTTTAGCGACCACTTCTATGCCTATGTATCGCCCTCACACCCCTTGTTCGAGCGCTCGAATATACGCATCGAGGATATCGACTTCAAGGATTTAATCCTCTTGAGCAGAGGTAATTGTATGCGTGATCAAATATTCGAGTTGTGCCAGGCGGCACACGAAATACCTTCGCACTTCTACTTCGAATCGGGCTCGCTTGATACGCTCATGCGTATGGTCGATTGTACGTCGTGTATGACGATTATTCCGGAGATGGCTTTGGAGTTTATTCCGCTGTCGCGTCGCAATCGTGTGAAGAGCATTGCCAAGGGTGCAACGTCGCGTCGCGTGGCTCTTGCTGTCAGCCGTACATACGTTAAGCAGTCTATCGTTGAGGCTCTGCGAAAGACTATTTTGGCATGCGTAAATCAGGATAAAATTTAACCTTTTTTCTACAACTGTATCCGCTTTTTGTGTGCTTTGTTTAGGGCTGTCAGGGTGCTGTTATGGTACTCTTGCAGCCTCTGTTTTTTTTGCGGTGTTGAGTGTCGGGATGTGGCTATTGTTGGTCGAAATAGACAATATTTCAAGAGATGGTGTCTGTTTTCGTTTTTTATTTCCGATAATTTTATTATCTTTGCAAGGATGTTATTGCGCATGGCGCGACATGTGCGCGTGTGACGCAGCATTGATAATTTGTAAAACATTGATTATAAACATATAGACATGGAAAATTTAGAAAAGCTGATAAACACTATAATAGAGGCCATTGACGATAAGAAGGGTCAGGGTATTGTTTCGCTCGATTTGTCGGGCTTCGATGGTGCTATTTGCTCAAATTTTGTTGTATGTCATGCAGACTCTACTACGCAGGTGGATGCTATTTCGCAGAGCATCGAGGAGAAGGTCTTTGAGGTTATGGGCGAGTGGCCGGTACGTGTTGAGGGTCGTCAGAATGCCTTCTGGGTGGCGATGGACTATACGGATGTTATCGTGCATATCTTCCAGACCGAGTTGCGTGACTTCTATCGCTTGGAGGAGTTGTGGGCTGATGCTCCGATGAAGAAGTATAAGTTTGGTGATTGATAGGTGTGTTTTGAGATTTTGTGTGATAGAGTAGATTATGGCAACAAATAGACCTAATATGCAGCCGCGCTTCAATTTTATGTGGTTTTGGGCGGTTGTAGCTATGGTGATTATCGGTTACTCGTTGTTTGGTGAGAGTGAGGCTCGTCCCATCAAGGGTAATTGGAATATGGCGACAGAGCTCATTGAGAGGGGCTTTGTCAAGCAGATTAACATACGCGATAAGGAGCGTGCGACGATCTATCTTACGGATGCAGGACGTGACTCGTTGGCTTCGGATGCCCGTTTCAAGGATATGCCCATGGCGGGAGCCCAGGTGGTCTTCGTCACGGGTGGAGATGTCGTTACCGAGAATAACCTCAAGACGGCGCGTGAGCGAGCTGCGGAGCGAGGTGTTGATACCTCGGATATGATTGTCGAGTATAGTGTCACGGAGAAGGGGTGGGCCGACTACCTCTTTGATTTCCTGCCGTGGATAATTATTATCGCCGTATGGTTCTTCATCATGCGCTCTATGGCGCGTGGCGGTGGCGGTGGCGCAGGTGGCGGCATCATGAATGTCGGCAAGGCGCGTGCGCAGATGTCGGATAAGAATCAGAAGGAGCGTGTCACGTTTAAGGATGTGGCGGGCCTTGAGGAGGCGAAGGTTGAGATTATGGAGATTGTCGATTTCCTCAAGAAGTCGGATAAGTATAAGGCTTTGGGTGCAAAGATACCCAAGGGAGCACTTCTTGCAGGCCCTCCGGGAACGGGTAAGACGCTGCTTGCCAAGGCTGTGGCCGGTGAAGCCAATGTGCCTTTTCTCTCGATTTCAGGTTCGGACTTTGTGGAGATGTTCGTGGGTGTAGGTGCTTCGCGTGTTCGTGATCTCTTTGAGCAAGCCAAGAAGGTGGCTCCGTGTATCGTCTTTATCGATGAGATAGATGCCATCGGTCGTGCACGTGGCAAGAACTCGGGCTTCTCGGGTAACGATGAGCGCGAGAATACGCTCAATCAGCTTCTTACGGAGATGGATGGCTTCCAGACCAATGCCGGTGTTATTGTGTTGGCTGCGACAAACCGTGTAGATATCTTGGATAAGGCTCTGATGCGTGCCGGACGTTTCGACCGTCAGATAGAGGTGGGCTTGCCCGATGTTAAGGAACGTAAGGAGATTTTCGATGTGCACCTTCGCAAGTTGAAGCTCGATGCGAAGCTTGATAGGGAGTTTCTTGCCAAGCAGACTCCGGGCTTTGCCGGTGCCGATATTGCTAATGTATGCAACGAGGCGGCTCTTATTGCCGCACGAAACAATAAGGATTGTGTGCAGCAGGAAGACTTCCTTGCTGCTATCGACCGTATCGTCGGGGGCTTGGAGCGTCGTAATATGCCGATGACGGCTGTGGAGCGTCGCTCTACGGCAATACATGAGGCGGGACATGCTACGGTTATGTGGCGTTTGCAGCACTGTGATCCTGTGTTGAAGGTTACGATTATTCCTCGTGGCCGCTCGTTGGGTGCCACGTGGTATCTTCCCGAGGAGAGGGTAAACCACAATGTTGAGCACTTTATGCATAAGATGGCGGGCTTGCTCGGTGGCCGTGTTGCTGAGCAGAGGCTTCTCGATGTAACCTCTACGGGAGCTATCAACGATTTGGAGCGCACCTCGAAGATGGCATATGCCATGGTTGCCTACTACGGCATGAGCCCGAAGGTGGGTAATATAAGCTTCTATGACTCTACAGGTCAGCGCGATATGTTTACCAAGCCCTTCTCCGAGCAGACGGCACATGTCATCGACGAGGAGGTGCGTCGCATCGTAGATGAGGCTGTAGCTCTCACCGAGAGCATCATCCTTGCCGAGCGTGATAACATCGAGCGTCTTGCCGATTTGTTGTTGCAGAAGGAGACAATCTTCACGGAGGATATCGAGAGTGTCCTTGGCCGCAGTGCACAGCAGATGGTCAAGGATGCCGAGGCGGAGAAGAGTGTGTCGGATGCCGAGGGCGTTGAGGCGAAGGATGATGAGGGTGATGATGTTGCTGTGACCTATGTTGTTGACAAGTCGGAAGCGAGAGAGATCTAAATAAACGGAGTTATGAGCGATAAACTACGAAACCTTATTGTTCGCGCGGCGAGTGGTGCCGTATTGCTGATTGTAGTCCTTGCTGCGGCGTTTCTTGGTCGTTATGGCTTTGCCGCACTGCTTTTGGTTATATCCCTTGTCGGCATGAAGGAGTACTATGCCATGGCTGCGGCTGTGGGTGCTGCGCCCCAGCGCTGCTTGGGCATTGTTACAGGTGTCGCGCTTTTTGCTGCGGCCTTCATCTACTATGAGAGCCTCTATGTCTCTGCTGCGTGTGTTCCACAGGCGGCGATATGGTGTGCCGTGATAGTGTTGCTGATGGTCGTTGCGAGCTTCGTAGTTGAGATATTCCGTCATAAGGAACACCCGATGGCAAATGTTGCACAGACATTGCTTGGTGTGATATATGTGGCTCTGCCTATGAGCCTTATGCTCTTCGTGCCCTATCTGTTGGGTGGTGCGGCGTGGCGTCCCGAGGTCTTTCTTTTCTATCTCTTTATCGTTTGGGGTAATGATGTTTTTGCCTACCTCGTGGGTGTGGCTATAGGTCGTCATCGTTTGTGTGAGCGCATCTCGCCCAAGAAGTCTTGGGAGGGTTTCTTTGGCGGTATCGCAGGAGCTATGGCTATGGGTATGCTGGGAGCCTATGTCACGTGTGGTGACTATCTTTTGTGGCTTGGTCTTGCCTTTGTGGTGGCTATTATGAGTGTGCTTGGCGACCTCGTGGAGTCGATGTTTAAGCGTGAGGCGGGCATCAAGGACTCGGGTAATATCATACCTGGACATGGCGGCATGCTCGATAGATTTGACGCACTGATAATATCGGCTCCTGCAGCACTTATATATCTGCTCGTAGTGGAGTTGCTGAAAATATGCTAACAACCTAAAACTAAATATTATGAAGATTAACAAAGAGGGATATTCGATTATCGGCATTACGGGACTTGTCTGTCTTGCTATATGGTTGCTTGTCTATTTCTTCATCGAGAGTGTTGCGGCCTATATATGGTTTATGGCGGGCTTCCTTATGGTGTTTTGGTTCTTTGTTGCCGCCTTCTTTCGTGAGCCTCGTCGTGTGCAGATTCATGATGACGATTTGGTTTTCTCGCCATGCGATGGCCGTGTAGTGGTTACGGAGGTGGTGCGCGACGATGAGTATCTGCATGAGGATATGATGCAGATTTCGATCTTTATGTCGGTTACGAATGTGCATATGAATTGGCTGCCCGTGGGTGGTGATGTGGAGTACACGAAGCATCACAACGGCCGTTTCCTTGTGGCCTGGCATCCGAAGTCATCTACCGAGAATGAGCGTTGGACGACGGTTATCCGCATGAAGGATGGTCGTAAGGTGCTTATGCGTCAGATTGCAGGTTTCGTGGCACGTCGCATAGTGAACTATATGCATCCCGAGAAGGCTGTTAAGCAGAATAGCGTGATGGGCTTCATCAAGTTTGGTTCGAGAATTGACCTCTTATTGCCGAAGGATGCCGAGCTCTTCGTGGAGATTGGCGATCCTGTTATTGGTTCGCAGACGCCTATTGCGCGCCTGAGGCGTGAGTAGAAGACTTCGTTTATAATCGTTGAGCGATGGGTGATAAGGTATTAAAAGGCTTGGTTACGCTACTCTCTATATGTGCTGTGCTCTTCTTTGTGTGGTACCTATGGGAGGTCGTGGCCTATATTCTTATCTCGGCGGTGCTGGCTATTATAGGCCGCCCTTTGGTGCGTTGTCTTACGAGCGTCAATGTGTTCAAGCGCAGGATGCCTCGCTCGGTTGCTGCGGCGCTTACACTTGTTGTTATGTGGCTTGTGGCGGGCACGCTCTGCTCAATCTTTGTGCCACTGATTTATGACAAGCTGAATGAGCTCTCGACGATAGATTGGGAGAGTGTGATACTCTCGATTAGAGCCTCGCTCTCGGAGTTGTGGTTGATGCTTGATGGGGTGCTGTCGCTCAATATCTCGGATGTGGGAGAGAGCGTTAAGCAGATGGTGCTGGAGAATACTCATATAGATTATATCAAGACTTTTTCAAGCCTCAGCTCCTTCCTTTCGGGTATCGCTATAAGCCTCTTCTCGGTGTCGTTTATCACCTTCTATTTTATGAAGGAGGATGGTCTGTTCTATCGTCTTGTGGCGCTCTTCTTTCCTGACCGCTACCGCGATAATATCTATCATGCGCTGGACTCTATCACTGCGCTTCTATCGCGTTACTTCGGAGGTTTGCTTGTTGAGAGTCTGTCGCTTATGACGATTATCTCGGTGGTTATGATGCTCTTTGGCATGGCCGTTAACGATGCACTGATCATAGGTCTTATTATGGGCGTTATGAATGTTATACCCTATGCCGGTCCGGTTATTGGTTGTGCCTTGTCGCTGTGTATCGCACTATTGAACCCTATAGGTGGCGATGTAGTATTTACGGCTATGGTGTTGGTCTCTGCGATTGTCATTGTTAAGGTTGTCGATGACTTCGTGATACAGCCCACGCTCTACTCGCAGCGTGTGCAGGCACATCCCTTGGAGGTCTTCCTCGTAATACTTATTGCGGGACATATTGCCGGTATGTGGGGTATGCTCCTCGCTATACCCTCATATACTGTGTTGAGGGTCTTTGCCCGAGAGTTCTTCTCGGAGTATAGTCTTGTTCGTAAACTTACGGGTCAGATGACCAAGTAATATATATATGGGTATAGATATTGAGGCAGAGGTGATACATGGCCGTAAGATAGGTCGAGCATTGGGCTTTCCTACGGCCAATATGTCTATGGTGGGGTATGAGCATGTGGAGCGTGGTGTCTATCTCTCATATGTGAATATTGATGGAGAGAGCTATCGTGCCATGTCGAATGTCGGCATACGTCCCTCGGTGGGAGGTAAGGAGCTGCTGCTCGAGACCCATGTCATAGGTTATAGTGGCGACCTCTATGGTCGAAGGCTCACGGTAAGGCTTGTCGAGAAGATACGCGACGAGAAGCGCTTTCCCTCGATTGGGGATTTGAAGGAGCAGCTTCTTCGCGACTATGAACAGATAAAGAGTGCCCGATAGGCACTCTTTTCTTATTATGTGGTATATGCTCTGTGAGGCTTATTTTATCTCTCCCCATGCTCGATGTTTAACCTCAAGGCCGAGCATCTCTACGGCGCGTGTCGAGATTGTCATGCATAGCTCCTCGATGCTCCGGGGTGCGAGGTAGAAGGAGGGTGAGGCGGGCATGATGATGGCTCCGGCCTCGGTGAGCGTGGTCATGTTGCGCAGATGAATGAGCGAGTAGGGGCTCTCGCGCACAACCATAACCAAACGACGACGCTCCTTGAGTATGACATCTGCAGCTCGCTCTATGAGCGTTCGCGATATGCCCGCGGCTATGCGGCCTGTCGTACCCATGGATGTTGGCACAATGAGCATCGCATCCCAACGTGCCGAGCCACTTGCTACCGATGCCCACATATCGTTGTTGGCAAGGGTCGTGATGCGCTCCGACTTGGGAAGTGTAATCTCCTCGGCCGAGATGACCTCCTCGGCATGGTCGCTCAAGATGAGGGCTATCCTCTCTACGGCGTTGTTGGCGAGAAGCAACTCCAAGCATTGACGTGCATATATCGCGCCGCTGGCACCGGTTATGGCTACTATGATATTCATGTGTGTTAAAGTTCCAATATCTTACATTCGAGACCCTTTTCGCGTGCTAAACGCAGAATGGCGGGTAGTACATAGCTTGTATTTTTGAACGACTTTGCACTATCGTGGAGCGATATGATGTCGCCACCGCGTAGGCCTCGCATCGTACCCTTCAGGCACTGTTTGGGTGATAGTGCTGTGTTGTAGTCGCGTGATAGCACATTCCACATAACCACGCGGTAACGCTTCTGCACGGCGCGCAGCTGTTCGCGTGTGATGCGTGCGTAGGGTGGGCGGAAGAGCTCCGAGGTGACAAACCCATCGGCGAGGTCTATATCTTCGAGGTAGCGCTCAATATCCATGGTCCACCCCTTCTGGTGTGAGTAGGTGTGGTTTCCGACCTTATGTCCTCTATCGATAATCATCCGATAGAGGTCGGGGTAGAGCTCTACATTCTTGCCCAGCACGAAGAATGTGGCCTTGGCATTGTATCGATCCAAGGTGTGGAGTATCCACTCGGTGACACCGGGCGTGGGGCCATCATCGAAGGTGAGGTATATACCTTCGCTATCCTCCATCTGCCAGATAACATCGGGAAACATCCACTTAAGTATTCGTCCTGGTTTTATGCGCATAGACCTAAACCTCTTATTTGTCGATGCAAAATTAACTTTTTTTTCTCAATTGAGAAAATATCACTATCTTTGTCTATGATAGATATGGGGCTTTGCTCAATCTTTGTGTATAGACAATGAAATAGTATCGATTATGAAACGCTTTTATACGCTTATTGTTGTATGTGCAGCTATGGTTATGGCTGCGGGGTGTACGTCGCGCGCCAAGGCGCCGGTGAAGAGTGCAGCGGGTAATGATTATCAGGTTATGGTCATCGTCGATGACGAGTATTGGAAGGGAGAGCTTGCCGCGGCTGTGTGCGATATGTTCGAGGAGGATGCTCCGGGGCTTACGCGACCACAGGGATATTTCGATATCGAGTATCAGGTGTCGCGCCAGCGCGCTACGGATATAGATAAGAAGTATGGCAACCTCTTTGTTGTGAGCATCAATCCTGCTGTCGTGGAGGCTACGATGACTGTGTCCTATAATGTATATGCCCGTCCGCAGACCGTGGTTACGGTGACAGCTCCCGATGCGGCATCTGCGGCGCAGTATATCACGGCAGAGGCTGATGCCTTGCGTGAGATCTTCGAAGCGGGGGAGCGAGCCAAGAGTAATAAGTACTATGCGGCACGTCCTGCCGAGCAGCTTATGTCGGACTTTAAGGGTAATACGGGCTTCGATATGCTTATCCCTGAGGGCTACTTCAAGGCTACGACACGTGATAAGAGCCTTCTGTGGTACTTGCGCGACTATAAGGATAAGGCGCAGTATATCTTCGCCTATAGCTATCCTATGACCGATGCCGAGGATTTGTCGCCCCGCTGGATAATGATGTCGCTCGATAATAAACTCTCGACCATCACAAGTAAGGGTGCCGCCGGCTCCTATATGGGTGTTAATGAGAGTGGCCCTGTGGTGTCGCGCGATGTGGAGATAGGCGGCCGTACATGGCTTGAGCTACGTGGTTGGTGGGAGGTGAACAACGACTTTATGGGAGGCCCCTTTGTGAGCTACACCACGCTTGATGAGTCTGTCAATGAGCTCACAACCATCATGTTTGCGCTCTATGCTCCGGAGGATCCGCAGCGCAACCTGTTACGCGAGATGGAGCATTTGATTTATACTATAAAGTAGAAAAATATCCATGTTTGGTTAGCTCGACATTCAACGTTGCGTACGAAACCTGTGGAGTGGCTCCCATAAGAGTGTGCAATTAATGACGTGACACAACCTCCTAACAAAAATAGGGTGACTTTTTATTTTAAGTCACCCATATTTTTTTGTACTCTGTTATCTGTACTCTGTACTCTGTACTCTGTACTCTGTACTCTGTTATCTGTCAAAGGCTTGCGCCTTGAGAGCTATACCCTCGCCGTCGGGCGTTACAA
Source organism: Alistipes sp. (assembly GCA_045588935.1). Taxonomy (GTDB): domain Bacteria; phylum Bacteroidota; class Bacteroidia; order Bacteroidales; family Rikenellaceae; genus Alistipes. The sequence goes on along the minus strand of JAZNFC010000017.1, from coordinate 6,878 downwards.
GCACCACACCTGCCTCGGGCTTGGTGATATGTCCGATGATATCCACAAGGCCGAGTGCCGCGATCCTCTCTCTCGCTTCGATGGGCACGGTGAAGAGCAGCTCATGATCCTCGCCGCCATTGAGCGCAGCTATAACAGGGTCTATATGCATCTCCTCGGCCAGCTTATATGTCTGCTGCGCTATGGGTATGCGCTCGAGGTATATGCGGGCGCCACACTCCGAGGCGCGACATATCTGTCGCAAATCCGAGGCAAGGCCATCCGAGAGGTCAATCATTGAGGTGGGTATAATCTTCTCCTTGCGCAGAGCCTCCAGAATATTCTGCTTGGCGCGAGGCTTGAGGTAGCGTTCAAGAAGATACTCATATCCCGAGAACTGCGGCTCGGGGTTATCCACGCCCTTCAATACGCGCTTCTCGCGCTCAAGAAGATGCAGGCCCATATATGCAGCGCCGAGGTTTGAGGTGATGCATATAAGGTCGTGCTCCCTTGCTCCCGAGCGATAGGCTATCTCCTTTTTTGCTACGCGGCCTATGGCCGAGATGGTTATCGAGAGTCCGTTCATCGAGGCTGTGGTGTCGCCACCTACGATGTCTATGCCGAGCTCTCCGGCAGCTATCTCCATGCCCTCGTATAGTTCGTCAAGAGCCTCCACGGATATCTTCGCCGATATGCCGAGGGCTACGACCACCTGCTCGGGGCGACCATTCATCGCCAAGATGTCGTTTGCACCACGCACTATTGCCTTATATCCGAGGTGCTTCAGCGGAAAGTAGCTCAAGTCGAAGTCTATGCCCTCGGTCATAAGGTCGGTGGTGAGCAGAAGATACTCCTTGCCAAGGTCTATGACCGCAGCGTCGTCACCTGCAGCGAGTGATGTCGATTTGTTGCGCTTTGCGAGGCGCTTTGCGAGGCGCTCGATAAGGCCGAACTCGCCCAATGAGGCTATCTCCGTGCTCTTGTTATTACCCATGCTGAAAAGATGTTAATAAATTTTTTGCAAAAATAATTTTAAGATTGGAATATTGCAAAAAAAAGAGTATCTTTGCGTCAAATTTTTTTCGAGATAGGTTCTAATTTAAACTTAAATAGAGATGCTAAATATAATACTTTTTGGAGCTCCAGGTTGCGGTAAGGGCACGCAGGCAAAGCGTCTTGCCGAGCATTATGATCTTTACCATATCTCTACGGGAGAGGTTATCCGCTCGGAGATAGCACGTGGCACGGAGCTTGGCCGAAGCATGGAGGGTTATATCTCACGTGGTGAGCTTGCTCCCGACTCTATTGTGGTAGAGATGGTGCGCGACTATATGCGTACACATGCCGATAAGGGTTGTATCTTCGATGGCTTTCCTCGTACTACGGCACAGGCGGAGGTCTTCGATAAGATGCTTGAAGAGATTAACTCGAAGGTAGATATCATGGTCTATATGGATGTTCCCGAGGAGGAGCTTGTGAAGCGTATCTTGTTGCGCGGTAAGGTCTCGGGTCGTGCCGACGACGCCTCGGAGGATGTTATCCGCAACCGTATAGATATCTATCGTAAGCAGACGGCCATTGTTGCTGACTACTACACTGCGCAGCAGAAGTATTCGAATATCGATGGTGTGGGAAGCTTCGATGAGGTCTTTGCTCGTTTGTGCGAGGTAATAGATGCCAAGAGGTAGATAATATTGGTACATATATACAACAAAACGAGCCGAGGATACAATATCTCGTGCTCGTTTGTTGTTATTAGTGTAGTGCAATATACAAGATATTATGAGGAGATTTATTATTGTCGTTGTCGCTCTTATGCTCTCGGTCGTTACGGCCGATGCCAAGAGATATGGCATTGAGGATGTTCCCAATGTGCAGCGCGCCAATCGTGAGCACTATGTTGTGAACCCTGATGGAATACTCGGTGCGGAGTGTGTTGCGGAGCTCAATGCTCTTTGCGCCTCACTGCGTGAGCGTGGCGTTGCCGAGCTCTCGATTGTCGTCGTTGATGATATTGAGGGTGGCGACTGCTTCGACTTCGGCATCAAGCTCTTTGAGCGTTGGGGCGTGGGTAATAAGCAGATAGACAATGGTCTGGGTGTGCTCTTCGTCGAGGAGCTACACGAGATACGCTTCTTCGTGGGCTATGGCCTTGAGGCTGTTCTGCCTGATGCTCTCTGCTATGAGATACAGCAGCGATATATGGTACCATGGTTTCGTGAGGGGCGCTACGATGAGGGTATGCTTGATGGTATAAGGGCTGTTGATGCCCGCCTCTCGGGCAGCGAGTTGCCACGTGCTGCGGCCGATGTCGAGGAGGAGATGTCGGCATGGGCGGCACTCGTTATCACGCTGCTCTGCGTGGTGCTACCCCTCCTTGTGATACTTATTGCCGAGCGTCGCAGGACACGCTGCCCGAAGTGTGGTAGGCATAAGTTGAGGGTTATAGGTCGTTCGGAGCTCAAGGTGCCGGGTAAGCCATGTATGGTGGTTGAGACCCTGCGCTGCGATCACTGCCATGCTGAACATACACGCACGGTGCGTAAGGATGATGACACGCAGCATCGTGGCGGTGGCGGTAATGGTCTGTGGATATTCCCCATGGGAGGCTTTGGTCGCGGTGGCGGCTTCGGCGGCGGTAGCTTCGGCGGCGGTGGTAGCGGCTCTCGTTGGTAAATGAAATATATAGTATAATTAAAACATATAAAGGATTATGAAGAAGAGTTTGTGGATTATCCTCGGCATCGTTGCCGTGGTTGTTATTTGGGTTGTGTCAAGCTATAATGGCTTGGTAAACAGCGAGGTGAATGTCGATAAGTCGTGGGCAAATGTCGAGACGTCGTACCAGCGTCGTGCCGACCTAATCCCTAATCTTGTATCTACCGTTAAGGGTTATGCAGCACATGAGAGTGAGACTCTTGAGGCTGTGACGGCGGCACGTGCCAAGGCCACGGCTATGACTATCGACCCTGCCACAGCTACCCCCGAGCAGATGGAGGCATGGATGGCTGCGCAGGGTGATGTGACATCTGCTTTGGGACGTTTGCTTGCTATCTCGGAGAGCTATCCCGACCTCAAGGCGAGTGAGAACTTCAAGGCTTTGCAGCAGCAGCTTGAGGGTACCGAGAATCGTATCTCTGTGGAGCGTACCCGCTATAACGAGGCGGTGCAGGCGTATAACCTCAAGACACGTCGCTTCCCCTCTAATATCATAGCCTCTCTCTTTGGCTTTGAGCGCAAGGCTATGTTTGAGGCACAGCAGGGGGCCGAGGTGGCACCTGTCGTTAGTTTTTGATTTGTATAGGGCCTCTGTGGTCCATTCCTAAAAGTAAGAGTTCGAGGGCTGTAGGTCAAGCTACTATCCCCCGAACTCTCCTTTTGTGATAGAACAAATCTGATTCCCCCGATCTGCTTTGTTTTTTAAACTTTTTTGTGTATCTTTGTGAGGTAAACCATATTTGCGAAAACAGGATGATTAAAAGCATGCATAAAAGCAGTATCTTCGTAGGTGTCGTTGTAGCGTTTGTTGTTGTGGTTATGATGCCTTATGTGGCCGTAGCACAGGTTAATGAGCCGGAGGGTGAGGCCAAGGAGCCGGTTAAGGAGTGGGTGAAGCTTACGCCCGAGGAGTATATCTACAAATATCGTAACTATGCCATCGAGAATCGCGACCTCTACGGCATCCCCGTGAGCATCACCATGGGTCAGGCTATCCTTGAGTCGGGCTTCGGCAATGGCTATCTGGCGCGTGTGGCCAACAATCACTTCTGCATAAAGTGCAAGAGCACATGGACGGGCCCCACGATTACGCATAGCGATGATGACCCTAACGACTGCTTTCGCGTATATGAGAGTGTCGAGGAGTCGTTCCGCGACCATGCCGAGTTCTTGAGTACGGGCAAGCGTTATGAGTCGCTCTTTGCCTATGATGATGACGACTATAAGAGCTGGGCGCGTGGCCTGAAGAAGGCGGGCTATGCTACTGCCGCGGATTATGCCGAGCGTCTTATCAATACCATTGAGCGTTACCACCTTCAGCTGCTTGACGGCAAGGATGGCGTGGCGCGCTATGATGAATATATTCAGCGTGAGTTGGGTCTTGACTTTACGGCCATGGAGAGTACTCCCGAGCCGGCACCGGCACCGGCACCCGCGCCTCATGAGAGTCAGACAGCCTCTATGGATGCTATCGTTACGGCCTATGCCGAGCGAGGTGTTGACCCCAATAACTTCCGTGTGACGATGAATGCCTACCATGGCTACAACGTCTATCTCACCAATGGCGCACACTACGTCGTGGCGAAGTATAACGACAGTTATGAGCGTATAGGTGAGCTCTTTGAGGTGCATCCTCTTACTCTGCGTAAGTTCAACGACGTGGCCGAGGAGGCGACGCTCAAGGAGGGTGATATCGTCTATATCGAGCGCAAGGCGGCACGATGGAAGGGTGATGCCGGTCTGCTGCATACGGTTGCGGCGGGTGAAAACCTGTATATCATTTCGCAGCTCTATGGCGTGCGCCTGCCACAGCTCTCGAAGCTCAACCGCATACGTGTCGATGCCGAGCTTATGGAGGGTCAGACGATACGTCTGCGATAACAGATAAATAATTGTAATACTATATATATGAGTACTTTGCGAGATAAAATACTTGAGACGATAGTACGTAAATCTACGCTCAAGCAGCAGATTTTCGACAACACCTTCTCGGTCTTTAACGACCTTAAGGAGACGCTCTTCGAGATGGCCTCGGAGATAGATGACGAGTTGGATGGCAAGCTCGACCGTCGTGTGCGTATCGAGTATCGAGATAGAGGTAAGTTTGAGGCGCAGCTACAGGTGGCCAGCGACATCCTCATCTTCCAGATGCATACCGACATCTTCGAGTTTGATGCCAACCATATCATCTGGCAGAACAGCTATGTGCAGCGTGACAAGGAGAACTCCTATACGGGTGTTATCAACATCTATAACTTCCTCTCGGACTCGCTCAAGTATAATCGTAATGCCGATGAGGGCTACCTTGTAGGTCGCATCTTCATCAACCGAGAGCGTTGCTACTTTGTCGAGGGTAAGCGTCAGACGCTGGTGCGCCCCATGGCCTTTGGCACGTCGAAGATTGATCGCGAGGCCTTGGTGTCGATAATCGAGACGGCGATACACTATGTCTTGAACTTCGACCTGCTGATGCCTCCCTATGAGGAGAATATCCGCGTGACGGTAGATCAGTTTAACTCGAAGCTCGACAACTCGAAGTTCACGACGGGCAAGCGCTTGAGCTACAACTTCTCGATAGATGATATTTAACTTGCGGCATCGGGACTCGATAATAGCTCCTAAACTACTAAAAAAACGAAGAAGCCGAAACCTATTCTCTCGGCATCGGACTAACTCATTTAATAACATTCAAAACAGTTTCTAAAAACGAAGAGATATGAAACGATTTATTCTGACTGTTGCAGCCATGGCTGCTATGGTGGGTGCTATGGCACAGGTTAGCTACCTCGAGATGGTCGAGAAGCGCAATGTGCAGGTTCCCTATCTTAATCCTGCGCAGCTGACACCTGTCGAGGGTACACACAAGTATATGGAGCTTGATGGTAAGCGCGTGGTGCTGTATGACTATGCGAATGAGTCGGAGGGTGAGGTTGTCTTCACCTCGGACAAGGTTATCATGTCATACCTGAAGTCTCCTGACGGCTCTATGGCTCTCTATGAGAAGTGGGATGGTGTATCACCCCGTGAGGAGATATATCGTCACTCCTACACGTCGGACTACTTTGTGGCGTGTCCCGATGGCTCGACAATACGCATCGACGATGTGCGCGATATCAGCTTCTCGCCCGACTCGAAGTTCCTGGCCATGTCATACCGCAACGACATCTTCCTCTACAACTTGGCGACAAACCAGATATATAACATCACCGACGACGGTATGTGGAACCATATCATCAATGGTACCACCGACTGGGTATATGAGGAGGAGTATGGCTTCACGAAGGCTTATGCCTTCTCGCCCTCGGGACATGAGCTTGCCTACCTGAAGTTCGATGAGAGTGAGGTGCCCGAGTTTGAGATGATGCGCTACGACAAGAATCTATATAACAAGGCATATCGTTTCAAGTATCCCAAGGCGGGAGATAAGAACTCGGTGGTTACGCTCCATGTATATAACCTCTACACGCGAGAGACACGTCAGGTGCCTGTGGGTGAGAATACCGACCAGTATATTCCACGCATTGGCTATACTCCTGCCGGCGACCTCTTCTACTATCGTGTCAATAGATTGCAGAACCACTTCGAGGTGGTGCTTGTGGAGAAAGACGGTACGCAGCGTGTAGTTTATGATGAGCGTGATGAGCGTTATGTCGAGCGTCCCAACGATAAGACTATCACCTTCATCGATGGCAAGCACTTCATCGTGCGCGAGGAGACTACGGCGGGATGGTTCCACCTCTATTTGCACTCGATAAACGAGGGTCGTCTTCATGCTATCACCTCGGGTGAGTGGGAGGTAACACAGCTTATAGGTCTCTCGCACGACATGAAGACCGTATATTACATGTCCACCGAGAAGTCGCCTCTCGAGCGTCACCTCTATGCCGTTTCTATTGATGGACAGAAGAAGGAGTGTCTGCTTTCGAAGGCGGGCTACTGGAGAGTATATCCCTCGGCCGATATGAAGTACTTCGCTGCCGAGCACTCGGCTACGGATTGCTATCCTACGGCTGCTGTATATAATGCACGTGGTAAGAGGGTGCGCTCGTTGATGGAGGGTCAGCCTGTGACAGGCAAACCCGACTATCAGCGCCACTACGAGACCTTCACTACGGAGCGTGGCGATGAGTTGCAGTACTACCTCATCTATCCTGCCGACTTCGACCCCAAGAAGGAGTATC
>JAZNFC010000016.1:0-30760 GCA_045588935.1 Alistipes sp. | reverse complement strand
CATAGCTTGATAATAGAGCCAAAGGGTAAAATGTCTCTTTGGCTCTATTGTTGTATGGCATAGGGTGTTAACCTTAAATATTTCGCATTATGACGATGACAACACTTGCAACACTGGCACTCGCCGTTGTCGAGCTGCCCTATGCCTACGACGCTCTTGAGCCATATATCTCGGCCGAGACGTTGCACTTCCACCACGATAAACACTATGCTGGCTATGTGGCAAAGCTTGCGGAACTCACCGAGGGCACGCGCTATGCGGCGATGCCGCTGGAGGAGATAGTCCTCGGTAGCGATGGCGCGATATTTAACAACGCTGCGCAGGCGTGGAACCATGTATTCTTCTTCGAGCAGCTATCGCCCAAGGCTAAGCACCATCCCTCGGGTATGTTACGCCGTGCCATAGATGAGGAGTTCGGTTCGCTCGACGACCTCAAACGACGTATGACTACGGCTGCTACATCGCTCTTTGGCTCTGGTTGGGTGTGGCTCGCGGCGGATAGGGATGGCCGATTGTATATCATATCGAAGCAGAATGCTGGTACGCCACTTACCGATGGCCTCACGCCACTTTTGGCTATCGACGTATGGGAGCATGCCTACTATCTCGACTATCGTAATGCACGTAAGGATGCAGTGGAGGATTTGTGGCACGTTATAGACTGGGCAAAGGTCGATGAACGTTATGCCGCTGTAAGTAGGGTATGGGAGTAGGCCGATTGGCCATTGACTTGTTAAGGGTGGTTAAGAGAGTGAGGGTAGAGAGGGGTTAATCGACACGTTTCTACTCTTTAGTGCGGAGCGCGCATAACTCTTTAACTACCCTTCTTTAATTGCTCCCGACACTACTTGACTCAAAGTGTAGAAACAAAAAAACCACTCAGAAAACTGAGTGGCTTATGGTTGTGGGAGCAAAGGGATTCGAACCCCTGACCCTCTGCTTGTAAGGCAGATGCTCTGAACCAGCTGAGCTATGCTCCCAAATTGTTAAGGCTTGGGACTGCAAAGGTAAGTATTATTTTCGATTCTGCAAATTTTTCGATAAGTTTTTTAAAGAGCCTTGTCATCTTTCGAAGCTCGACCGCATTCTTCTGCTTATCGGTGATGGGCTTTTTCCTCCACCTCCTGTAGGCCTTGACCACTTGCAGCTTATCATTGCTACCTCTTTGTGCATCCCATGCACTTGTGCGCCTGAACAAGGACTTGAACCTAGGACCCCATGATTAACAGTCATGTGCTCTAACCAACTGAGCTATTCAGGCATTGTAAAGAACGTGTTATCTTTCGATTGCGGTGCAAAGGTAATGCTTATTTTTTATTCTGCAAACTTTTTGATAAAAATTTTCAAAAAAAATTATCAGTCATCTCAAAATCGACAATATAACATATCTTTGTAACATGAAAAACATCTATCGATATCTCCTCTTAATCGTCGTGTCTATGCACGCCACGGTGGCTTTAGCGCAGCATAATGCAGGGTTGTGTTTTCGTTCCGAGGTCGTAGATGTCGGGCATGTTGCCGAGGAGGGGGGAACGGTAGTCGCTCTCTTTTGTGCAACAAACATCTCGGCAAATGCCATAGAGATAGTCAATGTCGCCACGACCTGCGGTTGCACCACTGCCTCATACTCCTCGGGTACCATTGCACCAAATGAGGAGTTTCAACTCGAAGTACGCTTCGACCCGCGCAACCGTCCCGGGCGTATAGATAAATATATATATGTATCGACCACGGAGGGTGACAACGGATATAAACTCTGCATCACGGGGTATGTCACGCCGCGTGAGCGCAGCGTAGATGAGCTTTACCCCTTCGATATGGGTGGCGGGCTACGCTTGATAAGCACCTTTCATGCCTTTGGCATTATCGAGCATGGCAAGGGCGATAGCTATGCCATAGGCTATATCAACACATCCGATCGGGAGCTTATGTTGTCCTTCACCAAGGAGGGCTATGAGCATAGTATCGTTAACATCCCCACCACCCTGGCTCCTCACGCCACGGGAGATATCACCATAGGCTATGCTCTTGCCGAGAGTGAATACCTATATGGCACATTGGCTAATCGCATAAGTCTATATGTCAATGGCGTGGAGTGTGAATATCCGATAATCACCGAGTGTGTTGCGGTGGATAATTTCGATTTAACAGACGATATTTCCGCTCCATGTGTCGATATTTCAAAAAATATTATTAAATTTGGGGATGTAAAGTGCACTACAGAGATTCTTGAGCAGAGCATTCTGATTACTAATGTGGGCGTGGAGCCCCTTGCGGTGCGCAGTGTGGAGTGTAGCTCCAAGGCTGTGGTGTGTATCGCGAAGCCCATGGAGTCTATAGATGCGGGGGATAGCGGAGAGATTGTATTGCGGCTTTACGCCTCGCGTATCGAGGATTGGGATAACCCCTTCACGGCACGTGTGCGCATAGTTACAAATGACCCTATAAGGCCATTGAGAACTATCAAGGTCAATGCGCTGCCTGTGATGAGGTGACATAGGAACAAACAATTATAACTAAATACCGAAAAAGATGTTTAAGATTGTCGAAAAACGCAAATTGGCGGAAAACATCTTCGAAATGAAGATTGCCGCAGAGCGTGTAGCGCGTGCAGCTCTCCCCGGGCAGTTCGTCATCGTGCGTGCTAACGAGACCAGTGAGCGTATCCCGCTTACTATCGCCGACTACGATGTGGAGGCAGGCACGGTGACTATCGTAACCCAGACCATTGGCATGTCAACAAAGAAGATATGTGCCTTGGAGGTTGGTGATGCCTTGGCCGACTTTGCCGGTCCTTTGGGTCGCCCCTCGGAGTTTGTGCATATGCCTCTCGAGGAGTTGCGCCGACGCAAGTACCTCTTCGTGGCAGGCGGCGTAGGTACAGCACCCGTATATCCGCAGGTTAAGTGGCTTCATGCTCATGGCGTGGAGTGTGATGTTATCATCGGTGCAAAGAGCAAGAATATGCTTATCTACATCGACGAGATGTCGAAGGTGGGACATGTACATATCGCTACCGACGATGGCTCTGAAGGGTATAGGGGCATGGTTACGGGCTTGATGAAGGAGCTCGTCGAGGTCGAGGGTCGCAAGTATGACGAATGTGTATGTATTGGCCCGATGATTATGATGAAGTTTGTCTGCCTCACTACTAAGCCGTGGAATTTGCAAACTACCGTATCGCTCAATGCCCTGATGGTCGATGGTACGGGTATGTGTGGTGCATGCCGCGTGTCGGTAGGTGGCAAGACGCTCTTCACATGTGTCGATGGCCCCGAGTTCGATGGCCACCAGGTGGACTTCGACGAGGCTATGCGTCGCCAGTCGATGTATAAGAATCAGGAGAGATTAGCTAATGACGAACACGAACATAAATGTAAGTGCTATGGCGAATAAGATACCCCGCGTCCCTGTGCGCGAACAAGACCCCAAAGTGCGTGCCACCAACTTCGAGGAGGTATGCTATGGCTATAATGAGGAGGAGGCGTTGCTCGAGGCTTCGCGCTGCTTAAACTGCAAGAATCCGCGCTGTGTGGCTGCCTGCCCCGTGAACATTAATATTCCCGACTTTATTCACCACCTTACCGAGGGTGATATACGTGCTGCAGCCGATACTATTCATCTCGACAGCTCGCTACCTTCGATTTGTGGCCGTGTATGTCCGCAGGAGTCGCAGTGCGAGGGCTCATGTGTCCTCGGCATTAAGGGTGAGGCGGTGGCTATCGGCAAGCTCGAGCGCTTCGTGGGCGATTGGGCCTTGGAGCATAGCGCCGAGGTGGCGACCGTGACCATTGAGCCTAATGGCAAGCGTGTCGCCGTTGTAGGTAGCGGCCCTGCAGGCTTGGCTTGTGCTTCTGATCTCGCGAAGCTCGGATATAAGGTAGATGTCTTTGAGGCTCTACACCGTCTTGGCGGTGTGCTCTCTTATGGTATTCCCGAGTTCCGTTTGCCAAAGGATAGAGTTGTTGCCCGCGAGATTGCCGAGGTGAAGAAGCTGGGTGTAAAGTTTGAAACTGACGTTATCATCGGTCGTACGATGACTATCGACTCGCTGCTCGACGAGGAGGGCTACGATGCTGTCTTCGTGGGCTCGGGTGCAGGTCTTCCCCGCTTTATGGGTATCGAGGGCGAGAACCTCAATGGTGTGCTCTCGGCTAACGAGTTCCTCACGCGTGTAAACCTTATGGGTGCATGGAATCCCGAGAAGTCGGATACGCCGGTATATGTCGGCCGTAGGGTTGTTGTTGTGGGTGGTGGCAATGTAGCCATGGATGCTGTGCGTACGGCGAAGCGTCTTGGCGCCGAGGCCGTCATCGTCTATCGTCGTGGCGAGGCGGAGCTTCCTGCACGTAAGGAGGAGGTGCACCACGCCAAGGAGGAGGGCATAGAGTTCCGCATGCTCACCAATCCCACACGTATCCTCGGCACGGAGGATGGCTGGGTGAAGGGCATCAACTGCGTGGAGATGGAGCTTGGTGAGCCCGATGCTTCGGGTCGTCGCTCACCACAGGAGAAGGCAGGCTCGGACTTCACTATCGAGTGTGATGTTGTGATTATGGCTTTGGGTACATCTCCCAATCCGCTTATTGCCTCGACAACAGGAGGTCTGAATGTCAACCGTCGTGGCTGCATCGAGGCTGACGAGGTGGGTACTACCTCGCGCGAGGGAGTCTTTGCCGGAGGTGATGCCGTGACAGGAGCTGCTACCGTCATCCTCGCCATGGGTGCCGGTCGTAAGGCTGCCAAGGCTATTGATGAGTATATTCGAAATAGGGCGTAGCCTATGAGGCTGAATAAAAAGTCTGTTTAGTTGTTACGTTCCTTTGCGTTGCTACGCCTCGGCATAGCCCAAGCGAGCTATTCTATGCTCTCGGCTTAAACGCAACGTTTCCGCTCGCGAGCCTAAAACTACATCTTTTTATTTAAAACCTCCGAACAAAACGTGGGTGACTAAAAAGTAAAATAGTCACCCACGTTTCCGTTTGGGCTAAAATCATCTATGCACATGGCTCCATGCCACGGTCTGCGCAACATAGAGCGATGAGTTGCTCCATGGAGGTTATCCTGTCGGTAGGCGTAGTGCTCAACGTCGAGGTGCGATTTATCATGCGTGTCAGCGCAGAGTCTATATCCTCGGCCTTAATACCGTAGGTTGCAAGCTCGCGATATGCCGCCGTCGAGGTGTCGGCAATGATTAGTCGCAGAAGATGTACGGTAGAGAGGTGTGATGCTTGCACCTCACGCTGCAAGGTGGTCTCGAGGTGTGCAAAGTGCATATCAAGCGACCGATGCTCCTCTTGCGGAGCAGTTATAATACTATCCACAACGCGTCGCAGGATGATAGGCACGGCATCCACGCCTGCCAGCTGCTCGATAAGCAGGCGGGCAAAGCTCTCGCCATGCTCTATAAGTTCGACAAAGAGACGGTCGTTATAGGAGCTTGTAACCCCCTCGGCGCGCAACATGGAGAGTGTATTTGAGAGCAGGCTCTCTAAATTTCTTGACATCTTAATACAATTCATCATATAACAATTTTTTTCGCATGAATAACGAAAAAAGACCATATGTTATTGTGAGGGCCAAGAGAGACTTGACTACATTGAGTACAAATGTGAAAAAAAATATCTAAACATAGTAGGCCTATATCTATTTTGCGTTAGAGATATACAACGCTACATCAACCCTATGTATGGTAAGTTGTCTATTTGATTTTTATTTTGTACATTTGTAGGGTGAGGAGAAATAAATAAAATGCAATGCTATAATTATGAGGAGATTACTACTTATTATCGTAGGCTTGTTAGTCGCTATTTCGATATCGCATGCGCAGGTACGTACCGAACAACTCTTGGAGCGCGGTTGGCGCTTCACACGTGAGGATGACGCCTCGTTTAGCAAGGTGGAGTATGACGATAGTGCATGGCGCGAGGTTATTGTGCCACATGATTGGGCCATTGAGGGCCCCTTCAGCATAAATAATGACCTGCAAAATATGGCTATCGCACAGGATGGACAGAAGCAGGCGATGGAGCATGCCGGTCGTACCGGAGGATTGCCCTTTGTTGGCGTGGGCTGGTATCGTCTTGAGTTTGAGGTGCCTACCTTCAAGGAGGGTAAGTGCGCCACGCTCATCTTCGATGGTGCTATGAGCCATGCCCGCGTCTATGTAAATGGTGCGGAGGTGGGCTTTTGGCCCTATGGCTACAACTCCTTCCACTTCGATATCACGCCCTATATTAAGGCTGGCGAGAAGAATATGTTGGCCGTAAGGCTGGAGAATAAGCCCGAGTCATCACGCTGGTATCCCGGTGCCGGTCTCTATCGCAATGTCCATCTATTGGTTACCGAGGCGGCCCATATCCCCGTGTGGGGCACACAGCTCACCACGCCCGATGTGACAAAAGAGTATGCCCGCGTAGTGCTTAAGACCAAGCTCGCCACGCCCGACACCATAGACCGCACCGCCTACCGCATCGTAACCGAGATAAAGGATGCCGAGGGCGCGGTTGTGGCCTCGGCCGAGGATAGGTTGAGTATTTTCGATAACTCGCTCTTTGAGCAGCAGTTAGCTGTAGCTGGCCCTGAGCTATGGAGTGTGGAAAATCCCTATCTCTACACCGCCGTATCGAGGGTGTATGAGGGTGAAAGGCTGATCGACGAGTATGCCACGCGCTTCGGTATTCGCACCCTCGAGATAAAGCCCTATGAGGGCTTCTTCCTCAATGGTGAGGTGACGAAGTTCAAGGGCGTATGCAATCACCACGACCTTGGTCCGTTAGGTGCTGCGGTGAACGATGCTGCGATACGTCGTCAGATACGCATACTCAAGGATATGGGTTGTAATGCCATCCGTACCTCGCATAACATGCCTGCTCCCGAGCTTGTCAGGGCGTGCGATGAGATGGGCATGATGCTTATGCTCGAGTCCTTCGACGAGTGGGTAAGCTCGAAGATGGTGAATGGCTATAACAACTACTTTCTCGAGTGGGTGGAGCGCGACCTTGTAAACCTCCTGCACAACTACCGTAACAACCCGAGCGTCGTCATGTGGTGTATCGGCAACGAGGTGCCCGACCAGGGTAATATGGTATGGGGCTCGAAGCTATCAAGCCTGTTGCAGGATATCTGCCATAGGGAGGACCCTACGCGCCCTGTGACGCAGGGTATGGATCAGCCTGATAACGTGGTAAATAACAATATGGCAGCGGTGATGGATGTCGCAGGCTTCAACTATCGTCCCCACAAATATATGGAGAACTTCGCCAAGCTGCCACAGCAGATTATCCTTGGTAGCGAGACTGCCTCGACGGTAAGTTCACGTGGCGTCTATAAGTTTCCCGTTGAGCGTCGCTCGATGATGCGCTATGAGGATCATCAGTCATCATCTTACGATGTCGAGCACTGCGGATGGTCTAACCTTCCCGAGGATGATTGGATGTGGCACGAGGATAACACCTGGTCTATTGGTGAGTTTGTATGGACGGGCTTCGACTACCTTGGTGAGCCCACGCCCTACTATACCGATTGGCCCAGCCACTCGTCGCTCTTCGGCATCATCGACCTTGCAGGACTTCCCAAAGATAGATACTATCTCTATCGTAGCCACTGGAATAAGGAGGCCGAGACGCTGCATATCCTACCTCATTGGACATGGCCGGGACGTGAGGGTGAGGTGACCCCCGTATTCGTATATACAAACTACCCGAGTGCCGAGCTCTTTATCAATGGTGTGAGCCAGGGTGTGGTGAGCAAGGATTTAAGCGTCACCATAGAAAATAGTGCCGACGAGGAGTCGATGCGCACATTTAAGCGTCAGCGTCGCTACCGCCTTATGTGGATGGATACGAAGTATGAGCCTGGAACATTGCGCGTTGTAGCCTATAACGATAAGGGTGAGGCTGTCGCCGAACGTGAGGTGCACACCGCGGGTAAGCCCCACCATATAGTCTTGGAGGCTGACCGTACAACGATAAAGGCCGATGGTCATGACCTTGCCTTCGTCACTGTGAAGGTCGTGGATAAGGATGGCAACCTCTGTCCCGATGCCTCACATAAGATTAAGTACAGCGTTAAGGGCGAGGGTCGCTATCGTGCGGGTGCCAATGGTAATTCTGTGTCGTTAGAGCTCTTCCATCTCCCCGAGATGCAGGTATTTAGCGGCATGATGACTGCCATAGTCGAGAGTACAGAGCAGGCCGGTGAGATAAAGCTCAAGGCTACATCTCAAGGATTGAAGAGTGCCGAGATTACTATCAAAACAAGCAAGGAGTAATCCCTCCTGTTACATAAAACAAAGTCTGCCTAACTTTTTTTAATGGTTAGGCAGATTTTTTTGTATTCATTCTTGCATTTCTCAAATATAGTGTATATCTTTGTGATATCAAAACGATATCATTGTTATGAAAAGCAGCGATCTACTTCCGCTAACGAATTATCTCGTCAATGGGCAGTACGCCCAAGTACAGCCCACCACTCTGTACTCTATGAGAAATGAGTTTTAATTCTCCTTTCTCCTTTCTCATTTCTCATTTCACTTTCCACTTTCCACTTTCCACTTAACTAATATAATGACTTCTATATAAAATAACTCCGCTCGGCAATAGTCGAGCGGAGTTTGTTTATATTACAAGGGAGTGTTATTTCCATTTGAGAATGGTTATACCGCAATAAGCAGCTGTGGATTTGTTGCAAATCTTAATTTGATAATTTCCAGTGATATTTAATGCGCTCAAATCATATTCTGCTGAAAAATCAGTCTTTTTCGCTGTTGTATTAAGAGTGCCAATCTCATGGGTTTCGCCATTTGCAATAACATATATCTTAACACCGGTCTCTGTATTGTTAGAACGAGCAGTCAAAGATAATGATTTAATACCCCCTGAAAGTTCTTCTGATAATATGTATGTGCCTTCTGCTTCTGAAGGTTTTGTTATAATTACGGCGTGGTCGTTATCAGAAAGACCGATATAACCTAAATATGTCGAAGAACACATGGCACCTACATAATCCCATTTGCAAGCAGTACCAGTTGCTGTTCCAGTTGTGGTGTTTTTAGTGCTTGTGTTGCTCCATCCTGCAAATGTCTCAACAAAGCCACCAGTGTATTCTTCCTGCGTAAATGTTACCGTTGCGCTTACACCATTAGCTGAAAGTGTAACCGTAGCTGTGCGCTCTGAGCTTGTATTTGCTGCAGCCGAGTATGAGAGTACGCCATCGGCATAAGTTACAGTAAGCCACTCGCTACCGCTGTTCGTTACGCTAATATCCTCGGTAAGGTTCTGTGCCGTAACTGTAATAGTGCCTTCAGTTGCAGTTACACCAAGCGCTACCTCGCTCTTCGCAACCTCAAGTACGGGCGCGCTGCTCTTCTCTACTGCCACAAAACGTATGCTGTCAACATAATTACTTGAGCCATTCGTTGTTGAGGCCTTGTAGAAGGCAAATACGCCACTGTAGTATGAAAGGTTTCGAGGCTCATCCGAGGCGCTTGAAGATACTACCTGGAAGCTGCCATCGCCATTGTCGTTGAATGTAAGGTCATCGGCAGTGCTGTCGAAACGAGCATAGTTTTGCTCGCTCACACCAACAAGATACTCCTCGCCGAACATGATATGATATACATTGTCACTCTTGCTAACGCTCCAAATAAGGTTGTCGTTAGTAGTGGTGTAGCTCTCGCCGCCATCATAATCCTCAAGAGCTACAGCCATACGCTGATTTCTCTTTGTACTGGTATCACCTGCATTATCGGCAGACATGGCGTAGTAAACGCCGCCCTTCTCGATGATAATAGCGTAGTTGCCATCCTTAACCGTAGCGGGAATCTTCTCCGTGGCGTCGGTCATATTTATGGAGAAGGTCGATACCTGGCCGATGTTAAATGCGAGAGTCTTTGTGCCCAACTCGATATTCTTGGTGTAGGTGTAACCATCTGCAGTCTTGGCAATAACGGTGAGTGTGCCCTCGTTCAACTCTGCAGGAACGCAGCCAAACCAGAAGGTGTAGTTGTTGGCGGCAGGGTTGTTGATGGTGATGGTCGCTTCATCGCTATTTCCCCATGTGCGAGTATTGTAGTAGAAGTAGCAAGCAGTACCTGCAATAGCTTTAGGAGCTGTAAACGATACGCTCTTAATCTCCTTCTCTATACCCTTGATTGTCATCTTGCCATAGGCCAACATGTGCTGAAAGGTCATGGTTACATTCGTGGGGATGCTACCTGTGTACTCCTCCATGGCGTAAACCATATGAGCGGCCTCATCGCACGATGTAGTAGTGGGGTTCTGTATTGTAGGAACATTTGTCGTAACATCGTTATGTTCGCTGCTGATACTTCTTACACCACCAACCTTTGTCGTGCCCTCGGGAGCAAAGGCATAGATGATACCCTCGGTTTGGCCATCAGCTGTGAATTCGGGCGCAAAGATTGCGCTCTTGCCTGCTGCGTTGACCTCGTTCTGTGTAGTTACCAGCTCTGCCTCGTTAAGGCTGAACAATGCGATCTCGCTGCCGCTCCATGAAGATGTGTAGGTTGTTGCACCCTCTGCCTTCTCATCGAATGATGAACGTGTGCCGTCGAGGTTGGCTGCGACCTCCACCTTGATCTTCTCGACAATGTCAGTTGTAGTGTTGTTCACCTCGCTCTCACATGCTGCAAAGAGCGATGCAACCACTCCGAGAAGCATCATGCTCTTGAAAAACTGTTTCATAATGTATAGTTTAAGTTAATATATTGTAACCTATTTTTCGGTGCCCAGCGCAGTGGGGGATAATATACCGTGCAAAGATAGTGTTTTTTTTGAAAGATAACGGTGATAACGGAGGAAAATTAGAATAATTTTTCGGGGTGAGGTGTGGATGATGGTGTGCTGCATTGCGCTTATCGATGACAGTGTGATGATAAATAGCGGATGAAAACATAGTGTGTTTTTGAGTTTTTAAAAAATAAAATAGGAATAAAATGAAAAAATCTCGCACTTTCCTTTTGTAAATAGGGAAAAATGCTTACCTTTGTATGACTATGAAGTGCCTTTGAGTGCAAATGGATGACGGGGAGTCAACGTGCGAGGTGGATGTTTCACGCGGATGTTGATGATTATGTTATTGATGTGTATTTATTTAGGCGCGGTGTGCGACGTATTAGAGTAGTATTTTTTAGATGATATAATATTTGATATTTATTTTTTAACCAACACTATAAACTTTTTTAAAACACAAAAACAGTTATGAAGCACAATTTCAATGCAGGACCCTGCGTGCTCCCCAAGCAGGCTATCGAGGCAGCTATTGAGGCTATCCGCGATTTTGACAACACCGGTATCGGTATTCTTGAGATTTCTCACCGTACTCCCGGCTGGGAGCGCGTAATGGCAGAGGTTGAGCAGCTTTGGCGCGACCTTCTCAACATCCCCGAGGATTATGCTATCTTCTTCCTTGGTGGTGGTGCTTCGACACAGTTCTTCGAGGTTCCCGCTAACCTTCTCAAGACAAAGGCTGCTTACTTGCAGACCGGCGTTTGGGCAAAGAAGGCTGTTAAGGAGGCGAAGTTCTATGGCGAGGTAGAGGTTGTTGCATCTTCAGAGGACAAGACCTACAGCTACATTCCCAAGAACTACACTATTCCTACTGATGCAGATTACTTCCACATCACTACCAACAACACTATCTACGGTACAGAGATTCATGAGGATATCGACTCACCTGTAACTTTGGTTGCCGATATGTCTTCAGATATCATGTCACGTCCTATCGACATCAAGAAGTATGGTATGATCTACGGTGGTGCCCAGAAGAACGTAGGCCCCGCAGGTGTTACCTTCGTTATCATCCGCAAGGATCTTCTCGGCCAGTCAGGACGTAAGCTTCAGACTATGGTTGACTACGCTACTCACTATGCCGAGGAGGCTCGCAACCACTCTATGTTCAACACACCTCCCGTATTCCCCATCTTCGTTATGTACCAGACCTTGAAGTGGGTTAAGGAGCTCGGTGGCGTAGAGGTTATGTACAAGATGAACAAGGAGAAGGCTGAGATTCTCTACAACGAGATCGGCCGCAACTCTATGTTCGTAGGTACAGCTGCCAAGGAGGATCGTTCGTTGATGAATGTATGTTTCGTTATGGCCCCCGGTAAGGAGGAGTTCGAGAAGGAGTTCATGGAGTTCGCAAAGGAGCGTGGCATGGTAGGTATCAAGGGTCACCGTTCAGTAGGTGGTTTCCGTGCATCTATCTACAACGCTTGCCCCAAGGAGTCTGTAGAGGCTTTGGTTGCTTGCATGAAGGAGTTCGAGGCACTTCACAAGTAATCCATACAACGTCAATAAATTAATATGGTAGCCTCTCGGTCTTGGCCGAGGGCTACCTTAATCACTAATAATATAAAATAAGAATAGACCTATTATGAAGGTACTTATTGCAACCGAGAAGCCCTTTGCAAAGACAGCCGTAGAGGGTATCGAGTCAATCTTGAAGGAGGCTAACTATGAGGTAGTACGCCTTGAGAAGTATGCTGACAAGTCAGAGCTTTTGGCAGCTGTAGCTGATGTGGATGCTCTTATCATCCGTAGCGACAAGGTTACTGCCGAGGTTATCGAGGCTGCAAAGCAGCTTAAGATTGTTGTTCGCGCAGGTGCAGGTTTCGACAATGTTGACCTCGCTGCTGCTACTGCACACAACGTAGTGGTTATGAACACTCCCGGTCAGAACTCTAACGCCGTTGCAGAGCTTGCTCTCGGCATGATGGTTTACATGGCTCGTAATCAGTTCAACCCCGGCACAGGCTCGGAGCTCCAGGGTAAGACTCTCGCTATCCACGCTTACGGTAACGTAGGTCGCTTGGTAGGCTTGAAGGGTAAGGCTCTCGGTATGAACGTTGTAGCTTATGATCCCTTCATCACTGATGAGGCGGTGTTCGAGCGTGATGGCGTGAAGAAGATGAACTCTATCGCAGAGCTCTATGCTGCTGCTGACTACCTCTCATTGCATATCCCCGCAACAGCCGAGACCAAGGGCTCTATCGGCTATGACCTCGCTATGTCTATGCCTAAGGGCGCGATTATCGTGAACACTGCCCGCAAGGAGGTGATCAACGAGGAGGGTCTTATGAAGGCTATGGAGGAGCGTGAGGATCTCAAGTACATCACCGATATCGCTCCCGATACAAAGGATGTATTTGCAGAGAAGTTTGGCAAGCGCTACTTCGGTACTCCCAAGAAGCAGGGTGCCGAGACTGCCGAGGCTAATGTAAATGCAGGTCTTGCTGCAGCTCGTCAGATTGTCGATTTCTTTGTTAACGGCAACCGTCGCTTCCAGGTTAATAAATAATCTTGTTTGATATTTCGGTGCTTGTCTCGGCTGAAAATTACTCATTTACCTCGTGTAAACTCCGTATTTTCATCCGTCGAGCAATCTCCAAACTATCTAAACAATATTACTTATTAAATATATCAGTCGTGTGCTGATAACAACATAGGGTGTCAATGAAATACTTGGCACCCTTACATAGAAAAATATTAACAAGCTAAAACTACAATCAAATATGGTAAGAATTAAGCCCTTTAAGGGTATTCGTCCTCCGAAGGAGTTGGCATCGGAGGTAGCATCACGTCCCTATGACGTACTTAACTCTGTAGAGGCAAAGGCTGAGGCTGGCGAGCGCTCTTTGCTCCACATCATTAAGCCAGAGATTGACTTCGACCCCATCGCTGATGAGCACTCACAGGAGGCTTATGACAAGGCTATGGAGAACTTCCGCATCTGGAAGGAGAAGGGTTGGTTGGCACAGGATGGCGAGGAGTACTACTACATCTATGCCCAGACCATGAATGGCCGTACACAGTATGGTATCGCTATGTGTTGCCACTATGAGGACTACCTCTCTGGTGCTATCAAGAAGCATGAGCTTACTCGCGTAGATAAGGAGGAGGACCGCATGATTCATGTGCGCAACCAGAAGGCTAATATTGAGCCCGTATTCTTCGCTTATCCCGACGATAAGGAGATTGACGATATCGTATCTACATGGGTTAAGGAGCACGAGGCTGACTACGACTTCGTAGCCGAGGATGGCTTCGGTCACCATATGTGGGTTATCCGTGAGAAGGCCGTGAACGACCGCATCACCGAGATATTCAAGGGCATCCCCGCATTGTATGTTGCTGATGGTCACCACCGTACAGCTGCTGCTGCACGAGTAGGCCAGGAGTGCGCATCGAAGAATCCTAACCACACGGGCGACGAGGAGTACTGCTTCTTCCTTGCCGTAACCTTCCCTGCGTCACACCTCCGCATCATCGACTACAACCGCGTAGTTAAGGATCTCAATGGCCTTTCAAAGGAGGAGTTCCTCAAGGCTGTAGAGGAGTCATTCGTTGTTGAGAAGAAGGGTGCTGATATCTACACTCCTAATGCTCTTCACAACTTCGCAATGTATCTCGATGGCGAGTGGTACTCTATGACTGCGAAGGAGGGTACTTACGATGACAACGATCCTATCGGCGTTCTCGATGTATCGGTGCTCTCTAACCTCGTGCTTGACAAGGTGCTCGGCATTGCTGACCTCCGCACATCGAAGCGCATCGACTTCGTAGGCGGTATCCGCGGTCTTGGTGAGCTTCAGAAGCGTGTTGACAGTGGCGAGATGAAGGTTGCATTTGCATTGTACCCCGTGTCTATGCAGCAGCTCTTCGACATCGCCGACACCGGCAACATCATGCCTCCCAAGACTACTTGGTTTGAGCCTAAGTTGCGTTCGGGTGTGGTTATTCACTCATTCGAGGAGTAATTTCTTGTGATAAGGGGTCATCTGCGACCCATCCCAAATGTAAGACCCCTCGGGCTGTACTAAGGTACTATCCCGAGGGGATCTTCATTTGCGATAGGCCACATCTAACCCCTTCTGACAAGAAATTAGGTCGTGCTGATTGGTAGGTGATTTATTTGGGAGTTTAAAGCGTGGAACAACCCTAAAAAAATAAGTAATTGACACAAATTGTCAAAAGTGATATATAACTTTGTAGTGAACAATTAAAGTTATGTATTATGTATTACGATTTTATTGCGGAGTTTTTCGCTAACTCAAATGATGCTGAGCCTATTTACAGAACTTATGTAAATGGCGTTCAAGATGCCGAAGGCTTTATTCGGGAGAAAGGATTTGTAGAGGTCGCCGATGAGTGGGAAGGAGATTTTGTCCTTGAAACGGATATGGAGTGCCTTAATGGTTGGGTTGATGCAAACCTAAACCCAGAACTTCTCACGATTTGTCTTGAAGGTGAGGTGTGCGATAGGGTGCGTATTTATGCCTTTGAGTATCACGCGGGCGAGGGTTCGTTTATTGGATTCTGCTATGGAGATGATGATGAATATAGAGTGGTTTTTGCTGGAAATAGACCCGATGATAAGGTTGTTATCGAGACTTGCGGAGGACCCATCACAGCACCACTCCATTATCTCAAAGAGCGATTTAATGTGCTGACTCTCTTTGAAGTTATGGAGCGCTTGGAGAAACGAATTGATGAAGCGATAAAGAACGGTGTTTAAATATTATGGAAACTCAGGATGTATGAATTATGCAATCCTGAGTTTTTTTTCGATAAACTGCATCTTACTCCTCCAGACAATAAATTAGGTCGTGCTGATTGGAAACTTGATAATACTTCGGGCTGTACGTCAAGTACTATCCCACGATATTTTCTCTATACGATAGCCCAAACCTACTCCTCTAAAATCAAAAATTATTCTCGCTTCGGGATGAAAAGCAAACTTTCATATTTCTACTTTCCGCTTTTTTTTATATCTTTGCAGGATAAGGTATTGATATAAAAATTAAACACTTCTATGATAAAGTCAATGACGGGCTTCGGTAAGGGCGAGGCTGTAGTTGAAGATAAGAAATTCCGCGTCGAGCTACGCTCGCTAAACTCCAAGCAGCTCGACCTATCCATCAAGCTCCCAGGCCGTTATCGCGCTGCGGAGGCCGAGGTGCGTAACATCATCACACGTGAACTTGTGCGCGGTAAGGTTGATTGTTATATCTCTGTGGAGACAACTGTGGCCGAGACCTCGGCTCATATCAACCGCGAGGCATTTGCCGCTTATGTCAAGGAGTTGCGCGATGTGTGTGCACAGAATGTCGTTATTGCAGATGGCGACCATCTCCTTAATGCGGTATTGCGTATGCCCGATGTTGTGACAACAGACGAGAAGGAGGTGTCGGCAGAGGAGGTTGCCGCCATCATTGAGGCTGTAAAGCTCGCAGCGGCGGAGCTCAATGCCTTCCGTGTACAGGAGGGTGCGATACTTATTGCCGACCTACTCAAGCGCATAGACCTTATCGAGCAGTATCGTCACGAGGTGGAGCCTTTCGAGTTGGCACGTGTAGAGGCCATAAAGACGCGCATACGCGAGAACATCGAGAAGTTGCAGATAGAGGTGGATAACAACCGTCTGGAGCAGGAGATGATATTCTATATCGAGAAGCTCGATATTACCGAGGAGAAGGTGCGCCTTGACAACCACTGCAACTACTTCCGCGAGGTGGCTGCCGAGGGGGAGGCCCCGGGACGCAAGCTCGGCTTCATAGCGCAGGAGCTCGGTCGCGAGATTAACACCATGGGCTCGAAGTCTAATGAGGCTAATATGCAGCGTCTGGTAGTTAAGATGAAGGATGAGTTGGAGAAGATTAAAGAGCAGGTGCTTAATATCTTATAACGTACATATATGGGTAAGTTAGTTATATTCTCGGCGCCGAGTGGCTCGGGCAAGACAACAATCGTACGTGAGCTGTTGAAGCTCTTTCCGCAGTTTGAGTTCTCGATATCGGCAACATCGCGTCAGCCGCGAGGCGAGGAGCAGCATGGTGTGGATTACTACTTCCTCACAAATGAGGAGTTTAAGGAGCGTGTGGCGCGTGATGAGTTTGTCGAGTGGGAGGAGGTATATCAGGGTACTTGCTACGGCACGTTGAAGAGCGAGATGGAGCGCATCTGGTCGAAGGGCAATGTCATTGTCTTCGATGTCGATGTTATGGGTGGCATAAACCTAAAGAGGCTCTTTGGCGAGGATGCCTGCTCAATATTTATCATGCCTCCCTCGATTGAGGAGCTGGAGCGTCGCCTGCGCGGCCGTGGCACGGATTCGGAGGAGGTCATCTTGAAACGTATTAACAAGGCTGAATTTGAACTCTCCAAATCTGACGAGTTTGACTTTACGGTTGTAAATGATGTACTTGCCGATGCCGTAGATGAGGCCACCAAGATTATCGAGAACTTCTTAAAGTAGAGATTTAGATGAAAAAACGTATGTTATTGTATTTCGGCTCGTTTGACCCTATTCACAATGGTCATGTGGCGCTGGCCGAGTATGCACTCGATAGGGATATAGCTGATGAGGTGGCGTTGATTATCTCGCCCCAAAATCCATTTAAGACAGATGTGTTGCAGACGCCCGAATACACGCGCTACGAGATGGCGGAGATGGCGTGCAAGGAGTCGCGTTATCCGGAGAAGATAAAGCCCTCGGTGGTGGAGTTTGTCTTGGAGAAGCCCTCATATACGATTAATACGCTCGACTATCTCAAGGAGACATGTGGCCAGGAGATGGAGTTTGCCATAATCACGGGCAGCGATATCTGGGCGCGCTTCGACGAGTGGAAAGATTACGAGCGCATACTCAATGAGTATAAGATATATGTATATCCGCGCAAGGGCTATGCCGTGGAGAAGTTTGCCGATAGGGTAACCCTTCTTAAGGATGCTCCCTATGTGGAGTATTCATCTACCGAGGTGCGTGGTCGTGCCGAGCGTGGCGAGGATATAAGAGATATGGTCAGCCCCTCGGTGGCGAAGTATATTGTTGATAACCAGCTATGGACCGTGGCAGGTCGCATCGTGCGCCTCACGGCGATGATTGAGGGTGGCGATGAGCGTGAGGCTCTATATATAGAGCGAGGCAAGTGTTACTTCCAGCATAATGAGTGGGGTAAGGCCATTAACGACTTTAACAGAGCAAAGGCCATCAATCCCAACAATCAGGAGGCGCAGCAGCTGCACGACATGGTGTACGAGATACTCTCGTTCCGATATAAGGATATATATAACCCCTGATGCCATGATAGAGATAGATGATAAGATTGTGAGCCTCGACCTCCTGCGTGAGCACTTCTGCTGTGACCTTGCCAAGTGTAAGGGTATATGTTGTGTCGAGGGTGACTCTGGAGCTCCGCTCGATATCGACGAGGTGGATATCCTCGAGGAGGAGTGGGAGAACTATGCCCCCTATATGACCGAGGAGGGGCGTCAGGTTGTCGAGGAGCAGGGCTTTATGGTTGTCGATGCCGATGGTGATTATACCACACCCTTGGTGGATGATGCGGCGTGTGCCTATGCCTTTGAAGAGGATGGCATAACCTTCTGTGCCATTGAGCGTGCCTATCGTGAGGGCAAATGCTCGTTCCTGAAGCCTCTGTCGTGTCATCTCTATCCTATACGTGTTAAGCGCTTTCGCAATGGCTCGGCGGGGTTGAACTACCACCGTTGGGCAGTATGCGGTGCCGCGCGTGAGTGTGGCAAGAAGATAGGCATGCCCGTATATAAGGGGTTGAAGGAGCCTATAATACGAGCCTTTGGCGAGGAGTTCTATAGGCAGTTAGAGCTCGCAGAGGAGATGCTGAATGAGTCGAAGTGATGCGTGGTAAGGAGTTAGTGATGAGTATGTTGAGATTGTTTTTATCGGTGGCCATGATGATGTGTGCTCTGCCCCTTATGGCCGAGGAGCAGGATAGCATCAGGGTTGTTGTGGCGGATACCGTTCAGCGCGATAGCGTAGCCAAGCCGAAGCCCGAGCCTGTACGTCCTGTGCGTACATTGGGTCGTGTGGCGGTGATAGATACGCTCGAGACGGGTAACGAGTATATGCGTATCGTACTTTTTAACGATAATACGTGGCGCTATGTCCTCTCCGAGGAGTATAAGCACAATCCCGAGGTCTTTAACGATCATTGGAATACGGAGCTTACACATGCTTATAATGATGTCGAGCTCTCATCTCTTCCCGAGAGTACGGCCATTGCCTTGGTAGATTCATTGGAGAGTTACCACTATCCCTATATTGGTCGTATAAGTTCGCGCTATGGCCCACGACGTGGTCGTCCTCATCAGGGTATAGATATGTCGCTTAAGCTCGGCGACCCCATCTATGCTACCTTTGATGGCAAGGTGCGCGTATCGAAGGTTGCGGGTAACTATGGTAACCTTGTCGTTATACGTCACAATAACGGCCTCGAAACCTACTATGCCCACCTCTCGGAGCGCAGTGTATCTGTGGGTGATTGGGTTGTTGCCGGCCAACAGATAGGCCTTGGTGGCAGTACGGGTCGAAGCACGGGCCCGCACCTGCACTTCGAGGTGAGATATCGCGGACAATCATTTGACCCCGAGCGTATTATCGATTTCTCTACAGGTAACCTGCGTCGTTCGGAACTACTTCTTAAGCGTCGCCACTTCAGTATCTATGCCAAGTATGAGCAGGACTTTGATGATGAGATTGAGGCGGAGAAGCAGGAGGAGGCCGAGCGCAAGGCTGCGGTGGCCGTTAAGTATCATACCGTGCGCTCCGGAGATACCCTTGGAGCCTTGGCACGCAGATATGGCACTACAGTGACACGTCTTTGTCAGCTTAATGGTATTAAGTCCACGTCGATATTGCGTATAGGGCAACGATTGCGCGTACAATAGTCGGGGTGGAGTTGTGAAAATGGCGAACTGCGGCGTTATGCTCCTTCTCAAAATCCTCATTTACGATTAGTAAACTGCGGTTTTTCGAAGTTCGCAAGCCTTGCATTTCATCCATTTTGACAACTCCACAGCCTACGCACGGCGTGAAAATGGCGAACTGTGGCGTTACGCTCCTTCTCAAAATCCTCATTTACCTTGAGTAAACTGTGGTTTTTCCGCCTTCGAGCATCTGCCAAACTATCTCTTGCTATGCAACTTTTCAAAGGCCTCTATTTTTTATTATCATGAGAAGATTTCTATTATCTGTTGTTGCGTTACTTGCGGTTGTGGTGGCGCAGGGTAAAGACATAATACCGCAACCATGCAAATATGAGGTGTGGGGTGGCGAGTGTGCGCTCTCGGGCTGGGAGTCTATATATTATGGCTCTCAAGAGCTGCAACCTGTGGCCGAGTATTTGAGTGCGCACCTCGGCATGTGTATATCGGACAAGGGTGGAAAGGTGGCCCTTATGGTTGATGGCGAGCTTGAGGATGAGGCCTATCGTATCGATGTCATGCCACATGGAGTAACGATATGCGGTGGCGATTATGGCGGTGTCTTTAATGGCGTGGCTACGCTTCTGCAGCTCCTTCCATCGGAGGTCTATGGCCGAGAGGTGGAGTATCCCATATATGTGTCATGCTGTCAAATAGAGGATGCTCCGCGATATGGTCACCGAGGTTTTATGCTCGATGTATGTCGCACGTGGATGGATAAGGAGGCGGTGAAGAACTTTATCGATATTTTAGCCTATCATAAGATTAATAATCTGCGTCTGCATCTCACCGATGATGAGGCCTGGCGTCTGGAGATTAAGTCGCATCCCGAGCTTGCCGAGATGGGAGGCTTCCGTGGTGGCGATAGCCCGATATGGCCTCGCTATGGTAAGTGGCTTGAGCGCTGGGGTGGATACTACACGCAGGAGGATATGCGCGAGATAATCGAGTATGCCCGTGTGCGTAATATCGAGATTATACCCGAGATAGACCTTCCGGGACACAGTCTCTGCATCGCAACACTCCATCCCGAGATTTTGTGCAACTATACCCCCGACACCTCGGCGGCTCTTGGCTACGATACGCGCTCTGCCTTCTGTGCCTCGCGCGAGGAGAACTACGCTATGCTGGAGGATATCCTTGCGGAGGTATGTGATATTTTTACTTCTGAATATATACATATAGGGGGCGATGAGGTTGATATGTCGCAGTGGCGCAAGTGTCACGATTGTCAGCGTTTGATGTCTGAACATAATATGGATAGCACTGCGGAGCTGCAGCGATACTTTATGTCGCGCGTGGCAGATATTGTCGCTCGACATGGTCATAAGGCGGCTGTATGGAATGAGGCGATAGATGGAGGCAGCCTCACGGCAGATGTGCGTGTCTATGGTTGGGAGAGCGTGGCCGAGTGTCGCAAGGCGGCAGCCGAGGGCTATCCTACGGTGGTTATGCCGGGGGAGTACTTCTACTTCGACATGAAGCAGTCGTTGCGTGAGCCCGGGCACGATTGGGCTGCTATATTCGATTGGCGTAAGTTGCGCTCGTTTACGCTTAAGAGTGTTGGCTTCACTGCGGAGGAGCAGATGTCGGTTATAGGCTTTGAGGGCTCCTTCTTTAGTGAGCTTTACGCCTCGCATGCACCCGAGACGGCAGACTATCTTCATTATCAAACCTTCCCACGCATGCTTCTTCTCTCGGAACTCGCATGGTCGGGAGGCGTGCAACAGGCGGAGGATGCCTATTACGCTACGATGGTTAAGCACTATGCACGGTTGGATGCTATGGGTGTAGCCTATCGCCTTATGCCTCCGAGGGTTGAGTATCGAGAAGGAAAACTCTATGTGGTGGCGGATGATGGCTCGGAGATATATTTTCGTCGCGAGCTCTCGGGCGAGGAGGAGAAATATATCGAGCCTATAGCTACGAAGAGTCCTGCCGAGTATAGCTTTGTGGCGCGTCGAGGCAGGGCTTCGTCAATGGTTGTGGGTGTCGAGGAGCACTTCCGTACCATAACTCCCGCCTTTACGATCTACTCCTCGATGGCAGATCGTGAGCGTTTCTCTTATGTTAAGGCGCAGGGGTATGGTCGTCTGGCGCGTACTGCACGTGCTGCCGATGTGGGCGATTGGGTGGAGTTTCGTTTTGAGCAGCCTGTCGCTTGTCGTAGGATGAAGGTTGCCACGGGTAACTTCCAGCTGCCGCGATATATCTTCGAGAGTGGCTATGTCGAGGTTAGCTACGATGGTATGACATATCATAAGGTGGGGGAGCTGGAGTGTGGTGCATACATGATTGAAAATCCTGCAGAGGCGATTAAGGCGGTGCGTATAACCTGCACGCGCCGAGGTAATGGCGCCGAGTGGGTGTCCATACAGCCTCCAATCATTTGGCCGCTGTTGTAATAATTGGATGAGATATATTGTTTTTTAAAAAAATATTCATATCTTTGTGATGTGTGTTATGCATATTGCATGTGAGTGAATTTGATAAACTAAATATAAACTATTATGCAGACTAAAAATGTGAAAGAGGAGTACTTCATGCCCGAAATTGAGATCGTAGAGGTACTTGTTGAGGGTGGTTTTGGTGTTTCGGACCCCACATTGGAGGATCCTGATACAAATCCCGAGCAGGGTTGGTCGTGAAATAATTAAACTTATGAGACGGCTTTTTTTTATCGCCATTGGCTCTACTCTTATGTGGAGCTAGTGTGTATGATAATATAGACGAGGGCACATCCTTAAATGTGGATGGTGCCCTTGTTGTTGGTTTTGAGGGTGGTGCTGAGCATGTTCCCTATTTTTAAACTATATTTATTATGTCGAAGATTGAGCGAGAAAAGGGTGTTGTCGAGAAGATGATACGCCTCTATGTCAGACATAAGCTCGGGCTCTCCGAGCTCCCCGAGGAGTATATCGCTCTTATTGAGTATGCTCACCGGCGCCTTGACGGATGTAAGTTTGGTGAGAAGAAAACGGCATGTAAGCGTTGTCCCATACACTGCTATCGACAGGATATGCGTGATCGCATACGCGAGATAATGCGTTGGGCGGGGCCAAGGATGATTATATATGCCCCTATAGCAGCTATACAACATCTAATACGTTGATAGCTACTCATAATAGACCGCTCCGCGTAGATATAACAACTTATTTTTTGTTAGGGTAGTGGCGTACACATAAACCTACAGACTGCATCGACAAAAATCTCTACTACTACTATAGTATGGTACAATTTTGGAAGTTGAAGTGATGAATAATCGACAACTTCCCTATATGAAACAGAACGACAAGAAACATCTTACGGCAGAGAATGGTCGCCCCATTGCCGATAATCAAAACACGCAGACCGCAGGAGCACGAGGCCCTGTGACGCTCCAAGACCCGTGGCTTACCGAGAAACTCGCTCACTTCGACCGCGAGGTAATTCCCGAAAGGCGTATGCACGCCAAGGGCTCGGGCGCATACGGCACATTCACCGTTACACACGACATTACCGCTTACACCCGAGCCTCAATCTTCTCGGAGGTGGGTAAGCAGACGCCTTGCTTTGTCCGCTTCTCGCCCGTGGCAGGCGAGCGTGGTGCTGCCGATGCCGAGCGCGATATTCGTGGCTTTGCGATGAAGTTTTATACCGACACCGGCAATTGGGATTTGGTAGGCAACAATACGCCTGTATTCTTCCTTCGCGACCCGCTGAAGTTTCCTGACCTTAACCACGCCATCAAGCGTGACCCTCGTACGGGTATGCGCTCGGCAAATAGCAATTGGGACTTTTGGACACTCCTGCCCGAGGCTCTGCATCAGGTGACTATCACGATGTCGCCACGCGGTATTCCCGCCTCGTTCCGCCATATGCACGGCTTTGGTAGCCATACTTATAGCTTTATCGACGACGACAATCGCCGCACGTGGGTAAAGTTCCACCTACGCACCTTGCAGGGCATTAAAAACCTGACCGACGAGGAGGCGGAAGCCGTGATTGCCAAGGATAGGGAGTCGCACCAAAGAGATTTGTTCGAGGCTATTGAGCGTGGCGACTATCCTCGCTGGCTGATGCAGGTGCAGCTGATGACGGAGGAGGAGGCGCGAGAGTACCATATCAATCCCTTTGACCTTACAAAGGTGTGGTATCACGGCGACTTTCCGCTGCACGATGTCGGTATCTTGGAGCTCAACCGCAACCCCGAGAACTTCTTTGCCGAGACCGAGCAGGCGGCATTCAACCCGATGAATGTAATAGAGGGCATAGGCTTCTCGCCCGATAAAATGTTGCAGGGCAGGCTCTTCTCCTATGGCGATGCGCAACGCTACCGCTTGGGTGTTAATCACCACCTGATACCTGTAAATCGCCCTCGCTGTCCTTACAACTCCTATCATCGTGACGGACAGATGCGCACCGACGACAACGCAGGTCGCGCGATAGGCTACGAGCCGAACAGCTATGGCGAGTGGCATGACCAACCACACCTCAAAGAGCCGCCTTTGAGGGTCGATGGTGAGGTCTATAACTACGACGAGCGCGAACTCGATAGCGACTACTACACGCAGCCGGGCAAGCTGTGGCGACTGATGAGCGACGAGGATAAGGCTGCCACTTGCGAGAATACGGCCCGCGCTATGGGAGATGCGGAGGTATTCATCAAGCAACGCCACATTCGCAATTGCCACCGCGCTGACCCATCGTATGGCGAGGGTGTAGCCAAGGCTTTGGGACTTTCACTCGCCGAGGCTCTCACAGCCAAAGATCCCGCCCACCCGAAGTGGGATTGGAGGTAGTGTAAAAGAAATGGAGCCTGCACAATTGACAGGCTCCATATTTTTAGTTTGATTTAACCACATCGGCGGGGTTTTCGGTGGCAGCCTTCCACGAGCGGAGGGTTACAAGACCGACGGTTACGGCGAGGACAATCACGAGGGCGGCGATATATAGCCACCAGGGCTGTGCAATGCGGTTGGCAAACGACTCCAACCAGCGCGAGGTGATGTACCACGCCACAGGTGCTGCCACCACAAAGCAACCTCCGACAATCCACACATAACGCAGGTTCAACATCTCGACAATCTGGCGTGTCGTTGCGCCATAGACCTTGCGAACAGCAATCTCCGAGCGGCGGTGCTGCGTCTCGAACATCACAATACCAAAGACTCCCATCAGTGCGATAACAATAGCCAGCACGGCGAACATACCTACAAGAATCATCACCTTCTTCGTCTCACGATACTGCCACTCAATCCAGGTATCAAGTGTGTACAATCCTGGTGCTTCAGATGTAGGAGCAAGCTCCTTAGACAACTCCGCAATATACTTATTAAAGGCAGCGATGTCTGCTCCTGTACGCAGGCGCACATAGAAGTTATTATGCCCGTCATTTGTATTGCGACATACTAATGCGTGGTACTGGTTAGGGTTGCCGACAGAGCCAAACTGCACATCATTTATTAACCCTACTACCTTGCTATCGTAAACCTCCTCATCAATGCCCCAACCGATATCTTCCGCTACACTTGCAAAGAGAATAGCCTCACGACGCTCGCCAGACGAAGGGGTGAAATTCTTACCATCAACGACTTTAAGACCGAAGAAATCAAGGAAGTTGTGGCGCACAAAATTGACATATAGCGTAGCCTCCTTGCCCTCTTTCTCAATGCGTGTGGACTGACCTACGCCAAAGATGTTGAAATATGATGATGTGGCATCTATGACATCGGGGTGTTGCATAACTCGTTCTACAACGGTTTCAGTATGGTTATAGAGGTCGTTGTTGCCAAAGTTTACGATATTCTCCTTCTCAAATCCGAGGTCGTACTGTACCATATAGCGATACTGGAGGAAGAATACCGATGTTACGATAATCAGAATCATTGCTACGGTAAACTGAACACCAACCATCACTGAACGCAATCTACGACCTGTTGCTGACTGTGCAAAGCCACCCTTAACACCCAATGAAGCATTGAAACGGGTGATGTAAAACGCAGGATACAGCGCAGCAACGAAGGCGAGCAGAATCATTAGTCCTACCATCATCATAATCACTGGAATATTATCACCAAGAGCCAACGAGCAAGTTACATATTGGGTGATAAAGCTCTCTTGAATAGCTATCATCAGGTAGAAGGTAAGAGCCATAGAGATAAGCACCAAGCCGATAGCCTCAAACAAGAAGTTCCAACGCAGTGTACCCTGACTTGCACCAAACACCTTGCAGATATTTACGGCACGCATACGCACAGGTACAAGGGCAAAGAAGAAGTTTACAAAGTTGATAAAGGCGATGATGACAATTACCAAGGCTATAGCCGTGAGGATGATGGGCGCAGAGATTTTGCCACTCTCGAATGTTGCGCCAAAAGCATCAAAGAAGTTACCGTGGTAGTACATATCGTCGATGCGCACAAGGCGTGTGGCGAGGATATGCACACCATTCTCAATCTCCTCCTTCACATAGGCCTCATCCTCGGGATCTTCGGCAATCCACTCCTCGACCATTCCCAAGAACCACTGGGCATAGCTATCCTTGAAGTTCTTGATAAAATTCTCGGGGTCGGCATCTTCTCTAAGACGAACGAAGGTGCAGTAGTTCCAGTTGTTGTTCGCAGTAGTATATACACCCTCATCCCCCTTGATAATCTTCCAACTACCGAAGAGCGTGTTCTTGGGCATATCCTCATATATGGCAACTATTGTAAGTTCGTGCGTAGGCTTGCCGTCATTAAACCAAAAACCGCCCTCGTGGTAGATATTATCGCCAATGCCCACGCCCATAAGTTCGGCTACTGACTCCGCCATTATAACGGTATTAGGCTCTTTAAGTCGTGAGAAGTCGCCTGCGATGCACTCAAAACCAGCCATATCAGGAGTATTTGGCGTAGCCTTTTTTATCTCCTCGGTGTACTTGTCGTAATCCAAATCGTTACGCTTGACCCATATACGGATAGGCAACTGAGAAGGGCTGATTGAGAAAGCCTCCTCCACATCGGGTG
Organism: Alistipes sp.; assembly: GCA_045588935.1. Taxonomy (GTDB): domain Bacteria; phylum Bacteroidota; class Bacteroidia; order Bacteroidales; family Rikenellaceae; genus Alistipes. The sequence continues at coordinate 4,005 of JAZNFC010000016.1, read as the reverse complement.
TCTTGGCAATAGCATCGTAGGCCGCCATACCCGGAGAGTTGGTACTCCATTGTATATCGTTAGGGTCATTGCCAAAGTTTGGTGAAATGATGTAGGTGCGGTCAGCATCCTTTATCGCACTGTTGAATGTGAGGGTGTACCACACCTGCGATGCGATGATGTAAAACGCCACAAAGGCGAGGGTCAAACCGAGCACATTCAGCAGCGATGCGACCTTGTATCTTCGCAAGGTCATCAAGAAATTCTTAAAAGCAATCTTCATACTTTTTCGATTTTATGCGGCACCTTTCGCACCTCCTTGCCTCTCCAAACAGTCACATACCTCAAGTATGCTCCTGCTTGGCTCGACTGCGGAGTCGCAAAATCTGCTCGCCTAAAATCAAAAAAGGCTTCGGGCGGGCAGACCGCTTGAGTTAATAATTATTTTTATTCGTTTTTGTCTTAGTGGCTTGGGAGGCGGTCAAGCCAACCCAAGCCTGAGTTGCTTATGGTAATAGGCGTTTTATAGTCTTGACTTTACGTCCGTAACAATCTTACCATCAAAGAGGCAGATAGTACGGCTTGCATACGAGGCATCGTGCTGCGAGTGGGTAACCATAATGATGGTTGTTCCCTCCTGGTGGAGTTCTTTGAGCAGGGTCATCACCTCCTGACCATTCTTTGAGTCGAGGTTACCCGTAGGCTCATCTGCAAGAATCAGTTTGGGGTTCGACACAAGAGCGCGGGCGATAGCCACACGCTGTTGCTGACCACCCGAAAGCTGCTGCGGGAAGTGGCCGGCGCGGTGCGAGATGTTCATACGGTCGAGCATCTTCTGTACGCGCTCCTTACGCTCCGAGGGTTTCACGCCCATATAGATAAGCGGCAACTCGACATTCTCGGCTACCGACAACTCGTCGATAAGGTTGAACGACTGGAATACGAAGCCGATATTGCCCTTACGGAAGGCGGTGCGCTCCTTCTCTTTCAGGCCGCCCACCTCTTGGTCGAGCAAACGGTATGAGCCGCCCGTAGGCAAGGTTGATAATCTTTTTCAAGCACTTCATATAACGGATAACGGTATTCTGCTGACAATTCTTCTCTGTCTTCAAATAGAACTCAAAGGCTCGCACAAGTTCGCCGTTTACCTCCGTAATAGGCAAATCCTCTTTGTCATATTTTAGTTTGATAAGTTCGGCAAGATAACGGGTACAACTTTCGTAGCGTCTTACGGTGATTAGGGCAAAATCTTTGCCTACCAACGCTCGGCATTGCTCGTTGTGTTCGCGCATAGTGCCGATAATGGTGCGTACTTGCTCCACCTTTTTGTCCACTCCGAAGAACTTTTCTTGCAATATTCGGGCTGTGATAAGTTCCCCATTCTCTTCAAGTTGCGTGTAAATTCGGTGGAGTTTGATACGGCTCTCCTCGATGTAGTTGTTTAGCTCGGTTGATTTACGGCTTTTGCCCCTCGCGCACTCTTTTGCCTGGTTCCACGACACCGGTTCGATGCTTTTGCGGATGTTGGTTTCTACTCTTGCGCCATTGACTGTGATACGCATACATACTGAAGCCTCTCCGTTCTTCAGCAACTTGGTTTTCTTGATAAAGAAAAGCACATTGAATGAATCTCGTCTCATTTTCTCCTACTTTTAAGTTAAACATTAGTTCGACAAATGTAGGAATCCGAGCCCGTTTTGATACTATGCAAAACATTGTGAATCAGCGAAAAACGCTCTTTCAAGGTGGAGATGTTTGGAACACCAGTTTGCTCCACCTTCTGCTCCACCAAAGGCGGTCGTGAACCGCACTTTTTTGCGTTTTTAGGAAAAATAAAAAATCCCAATTTTCATTGAAAATCAGGATTTTACGCTGTTTTGCTTTTCTTTGCTGTGGTGCCACCAGGAATCGAACCGGGGACACAAGGATTTTCAGTCCTTTGCTCTACCAACTGAGCTATGGCACCTTTCGTTTTGCGAGTGCAAAGGTAGCATGTTTTATTGTAACTGCCAAATATAAATGCGTTTTTTTGCTAATATTTTTCATTTTTTATGTTCAGGGGCTTGTTTGAGGAAGTTTTTGGGCATGTGTGAACAATTTATTTGGTGGTGCGTTTTCTTCGATATGAAAAATATTGCAGTTATGAATTATCGAATAACAGTCTTTGCTTTCCTTGCGATGGCTATGATTACACAGCTTGAGGCTCAGGATTGTCCTCAAAACCGTGTGGAGCAGTATATCGATTCGCTCAAGAGTACGCATCGTATAGAATATCTTGGTGAGGGGGAGAAGCCTTCGGTTGACGATGAGCGTGCCTTGCTGGATATTTTCTATTACGATCAGTTTCGCAATGCGCAGGATCCCCGTGCGCCCTACTTTCTCTTCATGAGCCGTGACGCCAACTTCGTGATGGGGCTTGGCGGTGTGGTGCGTATGCGTGGTTGGTATGATTGGGATGGGGCTATGCCTAATAATGGATTCATACCTTATAACATAGCCATTCCGATGAATCCTGCGCGTAGCAAGTGGTTGGGATCTACTCCTGCCGGTACGGCACTATACTTCCGTGTGCTGGGCACGAACGCCCGAGTGGGCGATTATCAGCTTTATATTGAGGCTAACTTTGATGGGTATAACCAACGCGGATTTCTGCTGAAAAAGGCATATGCCACGCTCAATGACTGGACTGTCGGATATGCCCACTCTACCTTCAGTGACCCGCTTGCCGAACCGCTCTTGGTCGACGGACAGGGTCCGAATGCTTATGTGAGCACAACGGCTGTACTGGTGCGCTGGATGCATAGCTTGCGCAAGGATTGGATTGTGGCTGCCTCGGTAGAGATGCCTCAGTCATTCGTGGGAGCCAATGGTACTACGACTCAGAGTATTGATGATTGGATGCCCAATGTAGCTGCTTTCAGCCAGTATGAATGGGCTCCCAACCAGCATGTGCGCCTTGCCGGCATATTGCGTACGCTTCCTTATCGTGACCTAGTGGCTGGCAAGAACCGTAATGAGATGGGATGGGGTGTGCAGCTTAGCTCGGTGATGCGTCCTTTCAAGCCGCTTACGCTCTATTTCATGGGTAACTACGGACGTGGCATCAGTAGCCTTACGGGTGACCTCATTATGGGGAACTACGATCTTGTGGACAATCCTGAGAAACCCGGCGAGATGTATACACCACGCCTCTTTGGCTGGTACGGAGCTGCACAATATCATTTTACCCCAAGTTTGTTTGCTGGCTTCACCTTCGGGCAGCTGCGCTACCTGCCTGATTATAAGCAGGCACCGACGGAGTATAAATACGGATTGTATAGTGCGTTGAACCTCTTCTGGAATATCACGCCTCGTATACAGGTTGGTGGCGAGTATAATCTGGGCAAGCGCCAAAATGTCGGCGGCCAGCATCGCTGGGCACAGCGCGTCAGTTTGATGACACAGTTTAGCTTCTAATGTTTTTCTTGTTCTGTTTTTCTGATAAATGCCATTTCTTGTCTCCTGCCGCCGAAGTGATTTCGCCGGCAGGAGTTCTCTTTGGCTTAGGTGAAGCTCTCTTCGATTATCTCGGTGAGCACCTCCTTGATGTCGAGTCCTGCGGCACGCACTTGCTGAGGGATGAAGCTGGTGGCGGTCATACCGGGAGTAGTGTTTATCTCCAGAAGGTTGAGCTTGTTGCCCTCGGTGATGATGTAGTCGATGCGGATGATACCGTGGCAGTGCAGGATGTCGTAGAGCAGCGAAGTGAGCGTACGCACACGCTCGGCAATGCTCTCATCGATGCGGGCAGGGGTAATTTCCTCCACCTGGCCGTTGTATTTGGCGTCGTAGTCGAAAAACTCGTTCTTCGCCACTACCTCAGTGATAGGGAAGACGATGCTCTTCGCACGTGTCTTGTAGCATCCGCAGGTAATCTCGGTGCCCTGCATGAAGGCCTCTATCATCACCTCGTCGGCCTCGCCGAAGGCGGCTTCTACGGCGGGGAGCAACTCCTCGGGAGCCTTCACCTTGGTGGTGGCGCAGCTG
>JAZNFC010000015.1:0-25789 GCA_045588935.1 Alistipes sp. | reverse complement strand
CACTTTTATAAAATTCCTCATATTGAGCAATACATACAAATGGAGTTGATAAAATAATTACAACAACCACTACTATAAGTTTTAATAATTTCATATTATTTATAATTTAAAACTAGTATCTTACGTGTAGATAGCAATTGTTTAACTTAAAGTAGGTGAATACCTAAAATAGAGAAACGTGGGTATAGCTTCAGTTGAAAGGGACGACCAAGTACCCACGCGAACAAAAGCACAACCCACGCCATAGGGCGTGAGCATTCAGTGTGCCTATTGTTTGTTCGCTGTTAAATTTTGGTCGTTTTATCAACTAAACAATAGCCTAAATGCCATCTATAAACATTACGTATTCCGTAATGCTATTACAAATTTACAAATCTTTATCTAATAAACAAAAAAATAAATGGCTATCATATAAAAATGAAAGCCATTTAATTATTTATTTACATCTTTAATTCTTCACAATCGTCATACGTTCCCATAATACACGCGGTATAATTCGCCACAGAAGATATAGAAGCCGGAAGCGCCAATCAAAGATTATAACTCTGCGATGGTGTTTCAAGCCCCGAAGGATATGCTTCACAGCAACCTCTCTACTCATCAATATAGGATAATGCTTCTCAGGATTAAGTATATCCGTAGCCACAAAACCAGGGCGTATATCGCTCACCGTGCAATTCACGTCATACATTCTGAAGTATTGTGATAGAGCTGTTAAATAACAACTCTGCATAGATTTTGTTGCCGAGTATGCCGGTGCCGAGCCCATACCCATAGTACCTGCCATTGAACTTATAACGGCGATATGTGCCTTATGACTCTTTGTATATAAAGACTCACGCTTGACATAGTTTATAAAGCTATCCACAATGCGCACCATACCCTCACAATTTGTCCTTACCGTATTAATCTCTATATCCTCATCCAGTTCAGGGTTCTGCTTTCCTATACCCGAGGCATAGAGCAATAGATCAGGAGCACCAATCTCCCAAATAAGTTCATGTAGAGCCGTAGTAGCATCATTGGAGGTGACATCCATATACTTCACAACGACACGCTCCACACCATACTTCTCGACCAACGGTTGAAGTCTATCCGTACGTCGTGCTGCAACACCTATCTTTACTCCGTAAAGAAGAAGCTGCTCGGCAAGAGCATAGCCTATACCACTTGATGCACCTATAATTATAGCTCTGTACATATACCTTACTTTTACTCTCTAATCACAATGCAAAGTTAAAGTTCGAAAACCTAAAAAACAAACCTCACGACCAAAAGTTATCAACCCTATTTTTTTTATTTTTTATACTTTATATAAATATTAAATAAATCATAAAAATAATAAACTTTGTTGAGAGTGTTAGTAACTGTTGATTGTTGATATTATTGACAATTACTATTTATTTTGTTTATAATTTTCACTTTTCAAATATATTATAATCTATAAGTTATATAAAAATAAACACTATTAACAAAAGTAATATTAACAAATAAACATTTTAAAACTATAAACAATGGTTGATAATAAACCCCGAAATTACGGTTGAAAAGTAAATCTATAATTTAACTAAATAAAATTTGGAAAAATAGGGTGGCCGTATATACAACGACCACCCTTTACGATGCAAATTTATTTGTTAAAAAGTTATCTACTTTTATTAACTACGTTTTTAACAATCCACAGGTAATTTTTCAACAATCTTCTCGGCAATATCTGCATAGTATTCCGAAACACGAGAATCTATATTACCTGCAGGACAACCATTCTCACCACCATCCATAATAGATTGTATGATAGGTACTTGACCAAGAAGGTCAATACCCGCCTCATGAGCATAACGTTCCGCGCCACCACGACCAAACAGATAGTAACGATTATTAGGCAGCTCCTCGGGTGTAAACCATGCCATATTCTCCACAACACCCAATACCTGTATATTAACTTGAGGATGACGGAACATCTCCACACCACGCACAACATCAGCTACGGCAACCTGCTGCGGTGTAGATACTATAACGGCACCCGAAATCTTCAACTCATTGATAATCGAGAGGTGTATATCTCCCGTTCCCGGAGGCAGATCCACAAGCAGATAGTCGAGCTTACCCCAGCGCGTCTGGTGTATAAGTTGATGTAGGGCATTTACGGCCATGCCACCACGCCACATCAGAGCATCTGTAGGACGAATAAAGAAACCTATAGACATAACCTTTATACCGAGAGCCTGTGCCGGAATAATAAAGTCATGTCCCTCCTCATCGCGCTCCGCCTCGGGAACATACCCTTCACAACCAAACATCTTTGTCTGTGAAGGACCATAGATATCAGCATCCAATACTCCGACATTATATCCTCGATGGCACAGTGCCACAGCAAGGTTCGATGTCACCGTAGATTTACCTACACCACCCTTGCCCGAGGCTATGGCTATGACATGACATATATCTGTTGTTGTTATCACACTCTCCTGACGACGTGGCTTAGGTGCCGCCTCACGGATGATAACCATGTGGTTACTCTCGGGGTAGGAAGCTTTAAGCAGTTCCTCCACCTGGCGCTTCACCTTCTGTGCAAAGGGGTCGCGCGCCTTCTGAAAGCGTAGAGTGATGGCTATCGAGCCATCCTCACCCCTATCGGCACGATCCACAAAGCCACTATCGACAATGTTCTGCTCCGTCTCGGGGTGTATAATCCTCTTAAGAAGTAGTTCTAACTCTTCGTTCATACTTATATTACATATTTAACTTTAACTCTCCGGGAAGTATCGCCTGCATACCCTGCTCGGTAATAACCATGGGTGCCTCACGTAATATATTTGTGAGTTCGCGATGATATAGTGAAAACTCTATACCCGACATATTAGCGTAGAGCATACCCATGGAGTTGAGCCACTCTTCAAAGGGTGTGAGTGGAGCCACATACTCATATATCATCCCTGTACTCATATCTATGCCTGCCAGCTCCATAGCCATGGATATAGCCTCGTTTAAACCTCCAAAATCATCTATAAGACCCACCTCCTTGGCCTCCACGCCGCTCCATACGCGACCTTCAGCCACCTTGCGTACACTCTCCTCCGACATGTTACGACCCTCGGCTACGTGTGAGATAAAGGTGTCGTAAATCTTATCTACACTGCGACCTATAGCCTTTCGCTCCTTCGCTGTCAGCGAGTGGAATATACCCAATGCATCTGCCGAGTCAGATGTGGCCACGCTGTCGAAGGTTATGCCGAGATGCTTTTTGAATGTATCCTCAAGGTTGAACATCACGCCATAGACACCTATCGAGCCTGTGAGTGTGAGTCTGTCGGCAAGGATTATATCTGCAGGCACGGAGATATAATATCCACCACTTGCAGCCATCGAGCCCATAGACACCACAAGTGTCTTCTCCTGCTGTAGAAGCATCATCTCGCGCCATACAACATCCGAGGCGAGGGCTGAGCCTCCGGGTGAGTTCACACGCAGCACCACAGCCTTTGTCATGGGGTCAAGGCGACAGGCGCGTAGCTCATGAGCTAAACGTGTACCATAAACATAATCATCCATATAGATATTGCCATCGACAATCTGACCATCGGCATAGAGTATCGCTACAAGGTCCTTGCTGTTAAGAGAGAGAGCCGTACGGTCATCCACTGATACTCGCATGGGGGTAAGAGTTCGTTCCATTATATATTCACCAAGCGATACGGTGTTGTATATACCATCATCCGTAGGCTCTACGCCATAGCTCTTATATATCTCCGCAAGGCGGTCTTCGTAGGCAAGCTCATCCACTAATCCATACTTCACGGCATCCTCGGCCAGGACAATGTCGAGTTCCGAGGCATAACGCTTCAATGCCGATATAGGAATATTACGGCTCTGCGACACCATCTGGCATATCACGTCCCACATCGAGTCTGTGAGGGATAACATCTGCTCTCGGTTCTCCTTCGACATCTTGTTGAGGATGTAGGGCTCCACGCCACTCTTGTACTTGCATGATGAGGGGCGGAAGACCTCTACCTTGGCGTCTATCTTATCAAGAAGACCGCGGTAGAAGGTGAGCCCCATACCTACGCCACGCCATGACAGTGAGCCCTCCGGCTGTAGAAGGATGACATCGGCAACCGAGGCAAGGAGATACTCCCCTTGCGTGTAGTTATCGTCATAGGCTACAACAAACTTCCCCGACTTTTTAAATCGCTCTATGGCGCTACGCAGCTCTTCGATATTGGCTGCCGAGATAGTTCCTGTGCCGTCGATATTTATGCATATACCCTTTATTCGGCTATCCATAGCCGCTGCCTCGATTGTAGCTATGGCCTCAAGAAGCGTGATGGGCTCCTCTATGCTCATGGTCGTAGGGTTGAGCGCTCCGAAGGATGAGCATAGCGGTGCATCTATAATGTTCTGATTAAGGTCTATACGCAGTATAGAGTTGTTCGGTACGATGCTTTTTTGTGGTTCGAGAGAGTCAAGAAGGCTCAAACCAATGCTTGTGAGCATAAAGAAACGGATGCCGAAGCCGACAACTACGGCAAGCAATGTGGCAGCAAATATCTTCCAGAATTTCATATTATCATAAATTTATACTAAAACCTATGCAAATATACAACAAAGAAACGAAAGAGAGTATGAAAAGAGGAAAGATTGTTATATGTTAATGGTCGCTATGTTATTATATATATGGTCGCGGAGCTTACAGCGTGTCGCACAGCGATAGTAGTGATACTCATACTGTAGCTGATGCCGATGCAAAAAGTGTCGAAGGTTGAGTGTACGACACTCTAAATAGACGACCACTCTCTTTACTTTATCATAGAAAAGTGATAACTTTGCACCATGAAGCAGATTATGATTCGAGAGGCACAAGTGGAGGATGCCACGACCATTGCCGAGGTGGTGTGTATGGCCGTGGGATATGACCATACCCACCCCATATACCCTATTTTTAGAGAACTTGCTGCGAAAGAAGATACGCAGTACAGCTATCGTAATACCCTTATTGCCGAGGTTGATGGCGCAGTTGCGGGTGCTATTATAGGTTATGATGGAGCGCGACTGCATGAGCTGCGAGCGCCAATATTTGAACTTATGGAGAGGCACTTTGGCGAAGTGCGCATAATCGAGGATGAGACCGAGGCAGGCGAGTTTTATCTCGACTCGTGTGCCATATTTGAGCAGTATCGCGGCATGGGTATAGGCTCACGTCTAATATGCGCTATGCGTGAGCGCGCCTTTGCCGCGGGACATAAGTGTGTAGGGCTGATTGTCGATAAAGATAATCCCGAGGCCGAGAGGCTCTATCGCAGGCTTGGATTTGTCTGCGTTGGTGAGCGTCGCTTCCTTGGTCACGATATGTGGCACATGCAGTATTTGTGGTAGAGGCATTATGTAGTTTTGCCTCTACTGAGAAAATGGAAAAGTGCTTCTATGAGGTAATATGAGGTTCTATGTGATTAGCTCATAGCAATAAAGCATATTAGCCCATCACTCTGTGCTCTTTCCACTTTCCACTCTCCACCCTCCTTTCTCCTCCAAACAAAAAGCGAGGGACTAAAATAAAATAGTCCCCCACTCAATAGTCAGTCTCTATTTATCTATATCACAATAGCTCTACTCCTCGGGCTCGGGATATTCAACACCGGTCATATCAAGGAGCGAGTAGTCACCCTTAAAAGTTACTGTGTGAGTCTCCGTGTTACTAATAGTTATTGTTTCACCTGTTTCAGGATCCATAACAACCGTATAAGGAATATCCAACTCGGCCACCAGGGTAACAGTGCCATCAGCTACAGTAAGCGTCGCCGTATTAAACTCGGGCTGAAGTATATCATTACCATCATTACCATTTTTCTGATACCAACTATTTCTGACTGTAAAGAAGTTATCCAGGCCCGCACCGCCATACATGAGCGTATATTCGCCATCTGGCAGCATATAGTTATTATCTGTAGGAGCTGCATGTGTAAATACATCAAGGACGTAGTAGTATGCATTGGGAACATTGAAATACTTTATTCCATATGCTGCTACATTACTACTCATACCCTTATCACTGAAGGCAAGGTAGTAGTTGTAGAATCCCGCCTGAATGCCATAGTAATGACCACAAAGAATAGGTGCCTCAACAGTCACCTCCTTGGGAAGGCTCAAACCCTGTTGGAAGACAGTTACATTGTAGCCCAAGCCACCATAGCTAACACGGATGATGGCCTCGCGTGACTGCATTTCGTTGTTAGCCTCAACCTTAAAACTTATCTCACCCTCGGTCTGATAGTCAAAGTCCTTGAGCCACGTCGCCTCGGTACGCGCCTGAACGGTCACTCCTTTGCGAGGGTTGGTGAGCTTATAAGTGATTTTGCCAAATGCTGCCGCAGCGTCAAACTCCATTGATGTCGCCGAAACAGGCTTGAGTTCGGCATCGGCCTCTTCGCCACCATTAGACACAGGCTCACATGCAGTAAAGAGCATTGCTACAAGAGTAAAAAACAAGAAAAATTTCTTCATAATAGTCTATTTTTGTCAATTTAATTTTTACACAAAAAAACACATTTCAAAGGCAAAGGTAATATAATTTTTGAAAATATTCATATCCATTCAAATTTTTATTTCTCAACGATTAGATATTATATTTCAAAAAAGTGGGTATAACATTTTTTATTTCACACAATAATTACTAACTTTGTTCCATATTATGCACTCGGGTGTAGCATGACGTGTAATTATGCCTCGAGTATAGTAACGTAAGGATAATAACTAAAAAACATAGAAACAGTGAGTAAGGAGTATAAGCGTTATCTTATCACCTCGGCACTACCTTATGCCAATGGTCCCGTACATATCGGACACCTGGCTGGTGTATATGTGCCGTCGGATATCTATACACGTTACCTTCGTTTGAAGGGTTATGATGTAATCTCGGTATGTGGTAGTGATGAGCATGGTGTGCCCATCACGATTAAGGCTCGCAAGGAGGGTATAACACCCCAACAGGTTGTGGATCGATATCATGAGATTATAGAGCGTTCATTCCGTCGTTTAGGTATGTCGTTCGACATCTACTCGCGCACCTCGTCACCCACGCATCGCGCAACTGCCTCGGAGTTTTTCCGTAAGCTCTATGACGAGGGTAAGTTTATCGAGCAGACATCTATGCAGTACTACGACGAGGAGGCGCAGACATTCCTTGCTGACCGATATATTGTAGGTACGTGCCCCCACTGCCAGAACGAGAAGGCCTATGGCGACCAGTGTGAGAAGTGCGGCTCAACGCTCTCTCCCGATGAGTTGCTCAATCCCAAGAGTGCCGTGTCGGGTGCTGTGCCCGTGAAGAGGGAGACAAAACATTGGTATCTGCCTTTGGATAAGTATGAGGGCTTCCTTCGCGAGTGGATATTGGAGGGACACAAGGAGTGGAAGTCGAATGTCTATGGTCAGTGTAAGAGCTGGCTCGACCTCGGTTTGCAGCCACGTGCCGTAAGTCGTGACCTCGACTGGGGTATTCCCGTACCCGTTGAGGGTGCTGACGGCAAGGTGCTCTATGTGTGGTTTGATGCCCCTATTGGCTATATATCTGCTACTAAAGACCTTACGCCCGACTGGGAGAAGTATTGGAAGTCGGAGGATACTAAAATGGTGCACTTCATCGGTAAGGATAATATCGTATTCCACTGTATCGTCTTTCCTTCGATGCTCAAGGCGCATGGCGACTATATCCTTCCGGAGAATGTCCCTGCTAATGAGTTCTTAAACCTTGAAGGTGACAAGATATCTACATCGCAGAATTGGGCTGTGTGGCTACATGAGTATCTCGATGAGTTCCCAGGTAAGGAGGATGTATTGCGCTATGTATTATGTGCCAATGCCCCCGAGACAAAGGATAATGATTTTACATGGAAGGACTTTCAAGCACGTAATAACTCGGAGCTTGTTGCTGTGTTAGGAAACTTCGTAAATCGCGCTTTGGTGCTTACTCAAAAGTACTACGATGGCGTGGTGCCTGAGCGTGGCGCTCTCACCGAGTATGACGAGGCAACAATCGAGGAGCTTCAGAAGATTAAGGTTTCGTTGGAGCGTAATATCGAGCACTACCACTTCCGTGAGGCTCTGAAGGATGCTATGGCCTACTCGCGTATAGGTAATAAGTATCTGGCCGACACCGAGCCTTGGAAGGTCGTAAAGACCGATCCCGAGCGTGTGAAGACCATTCTTAATATAGCACTTCAGATTACAGCTAATACGGCTATTGCCATTGAGCCATTCATGCCCTTCTCGGCAGAGAAAATGCTTGGCATGCTCAATATCAGTAAGATAGATTGGGAGCACCTCGGTTCTATGGAGCTTGTTGAGGCAGGTCATAAGTTGGGTGTGGCACAGCTTCTCTTTGAGAAGATTGAGGATGATGTTATCGAGAAGCAGCTCGCCAAGCTTGAGGCATCGCGTCGTGCCAAGCTCGAGGCCGAGGCTGCACAGAATGTTGCCGAGCAGAAGTCCGAGGTGACATTCGATGACTTCCAGAAGATGGATATCCGTGTATCGACAATTCTTGCGGCAGAGAAGGTGGCAAAGACCAAGAAGCTTCTAAAGCTCACCATCAACACGGGTATTGATAAGCGTACCATCGTGTCTGGTATCGCCGAGTACTACACTCCCGAGCAGCTCGTGGGTCGTCAGGTGCTTGTGCTTGCCAACCTCGCACCCCGTGAGATTAAGGGTATTGAGTCGCGCGGCATGATTCTTATGGCCGAGGATGCGCTGGGACGTCTGGTGCTTGTTCAGCCCGAGGATAAGACCATGTCTGGAGCGATGATAGGATGATAATGCATTGATTATTAAATGGTTGCGCATGTAGCAGCCAAAAAGAGATATAAATAAACCAATTTAAAAACTTAAGCTAATCTATGGAAAACATTAAATGGGGAGAGCTTGGTTTTGCGTACTACAAGACCGCTTTCAATGTTCGCTACCACTATGCTAACGGTCAGTGGAGCCAGATGGAGGTAACCGATGACGAGTACATCAAGATGCACATGTCAGCAGCCTGCTTACACTATGGTTTGGAGATCTTTGAGGGCTTGAAGGCTTTCCGTGGTGTTGATGGTAAGGTACGTTTGTTCCGTCCCGACGAGAACGCCAAGCGTATGATTAACTCGGCTAACCGTCTCTGCTTGCCTGCACCTACTGTTGAGCAGTTTGTTGAGGGTTGTGTTGAGTGTGTACGTCGCAATGCAGACTTCATCCCTCCCTATGAGACTGGTGCGTCGCTCTACTTGCGTCCTACCCTTCTTGGTACAAAGACATGTCTTGGTGTGCGTGCCGTTGATGAGGCAGATCTTATTATCTTCTGTGCTCCTGTAGGTCCCTACTTCAAGGGCGGTATGACAGCTATCAAGGCTCTTATCATGCGTGATCAGGATCGTGCTGCTCCACGTGGAACAGGTGACGTGAAGGAGGGTGGTAACTACGCTTCATCAATCTGGTCATTGGAGGCGGCTCACAAGCAGGGATTCTCTAACGTGTTGTACCTCGATGCTGCAACCCACTCAAAGGTTGAGGAGTTTGGTGCTGCTAACTTCTTCGGTATCAAGGATAACAAGTATGTAACCCCCAAGTCAACATCTATTCTTCCTTCAATTACCAATAAGAGCCTTCGTCAGATTGCCGTAGATCTTGGACTCACTGTTGAGGAGCGCGACATCCCTGTTGAGGAGCTTGCTACATTTGAGGAGGCCGGTGCTTGCGGTACAGCAGCCGTTATCTCTCCCATCGGTGCGTTGTATGACCTTGATAATGGTGTAACTTATGACTTCGGCATGAAGGTAGGTGAGACCTGCAAGAAGATGTATAATCACCTTCAGGGTATCCAGTACGGTCGCGTAGAGGATGTACACAATTGGAATGTTGAGGTAATGTAATCTAAATTTACAGTTCGCACAGGTAATTCCTGTTAATAAAGCCCTCTTGGAATTAGTAGTAATCTACTATCCAAGAGGGCTTTTTATAATATATCTCGTCGATATCTTCATATTTATATGAAAGTATAGGGTAGTGTTCCACGTGGAACACTACCCTATTACGCTTTATATTATTATCTTTATCTGCCAAATTTTATAAGCAGCACATTGATATCTGCCGGTGAGACACCTGGAATACGAGATGCCTGGCCGATGGTTCTGGGCTTTATGCGCATGAGCTTTTGTCGCGCCTCAATTGTCAGCGATTGTATAGATGCAAAGTCAAATTCCTCAGGAATTGTGATATCCTCCAACCTGTGCATCTTCTCGGCAAAGTATCTCTCCCTCTCTATATAGCCTCGATACTTAATCTGTATCTCTGCTTGTTCGATTGCCTCTTGCGAAATATTATTCGATGCAAGAAACTTTTTCAGAGGAGTTGATGCCTCGGCGAGAGCTTCAATGGTAACATTACTGCGCAAAACCATGTCGAAAAGCTTTTTTCCTTGCGTCAAAGGCTCCTCGCCAACAGAAATTAAATAGCTGTCAATTTCGCCTATTTTGACCGATTGACTACGAAGGAACGAAATGAGCGATTCTACAGCAGTTAATTTTTTACGTAGTTGCTCATATTTTTTCTCGCTAACCAGACCTATTTCATAGCCTAAAGGTGTTAATCTTATATCGGCATTATCTTGTCTTAACAAGATTCGATACTCGGCACGTGAGGTAAACATGCGGTAAGGCTCATCGACCCCCTTTGTTACAAGGTCGTCGATAAGTACTCCGATATATGCCTCGTCGCGCTTGAGCACAACTCCATCCTTTGCCTCGAGTGAGCGATGGGCATTGATGCCGGCCATAAGGCCCTGTGCTGCGGCCTCCTCATAGCCTGTGGTGCCATTCACCTGGCCGGCAAAGTATAAACCCTCGATAAGTTTGGTTTCAAGCGTGTGATATAGCTGCGTAGGTGGGAAATAGTCATACTCGATGGCATAACCCGGGCGATAGACATGTACATCCTCAAGGCCTGCGATTGTGCGTAATGCCTCGAGCTGCACCTCATAGGGCAGTGACGACGAAAAACCATTGAGATAATACTCATTCGTATCGCGGCCCTCGGGCTCCAGAAAGAGCTGATGCTGCTCCTTCTCGGCGAAGGTTCGAAGCTTATCCTCGATGCTCGGACAGTAGCGAGGACCTATACCCGATATCGTGCCATTGAATAGCGGCGAGCGATCAAAGCCCGTACGTAATATGTCATGTACACGCTTTGAGGTATATACCATAAAGCACGGCAGTTGATTTTTAACCGCCTCTGTATCAGAATCATATGAAAATTTGGATGGTTTTTCATCTCCCTCTTGTATCTCCAAGGCTTCGAAGTTTATTGTGCGGGCATCAAGTCGTGCGGGGGTGCCTGTCTTCATACGACCGAGCTCAAAGCCGAGCTCCTGCAGTTGCTCACTGATACCATACGCTGCTTGGTCACCGGCACGACCACCCTCGGCCGAGGCGTCACCACAGTGCATCATGCCGCGCAGGAAGGTACCTGCTGTAAGCACTACCCTACGTGCCTCAATCTCCACGCCCATGCGCGTTTTAACGCCTCTCACGCGCCTTCTATCGCCATCGGTGTCGAAGAGCAGCTCCACGACCGAGTCCTGCCACAAATAGAGGTTGGGTGTATTTTCAAGCGTTCTGCGCCATAGTCGCGAAAAGAGCGCCTTATCGCACTGTGCACGAGGACTCCACATGGCCGCCCCCTTCGAACGGTTGAGCATCCGGAACTGTATGGTTGAAAGGTCAGTTATGCGACCCATCATGCCGCCAAGAGCGTCTATCTCCCTAACTATCTGACCTTTAGCTACACCGCCTACGGCAGGATTACATGACATCGAGGCCATCTTCTCGAGGTCGATGGTTATAAGCAACGTACGCGAGCCAAGACGTGCAGCTGCTGAGGCGGCCTCACATCCTGCATGTCCTGCACCAATAACCACTATGTCGTACAGCAACTTCATAGCATCTCTTCGTGTAGTAGTTTGAGGTAGCGATTTTCGAGCCTGCGCATCTGCTTTTCTGCCGACTTGCTCTTGTCCTTATGTCCGCATAGGTGAAGGGCTCCATGCACGATAACGCGACGCATCTCGTTGATAGGCAGTGTATTATATAATTGGGCATTATCCGTAACGGTAGCCACATCAATATATACCTCACCGGCAACTATACCCTCCTCTACCCTGCTCTCCTTATCCTCGAAAGTGATGACATCGGTAAAGTAGTCGTGGCCGAGAAAGTCGCGATTCATTTGGCGGTGATACTCCGACGAGCAGAAGATATAGTTTATCTCGCCCGCCACATATCCCTCACGGCGGATCACCTCCTCTATCCAGCGACGTAGCGTAAGGCGCTTGATGGGTAGGTAGTTGCTATCGTGTTTATAGAAGTGTATCATGCTATTTCTTCTTAAAAAAGTCGCTTACTATGAGTTGTTTACGTGAGTCGGCATCATATACAGCAAGACGGATATATGCGTACTCCTCGCCATTGGCATGTACACCCTTGCCAATGGTGCCAATCTTTTGATCCTTCTTCACCACATCGCCCTTCTTTACACATACGGAACTTAAGTTGGTGTATATGACAAGGTACTCGTTATAACCCATAAATACGGTATAGTGATTGGTCTTCTCGCGGTACTCTATCTCCTGCACCAAACCCTCGTATATGGTCTTAACGGCGGCTCCACGCTTGCCGGTAATCGTAGCGCCAAAGCCCTCCTGTGTGAGCGTGGCACCATCTACAGGGAGGTTTAGGCCTCGCGTATCGCGCGAGAACGAAGCGCCCACCTTATTACCCTTGAGTAGGCGTTGTAGCTCGGCCACGGCCGCAGCATGTCGTTTCTCCTGTTCACGCTCATTAGATATGGCCCTCTTTTCCTTGCGTGAGAGCTCATTGTAGGCGCGTTGTGCGGCTGTTCTATCGGCTTGCAGTGCCGTGCGCTCACTGTTTATGGCACGACGTATGGAGTCTATCTCCATACGTCGTATATCGAGCGTGGCGCGTGCCGAAGCGAGAGCCTCATTCTGTGCGGCGATGGTATCGGCCAAGGCTCGACGGCTATCTGCGATATGCTCCAATTCAGCCATACGACGTGCCGCCTCCGAAATGGATGATGACGAGAAAAGGTAGTGTGAGCTATTATTTTGATTGTAGTTGCGATAGGCAACCCTCACCACTTCACTATATATGGCGCAATTCTGCTCAAGAAGTGACGTAAGTGAGTCTATAGAGGCATCTACAGCGTTTATCTCCCCCTGTACGATATTACGCTCGGCCTCGGCCTCGGCAATATATGCGCTACGCTGACGCACCTGTTTGTCGAGGGCTGCAACGCGCTGCGAGGCTGTGCTTTTCTCCTTCTTGAGAGTTGCAACCTCGCGCTTGGCCTTGTCGAGCTCCTTCTTCTGCTGCTCGAGGCGACGACGCTGCTCCTCAATCTTCTTGTTATTCTGCTGTGCCATAGTCGAGAGTGGGGTAGAGGCAAGCAGTAGTATCATTAGTAGTTGTATGATGCGCTGTAACATATCGTTGTGCAGTTATCTCTTTATCGTGTTTGTTATCTCTTCGATGTGGGCATCCATCTCTTGGCTATCATAGCCTCGCTCCACGGCCTTCTGCCAGTAGGTACGCGCCATGAAGTTCTCGCCCAAGGCCCAAAGTATATCTCCGTAGTGAGCGAGAAGCGTTGCTGTGCGCTGACCATCTATCGACAGAGCCTGTTGCATTATGCGCTTTGCTTCGTCGTTACGCCCCAGACGATGTAGTACCCAGGCATAGGTATCGAGGTATGTGGCATTCCCATCTTCCTGCTCTATGGTGCGTGCCGAGAGCTTCAGTGCATACTCTAAATCCTTGTCGCACAGTGCCAAGGCATAAGCATAGTTGTTCATCACAAGAGTATTGTTCTCGTCATAGTCGAGAGCCTTGTTATAGGCCTTGAAGGCTCGCTTGTTATCCTTTGCGGCGTGATATATATCGCCCATATATCCCCAAAGTTTACTACGCTCAATATCCGTTTTTGTCTGCTTGAGGCCATGCTTGAAGGTTTCGATGGCGAGCTCTCTATCTCCCTCTTCGTTGTGCATAAAGCCGATGTAAGAGAGCATCTCAACATCCGTAGAAAAGAGCTTAAGAGCGCGCTCTCGATCCTCTTTAAGGAGTTCCTGCTTGTCGAGGTAGCATTCCAATTCGAGAAGCATGATATAATCCTTGGCCGAGGTACCTTCGTCGTCAAGGTGGCGACGCAGGTAATCTACGGCGTACTCTCCGTTTC
The DNA here is from genome assembly GCA_045588935.1 of Alistipes sp. Taxonomy (GTDB): domain Bacteria; phylum Bacteroidota; class Bacteroidia; order Bacteroidales; family Rikenellaceae; genus Alistipes. The sequence continues at coordinate 11,503 of JAZNFC010000015.1, read as the reverse complement.
CCATGGCGATGATATGTTCGGCATAGATATTTACCACACGACGGTCATTCGGATACTCTATGGCAAGCCCCTGAATGATATTTCCTAACGTGAGATAATTCTCGCTGTAGAACTTGAAATCGGAGATGTGATGCTCCATGCGCTCTATCTTCTCCGATAGTGGCACACGCTCATCACGCATTATGCGAGCCTCGTATTCGAGCATACGTCGTGAGTCATTGCGTCTATCATAGTAATCGACTAATGCATAGAGTGTTGAGAGGTGTGTGGTATCCATTCTATGTGCCCTCTCCAATGCAGCTGTAGCCAATGAATCGCGTCCTGCAGCGTCGTATGCTGCTGCCAACGTCACGCGTGCGTCGATGTCGTAGGGATACTCCTCGATGTACTCCTCACCAGCCTCTATAGCGCGATCATACTGACGTGTTTCGAGTAGCAGCCCTTGCTTTATTGCCGAGAGATAGGGGTGGCGTCCCATACGTAGCTCGGCAGAGTCCAAGACAGATATCGCCGAGTAGGGCATACCCATGGCGTTGTATAGCAGTGACAATGCGTGATATGTCTCTATGTCGCGTGGCGCAAGACGCATCATATGTTGATATATATGTATTGCCTCACGGTAGTTACGGCTATCTATAAGTCGGCGGGCGTAGTTTGCTGTGTACCACTTATTCGTGCTATCGGCCATATAGGCACGACGTGCATAGTCAAGGCCCTGCTCACGCGAACGTGAGATTGTGCTTAGGTGGTAGAGTGCCGGAGCATAGCTCGTGTCTGCCGTGATAATCTCCTGCCAGAGTGTTTCTGCACGTGCCGTATCACGATGTACAACCATCGTGCGGACGGCATCCGTATGTCGATATGCCAAACCGGTAGAGTCGGGGAGGAGTGTTCGCTCCTGACCATAAAGCGAGGTGGCTGTTGCCACAAGCAACAGCATCACGATACTTGCTATGCGTATTACAACACTCATTCTCCTAATAATGTGGAATAAGGGCATTAAGGCCTCGACCCTAATTGCCCTTAATACTTTAGGTGTATGTTACACCTCAACACTAAAGTGCGCTCTCGAATTGATTGAGGAAGCGTACATCGTTCTCGAAGTAGAGGCGCAGGTCGCCAACGCCATACTTAAGCATTGCGATACGCTCAATACCCATACCAAAGGCGAAGCCCGAAAACTCCTTGGGGTCGATATTATTAGCCTCCAAGACATTAGGATCGACCATGCCGCAACCCATAATCTCCAACCAGCCGGTACCCTTACATACGCCACAGCCCTTACCACCGCAGATTGAGCACGACACATCCACCTCGGCCGAGGGCTCGGTGAAGGGGAAGTATGAGGGGCGCATGCGTATCTGTGCCTGCTCACCAAAGAGCTCCTTGGCAAAGTAGAGTAGCGATTGCTTCATGTCGGCAAACGACACGTTGCGGTCGATATAAAGACCCTCAATCTGATGGAAGATGCAGTGTGCTCGGTATGATATAGCCTCATTGCGGAATACACGACCGGGGCATATCACACGAATAGGAGGTTTCTGACGCTCCATCGTGCGCACCTGAATAGAGGAGGTGTGCGTACGCAATACCACATCGGGGTTACTCTCGATGAAGAAGGTATCCTGCATATCGCGTGCAGGATGCTCAGGCGGGAAGTTCAATGCCGAGAAGACATGCCAATCATCCTCAATCTCGGGGCCATCGGCTACGGTGTAGCCCAAGCGAGCAAAGATGCCTACGATCTCATTTTTAACAATCGAGATAGGGTGACGTGATCCCACCTGCTCCATTGTGCCGGGGCGTGTCATATCATCTATCTTCGAGGCATTCATGGCTTGTGCATTGCCAATCTCCTCCTTGAGGGTGTTGATGCGCTCCGTTGCAACATTCTTCAGGTTGTTTAGTCGCTGTCCGAGCTCGCGCTTCTGCTCTGCAGGTACGCTCTTAAACTCCTCCATGAGAGCTCCAAGCACTCCCTTCTTACCAAGAATCTTGATGCGAAATGCCTCAACCTCGGTAGCCGACTTTGGAGCAAAGGCCTCAATCTCCTTTAATACTTCTTCAATCTTATTTATCATAGTGTAGCTATTTTGTATCGCACTAACTTCAATATATCAATATATTGAACGTACAAAGTTACTAATAATTTCTTAAATCCGAGCTATTAGCTCAAATTTATCATCTTGCCGCTCTATTGCTGATTCTTTATCAGGGCCTGATACTGTGGCGAGAGCAGTGTATTTGCCAGGGGACACTCCGCACAACGTGTTCGTGAGCAGTATTCGCGCGAAAGTTGTAGCAGTGCCTGACTATGGTATGCTGTCGTGGCCACCGTACCGTGGCTGTTCCATGCCTGCATATAGCTATTATTCTCGCTCGGAATCTTCTCGAGGAGTGATATCGAACGATCGACAAACTCCGCAGACTCGATATATACACCATAGGTGTAGAGCAGTGGCGCCACGACATTTATGCCTATGATATCGCTCATGAAGTGTCCTACGCGACGTGATACCTTGACATCTCCATAGGCACGACGCTCAAGCCATGAAGCCCAAAATTCCGAGGCCGAAACAGCAAAGAGATTATATACATCTTCGCGTGTGGCACAAGCCAATATCTTACTGAAATCAATACCTCGAAAGTGTAGGCAGGCGGTGATTTGTGCTATGCGCAGGATAGGGTGGTTGTGGTAGTATATACCCTTTGTGCGCCACTCACGAGGAGACATTGCCGTGATGTTATATTTAGCTGCGAGATGCTCAAACTCCCTACGCAGGCTTTCGATATACGGCTCATCATCTGCAAGTTCGAGTAGTCCCGAGGCACCGAGAAGCAATGCCTCAAGCCTGTTCAGCGAGGCATTTTCGCGCATAACTACCTTATAAGGGACACATCGTGCAAGGCGCTCGGCAGCACTCTTATTCTGCATGCCACAGATAAAGCGAAAGAGGAGCAGGTGCATCGTTTGTGCCCAATCCTCCATCGTCGCCCTGTATATCTCGGTTATCTCATTCGACTTGCGTACCAGGCGTTCATAAGCTAACCGATTATAGATAGGATTGCGCCATAGTGGTGATAGCGCGTGGAGATGTTTACTACACTCATTCCACTTGCTACCACGTTGCAGGCTTTCCAGCGTTATATGCGGATGTTCCTCCAGCATCATATCTCGATATTAGAGTAGATTAAGCTCCAGTAGGGCCTCCTCCGACATCATCGATTTATCCCACTGTGGGTCGAACGTAAGCGTGATATTAACCTTTTCCACGCCCGCAACCTTGCTTACCTCGCGATGGATGTCGGCAAGGAGCATATCGGCCATAGGGCAGTTAGGTGCCGTAAGAGTCATGATAATATCGGCCGTCCCTGTGGGGTCGAAGTTAATCTCATATATCAATCCGAGGTCGTAGATGTTTACGGGAATTTCGGGATCATATATATTCTTGAGCGTGAGAACGATATTCTTCTCTACGGCAAGTATCTCTTCGGGTGTCATTTTCTGTGTTTTATATTTTTCTCTTATTTATTGCTATTTACGGTACTCTATTGTGCGTTCTACTATTTCGAAGGGCATGCGGGTCTCGCCATGGTAACCGATACGCTCTATCCAATTATTATGACTATCATATTTGTACTCATAATAACTATCTACGCCATCCTCGACGAGGAAGTATCTACCATCAAGCGAGGTTTCGCCACCTCGACATATTGTGGCATTGCCATGCTTGTCGTACTCTATGAATAGCTCTTTGGTACCCATGTTTGTTGAGTGGGCAATGTAGATTAAGCGGCCATGCTTATCGCTTTTGGAGGTATATGAGTATATATTATCGGCAGCCAAATCCTCGTAGTTATATGTATAGGCATCACCACTCTTTGACAATGTGCACACCAATGTTTTCTGACCTGTGGCATCATATATAGTTTCCGATACAAGCTCATTGCCATCAAACGTACTCTCAATGCGACGTATGACCTCGCCTTCGTCGTCATACACCACGATGGATTGATGGTCGCCATCATAGCTGTAAGTGTGCTTCATCTCTAAGTCGCCATCGTCATCATATTGCTCCTCGGAGAGTAGGCGCTCGCCATCATAAGTTCGCTTTGTCATCATCATAAGAATATCTCTATCGCGATATGTTGAGTAGTAGAAGTGCGACTCTGCCTCGATGAGATGTTGATTATTGAGGCGATATACCACGCAATCGTTGTAATCGTCAGCATCCTCCTTAACAACCTCGCCAAAGCGTGTTGTGGCATCATAGCTAACAACCTTTACTGAAAGGACATTGCCATTCATCTGATACCTATTGGTGTTAAACTCTTTGTTTGAGCTACAAGTAGCAAGGAGTGCCGCAATGCTTAAAAGTAGTAGTCTTCTCATCATCGTAAAGTTTCGGTTACTATTCATTTATGAACGCAAGTCGAGGCTCGAGGGAGCCTGATAGAGGCGTATGCCAAAGTGTGAGGCGACGGCCACGATATGCGAGATAATTTCAGTTTGCAGATGCTCATAGGCCACCCAGTTGACATCGGCCGAGAAGAAGTAGAGCTCTATAGGAAGTCCCCACTCCGAAGGTTGCAGTTGGCGCACCATGGAGAGCATCATGTGGTTAACTCGAGGATGCCCATTGATATATGCCGTGATATAGCGCATATAGAGTTCGAGGTTTGTGATTGTTGCCCCCTCCTCGGTTGTTGTCTTGAGTGTTGCAACAACTGCCCCTACAACCTTATCTTCATTAAAGCGTGCGAGCATATCATCGTTGAGCAGTTGTACACTTGTTGTATCGATGTTAAGCGAGCGTTTGATACGGCGGCCTCCGGTATCTCGCATTGCCTGCCAGTTGCTAAAAGGCTCGCTGACAAGCAAGTAGGGCGGTAGTGTTTGTATTGTGTTATTCCAGCTACGCACCTTTATTGTGGTCAATGAAACCTCGGTAACCACGCCGTCAATACCACGATTAGGCATCTCGATCCAGTCGCCCACCTTGAGCATGTTGTTTGCCGAGAGCTGCACTCCGGCAACAAGTCCCATAAGTGTATCCTTGAAGATAAACGAGATAACGGCGGCCGAGGCACCAATACCTGTCAGCAGCAGCACCGGTGACTTATTGATAATCGTGGCTATAATGAGTATTGTACCTATAATGCCGAGTATCACCTGGCATGTCTGCAACAGACCTCCAATGGGTTTGTCCTGCCATGCGGGCCGATGCACCATAATTGCAAAGAGAGCCTTCAATATCTCATTGAGAAAGAGAAGGCAGGTGATGATGATATATATGTCCACCGCCTTACCAAGATAGATATAGAGCGTGGTATTTTCGGCATCGAAGGCCGTAGCAAGAACGGGTAGAGCCAGGGAAATGACTATGGATGTGACGACACCACTCAAGCGGCGTAATACACGGTCGTCGAAGAGGATATTATCCCACGTGAAGCGTGTCCATTCCACCATACGGTGTACAAGACGCAGTACGCCCCAGCGCATGATGATATTCACTATAAGCACGAGTAAGATAATGGCTATAAGCACAACCCATCCATCAAGTTTTGTTGCGAGATTTTCTGCTATCCCCCAACGTATAAGCAGGTCATGTACCCACTCGCGAAAGGCAAACCCCGTATTCTGCATAGGAATATAAGAATCTGTTCTTAATTTTATTAAAACGTATTAGCTTGTTGCTGCGAGAATTTCTGTCTATTTTATGACTTATTATGGCATCTATTCACTCGTTAAAATAGAAAATAGCCCGCTACTATCTACTCTCCATAAGTGAATATCTGCTCATTAGAACGATATGCCGAGGCCGATAAATACCGACTGGTTGAGGGCATGTCGCTTAACATCACGCTTCTTATATCCGAAAGGCTCCTTAATCACGGGACGTGGTGATAACATGTTGAAGTCGTACCCCAGCATAATATCGTACTTAAGCTCACTATCGGGGCTCTGCAGGCGAACGCCAACACCTCCTGCGCAAGTGGCACCAAAACGCAACCCTTTGTTAAATAGGATGTTTGTGCCTGCATGCACGAAGTTGAAGAGCGCATTTTTACGTGTACCATAGAAGTAGTGCCCCGTGAGATAAAGAGGCATAAAGGTGTAGTTATACTGAATCTGTGCACCTGTCTCGAAGCCTATGCGCCAATGGTTATTCAAGAAGTAGCCTCCGCCAACCATGATGTTGCCCCCCACCTTCACTTGTGTTTTATATGCTGCAACTGCGGGTTGCCCTTTGATGTGCATATAGTCCTGCTCGTAGAAGATTAGGGCTACACGGCCCGTAGCGCCCCACTCCCAACCGGAGTAGTGGCGTGTTTTGAGCGCTATCTCCTCCTCACTTTCACGGCGCTTGGCCTCCGCCGTCGAGGGCAAGAGCATCAAAGCTGCGATAGTCAATAATATAAACCGCTTCATCCTAAAATCTTTATTTTATCTTACGAACTCTCTTTTCCCAAGCCCATGCCGAGGCTAACGTCTCGTCAAGTTCGCGCTCGGCGCGCCAACCGAGTACGTTGTTGGCACGTGTTGTATCCGCCCACACGGCAGGGACATCGCCTGCTCGACGAGGTGCTACCTTATAGTTGAGCTTTAAGTTGTTTACGCGCTCAAAGCCCTTGACCAACTCGAATACCGATACAGGGCGACCTGTACCTACGTTGAATATCTCGTAGTTTTCTATACACTTGCCATCTACCATACGACCTATGGCCACGACATGTGCACGTGCGAGGTCCACAACGTCAATATAGTCACGCAAGCATGAGCCGTCGGGCGTATCGTAGTCGTCGCCGAAGATGCTTAAGCACTCGCGTATGCCTGCGGCGGTCTGTGTAACATAGGGTACAAGGTTGTTAGGTACACCGCGAGGGAGCTCTCCAATCTCGGCCGAGGGATGAGCGCCGATAGGGTTGAAGTAGCGCAAGGCCATTCCGTGAAGCTCCTTGTCGGCGGCTACGGCATCACGCAGGATATCCTCACACATCTGCTTGGTGTTGCCATAGGGTGAGGTTGAGGGCTTGCGCGGTGTGAGCTCCGTAACGGGCAGTACATCGGCATCACCATACACTGTAGCCGATGATGAGAAGAGCAGGTTCTTGCGACCAAACTCCTTCATCAGCTCGATGATATTGATAAACGACACAAGGTTGTTGCGATAGTACATCTCGGGCTTCTCTACCGACTCACCGACAGCCTTAAAAGCTGCGAAGTGTATCACCGAGTCGAAGTCGTGAGCCTCAAATATACGGCGCATAGCCTCGCGGTCGCAGCAGTCTGCCTCGATAAACGTGGGCTCTATGCCTGTTATGCGCTTGATGCCGCTCAAGGACGAGGTGTCGCTATTCGAGAAGTTATCTACGATAACAACCTCATATCCTGCGCTTATAAGCTCTACGACGGTATGAGAACCGATATATCCTGCTCCACCTGTCACTAATACTCGTCTGTTCATAAATTCTCATGTTTATATTCTATCACGCAAAGATATCTATTTTTTAGATAGTAACGGCCATTTTGCTCTGTTTTTTTGGTGCAAATGGAGTGTTTTCCGCAAAAAGAGTGCTTAAACTTAAAAACATTATACCCTATGCAGCAAAATATTTGAGAAATATCACTAACTTTGTTCCAATAAAACATTTCAAATAAAGCTACAATTATGAAAGTATATAAGTTCGGAGGAGCCTCGGTGAAGGATGCTGCAGGTGTCAGAAATCTTCTTGATATAGTTAACGGTGAGAAGGAGCTCTTTATTATTGTCTCGGCCATGGGTAAGACTACCAATGCTCTGGAGGGTGTCTTTCAGGCCATGCAGCAGGGTGATACGGCTCTTGCCTTGGAGCGTATAGATGCTTCATATACCTATCATCGCACCATCATTGATGAGCTCATGGGCGCGGATATCACCATCGAGCAGATGAATACCCTATTTGAGCAGCTACGCAATACCGTGCGTAATACCATCTACCGCACTTCGGATGCCGAACTGTGGTATGACACTATCGTTGCCTTTGGTGAACTTATATCTACAACCATCATCTCCAACTTCCTCAATGGTCATGGCGTTAAGAATCGTTGGGTAGATATGCGTCGTGTGGTGCTCACCGAGCAGCGACACAAGGATGCTAACGTAAACCTCGAGGCTACAACATTGCGTCTCAGGCGCGAGATTGAGGATAGCGTTGAGCGTGTATTCGTGGGACAGGGATTTATCGGCGGTGCTCCGGATGGTACGACAACGACACTTGGTCGTGAGGGCTCGGACTACTCGGCGGCGATTGTTGCCAATGCGTTGGATGCCGAGTCTATGAGCGTGTGGAAGGATGTGGATGGTATCCTCAATGCCGATCCGAAGAAGTTCCCCGATGCTCGTAAGATAGAGAGGCTTAACTATATGGATACCATAGAGATGGCATATAGCGGCGCGCAGATTATCCACCCCAAGACTATTAAGCCTTTGCAGCAGAAGAACATTCCTCTCTATGTGCGTCCTTTTGGCAACAAGCAGGCTGCGGGTTCGGTTATCACGGGCGATGTGGAGCGTGCCTATGAGCCTATAATGATACAGAAGGAGAATCAGGTGTTGCTTGATCTCCACTCGCGTGACTTGTCATTTGTGCTCGAGGAGAAGTTTGCCACAGTCTTTGCCGTGCTTGAGCGTCACCGCATCAAGACCAATCTCATACATAACTCGGCCGTAAATCTATATATGTCGGTGGATGAGTCATGGCATATTGACGATGCTATTGCGGAGCTTACAGCCGAGGGCTTTGATGTCGAGAAGACGGAGGATGTGGCGCTGATAACCATCCGTTACTACAATGATGAGTTATACGATAAATATGCTTCGGATAAACGCATACTTATTCGTCAGACTACGCCCCACTCGTTGCGCTTTGTTCGCACAAAGTAAGCGCAAGAAACATATTGTGAGTGCCGAATAAAATGTGGGTGACTATTTTACTTTTTAGTCACCCACACATCAATATGAGACCGTTTCATTTTGAATATTTGTAAGATATGAGGAGTGTTACATATTTAGCATATTTGCTTGTTGGCATTGTCATGATGTCGTGCAGCAACGATTTCGGTGATGCGGACAAAAGAGCATCAGAAGTGCAGGTTTATGACATTCACGGCAAGGTGGAGAAGGGCCCGTTTATCAGTGGCTCGGATATCTCCATACAGCCGATGGATGAAAATCTGCAGGTCTTGGGCAGTATGTTCAATACCTCGATTGCGGATAACTCGGGTAGCTTTGCATTAGGCAATAGGGAGTTTACAACACCCTATGCCGAGTTTATGGCTAATGGATACTTCTTTAACGAGGTTACGGGCGAGCTCTCCAGTGGCACCATCACACTGCGAGCCTTGGTAGATTTGAGCAACAGCACAACCGTGAATGTCAATATCCTTACCCACCTGAAGTATGCTCGTATCAAAAATCTTGTAGCCTCGGGTCTTGAGTTTAATGATGCTAATACGCTGGCGCAGAGGGAGTTGTTGGAGACCTTCGGCTTGGGTGCTTATAGTGATACGGATGTATCATCCCTATCTATTGTCGCCGGAACGGATGAATCGGCAGCACTAATTACCATCTCCTCTCTTTTGCTAATAGACAGAAGTGAGGCCGAGCTTACGGAGTATCTATCGCGATTAAGTGCCGACTTTGGTAGCAGTGGATGCTTCTCGACAGATACCAAGGAGCAGATAGCCAAGGATAAGCAAGCGTTGGCAAAGTGCCTCGATGAGATTAAAGAGAATATTATTGCTCGATACGATAGCCTCGGCATGGAGGTGGGTGTCAAGGAGCTATCTCGCTATGTCGATTGGAATGAGGATGGTATCGCAGGAAATGAAGTGTTGCGTGATGGCGAGAATGTCAATATCGATATCCCGACTATTGAGGTGCCCAATGAGGGTGGTGAGTTCACGATAAACATAGACTCTCCGATTGCGGTATATCTTGAGCCTCAAATTAATACCGATGATAGGGTAGATATATCCATAGGCATAGAGGTTCCCGGAGGTACACGAATAGGCCTTATTGACAATGGAGGTATCTATGATGTTGATGATTACGATATAGTGTGTGAGAGCGAGCTTGATGGGGGCATACTACATATCTCGGTGGCCAAGTTAGAGTCCTTGTACCCGAAGAGCAAGAGGATATATCTCTACGACTATATAGGCGGTGAGGTTGCTTATGTCGAGTTGACACAGATGGGTGTAGCCGAGGATGTTTCCGTGTCGCAGGCTCCTATGCTTGGGGAAGTTGCTCGTATCTTGGTTGAAGAGATTGCCAACAACCTCTTCGTTGGATTGCGCAAGTACAACAAGATAGAGCAATTCTATAATTATAATAGTCTTGCTTCATTGGTTGATGATTATGTTTATGCCGTTAACGGAGATATTGCCTCGGCATGGACAAATCTATACAATGCCAATGCCTCCTTGCTGCTGCTTAAGAGGGCCGATGAGGAGCAGCTAAACCTCTATGCTGACTACTGCAATGTGATTAGTGCTATATGCTACTCAACTCTGGTTTATGGCTGGGGTGATGTGCCGTATATCAATGATTATGATACGATTGAGGAGGTTGTAGATCGTGGTGATATTTCTCGCGAGTCGTACCAACGTATTCTTGATGACCTGAAGGATAATCTTTTGAGAGCCGTGGCAAATCTTCCCGAGCGCAAGAATGAGCCCCTTAACGATGCTAATGGATTTTTCTTTGCTTCGAAGGATGTTGCGCGAGTGCTGCTGGCCAATATCTATATGTATGAGGGTCGCTACGATGATGCTCAACCGCTACTACAAAAGGTCATCGATAATGGCTTCTACACGCTCGATAGCTCAACAGACTTTAGACCTGCCACCACAACCGATAACAGTATCTCTATAGAGGATAGTACCGAAGTGATTTTTGCCATGATAAATAGGATTGACGGTTCGGGCACACGTGCTAATATTACGATTTATGAGGCCGGCGTAATGCCCTATATTACATTAAGTGACGTCTATCTATCACTTGCCGAGTGCTATTACATGCAGGATGACAGCTCTATGTCCGAGCAACTCCTCGCAGATGTTGTAAATGCTAAATCTATTGATGTATCAGCAGATGGTACACTGCTTAAAATCAAGGATATAAGGGAACGAATATCGCTATTTAGCGGCACCTACTTCGCTTTCCTTAAACGTACGGGCATGGCACAAAGTATATGTGATATCGAGGAGTATCAGTTGCTTCTGCCCATTCCAAGTCAGGAGTTGCACACCAACCCATCTATGACCCAAAATGAGGGGTATTAGGTATTCGAGAGGAGTAGGTATGGTCTTGATAGAGGGTGCCACATTTCGGAGTGAGAGAAATAGCGCCGCTCGAAGTGGCCGAAACAATCTTCCCGCAGCAATGCAAACTTATTTAATCCAAACAGCTTCTTCTTGGTTTTATTTGTTAAACATAAATGTAAGTCTGTGCGATTG